>PBOD01000174.1 GCA_002724215.1 Gemmatimonadota bacterium | reverse complement strand
CTGCAGCAGTTGGTGGCGAATGTATGGCGCAGCCAGTAGTAGGTCGGCATCATGTAGCCGCGCCTCTTCTGGCCGCGCTCCATTGGCGCTCGGCCTTTTGAGATGGTAGCGGCGGCTAGTGGCCGAGGCGAGGACAAAAAGAGGGAAGGACAAAAAACACTACTATAGCAGGGAGGGATGCACGGATACAAAAGAAAACCGCCGAAATCGTGTGATTTCGACGGTTAAAATGTTGGTAGCGGGGGCAGGATTTGAACCTGCGACCTTTGGGTTATGAGCCCAACGAGCTACCAGACTGCTCCACCCCGCATCAGGCCATAGAATTTATGGTAAGTGCATCTTTGGCGCAACCCCTATTGCTCAGGTATCCACATCCGCGCCATTGGGTAGGCGCCGCAATTTGACCTGGGCGATGCGCTGGCCCTCGATCTTGAGAATGTCCAACTCGAGGTGGTCGGCCTCGAAGACCAGGCCCTCCTCGGGGATGCTGCCCAGGTGGTCGTAAATAAAGCCACCCAGCGTCTCGAAACCCTCGCTGGGCAAGTCGGTCGAGAGTAGTTCGTTGAGGTCGTCGATATCGATGCGGGCGTTGGCGATCAGCACCTCGCCGGGGACCTGCCAGTGGTAAAGGGCTTCCTCCTCGTCGTATTCGTCCTGGATTTCGCCGACGATCTCTTCGACCAGATCTTCGGTGGTTACCAGGCCCGCGGTGCCGCCGTATTCGTCGAGGACGATAGCCAGGCGGATTTTGTTGGCCCTCAGGTCGTTGAGCAGGACGTCGATCTTCTTGGTTTCGGGAACATAGTAGGGCTCGTGGGTAAAGGGCTGCAACTCCTCATTGGCGTCGATGAGGAATTGGTCGATTGGCGTCCCGAGGTCGAGGTCGTTGCGCCCGACCAGGATCTGCAGCAGATCCTTGGCGTAAATCAGACCGCGGATATGGTCGAGGCTTTCCTCGTAGACGGGCAACCGCGAATGTCCCTTGTCGCGGATTTGGTCGAGCAGCTCTTGCAGCGTGGCCGACTGGTCGATGGCGACCATATCGACGCGGGGGACCATGACCTCGCGGACGATGCGGTCGTGGAAACCGAAGACGCTCTCGATCATCTCGCGCTCGCCTTCCTCCAACACACCCGATTCCCCCTCCGATTCGACGATGCTGCGCAATTCCTCTTCCTTTTCGGCGCGGAAGTCCTCATCGCTATAGTCGCCAGCACTGAGGCGCTCATGCAGGTTCGTCAGAGGCAAAAGCAGGTTGTGGACGGGCACATAGACCAGAGCGACGTGCGGAATGCGGGGCTCGTCATCGTCGTCTTCGGCGAAGCGGATACGGCGGGGTGTGGCCACGACGAGAAAGAGCCCCAGCGTCGTTAGCAGGGCCCCCGCCGCTACGGCGTAGGCGGGCAGGCCATAGGGCGCTGCCAGTGCGCTGAGGAGGAAGTACAACGCCAGGGCCAGGGCGGTGGTGCTGATCGCTTCGCCCAGCCGGACCATCAGGCGCAGCCGCTGGTGCGGCTCGTAGATGCGCAACATGGTCCGGGCTCGGGCCAGCCCCCCCTCGGCCAGCTTCTCCAGCGCGGATTTGGAGAGAATGGTGAATGTCGCTTCGTAACTGGCGACCAGGAAAAGGCTGGCCAGGCTAATGGTGCCCGCCAGCACGGCGTAGATAACCTGGGCCAGGTCAACTTGCGGAGGTTCCAAAAAGGCTCCTTGTGCGCAAAACGGCCGGTCAGGCCCGTCTAGAGTGGGATCGCATCGAGAAAGGTCTCCGTTTCCCGTTCCATCGCGGTCAGTTGTTGGGGCGTGTCGTGCACCCAGCCGGCCAGGTGCAATAGGCCGTGTACAAACAACCGGGCTAATTCTTCTAATTCGGGGACGCCCTGTTCGCTTGCCTGGCGTCGGGCTTGGGGCAGGGAGATATAGATTTCGCCGCTGTGGGGTTGGCCCGGTGTGGGGCCGAAATCGAAGGAGAGGACATCGGTCGTGCCTTTTTTGTCGCGGTATGACGCGTTGAGTTGCGCCATGTAGTCATCGGCAATGAAGATCAGGCGCACCACTGCGGGTAGGGTATGGCTGTGACCGACCTCGGCGGCGATGCGCTCGAGGGCTTCGCAATCGGTCGTAGGTAGGGGGTCGGTGCCCTCGTCGCGGGTGATTTCTATTGTCGTCAATTTTTTACCTGGACCGCGCGCCATTTGCGGTCTGCTGTCTGCCAGGGATATTCGACCCGACCGTGCAAGGTGCCCATCAATACGGGAATGAAGCTGTCTTCGATCTTGTGCAAATCCTGCAAGGTCAGCGCGCATTCGTCTAGCTCGCCGCCGGTGAATTTCTGCTGGATGATATTGCGAACCAATTGCCGGACTCGATTAGGGGTGCGCTCGGCCAGGGTCCGGGCGGCCGATTCGACCGAGTCGGCCAGCATTAAAATGCCAGCTTCCTTGGTTTGGGGCCGGGGTCCGTCGTATCTGAAATCTTCCTTGCGCACGCTTTCGCCGCCCAGTTCGACGGCGCGATTGTAGAATATTTCGATTACGGTGGTGCCGTGGTGTTGCGGGATCAGGTCGCAAATAGATTGGGGCAAGCCGTGTTCCTCGGCTAATTCCAGTCCGTCTTTGACGTGCGAGGTGAGGATGAGGACGCTCATATTGGGCGTCAGATGGTCGTGCGGATTGCGGCCGCCGCGCAAGCCCTGGTTTTCGCTGAAGTACTCGGGTTTGAGCATTTTGCCGATATCGTGATAGTAGCATCCCACTCGTGCCAGCAGCGGATTGGCCTCAATGGCTTCAGCTGCGCTCTCGGACAGGTTGGCCATAATCAGGCTGTGGGTGTAGGTGCCNGGGGCGCGGATGGCCAACTCGCGCAATAGCGGTCGGTTGAGGTCGGACAGTTCGAGCAGGGTGATATCGGTGGTGAGGCGAAACAGACTTTCGAAGATCGGCAGCAGGCCGATGGTGAGAATCGGGGCGGCCACGCCGATGAAGATGCCGGGTAGCACGTGGCCGTAGATCTGTTCGCCGGGCACGAAGCGCAACAGATCGGCCGCGGCGATGAGCAAAGAGTACGAGATNGGCAGGAAGATCATCGAGCGGTAGAACTGGTTGCGATGGCGCACGTGGCGTACGGCATAGACGGCAANCGCCGAGGTCAGGGCACAGGTCATCGCCACGTAGAAATCGGCGAAGAGATTGCCGACGAAGAGCGCGAGCACAAAGGAGAGTACTAGGCCGATCTGCGGGGTCAGCAGAATCGTCGCCAGCATTGCCGCCAGTGGCGTCGGCACCAGATAGGTGTCGAGCTCGTGGGTTTTTATGTAGGCGGCGATGGCGGCGGTGGCGATGGTCAGGATGGCGAGCAGGATGAGCTGGCCGGGCTGGTCGAAGGTCTGGCTTTCACGGGTGGCGAGGAAGTAGGCAAAGACGAAGATCAGGAAGCCGGCGATGGTCGCCGCCGCCAGCATCTGGACCAGGCGCTGGACCGGATGGCTGGCCTGTTCGGCGGCGATGCGCTCGGCCAGCGCGTCGAGNGCGTCGACGTGGTCCTGAGTTACGGTGGCATTTTTGTCGATAATGAGATCGTCTTTGGCGTAGATGCGCTTGATGCTGGCTACGCCGCGCCGGGCCTCGCTGCGCAAACGCTCGGTTTCTTCCGCGTCGATGGCCAGGTCGGGCACGACAAATAGGCTGAGCAATTCGTGTACAGCCTCTACCGCGTCGCGGTCGGCAATGGTGCGATANGTCTGAATGTGGGCGATGAGATCGCCTCGTTTGAGCTGGTCTTCGCTGTAGATGGTCTCGACATGCTGCTGGCGGTCGTCGATGCGTACTTGCGGCGAAGGGCTCTGNAACACGGGTTGTTTGGAGNCGACGATGCCGGTGCCGTAGAGATTAGCCAGTATCTGGCGGCAGATGGCCTGGAAGTCCTGCACGTAGGGCTCGCTGGCAGTCGCCAGCACCGCGACCAGGGTCGATAGGGCATCGACCGAGAGCGAGCCGATGACCCGGGGCAATTCGCGCTGGAGGTGGCGTTGTTTGAGCGAGTCGGCCATTTGCACGCGGATGCCTGGCACCATGACCCCGAAGACCGAGTCCAAGCGGGCGATTTGTCGNTGCTGGATCAGGGGGTCGCGGTGTAGAATGGTCGGGATGGTCGCCGTGACGTCGAGCCGCTCGCGCTCCAACTCGGCATCTCTTTTGGGGACGTGGTAGAGAAAAGGGGCTCTGATAGATTCCTGAGCGGTCCCGCCGACGCGCAACTGCGCGACATTATAGGGCCGCTGGTAGGGGGACANGTAGGTCAGTAGGCCGACGACGATCAGGGCCAGGGCAATGCGGAAGGTCCACAGGCTGTGTGGGCGCCAGGGCTGGGTCGGGGCATGGCCGCGTCCCCTGGGAGTGAACAACCTGGATTTGAGCGCGTTCATCCGGAGTTTGCCTGTGCGACCTGGGCTTCCTCGTACGTGTCGTAGGCCTTGATAATCTTTTGCACCAGCGGGTTGCGGACCACGTCTCTTTCATTGAGGCGGACGAAGGCCAGGCCGCTAATACCGGTGAGGATTTTGGGGGCGACCACCAGACCCGAGGGCTGGTCTTCGCTGAGGTCGGTCTGGGTGACATCACCGGTTACTACGGCCTTGGAGTGGCTGCCGAGCCGNGTGAGGAACATCTTCATCTGCTGCGGCGTGNTGTTTTGCGCCTCGTCGAGGATGATGAACGACTCGTTGAGCGTGCGGCCGCGCATATAGGCCAGAGGTACCACTTCGATGATCTTCATGTCCTGCATGCGCCGCAGGCGCTCGGGTTCCATCAGGTCTTGTAGTGCGTCGTAGAGCGGCCGCAGATAGGGGTCGACCTTGTCTTCGAAAGATCCGGGCAGAAAGCCCAGTTTTTCACCCGCTTCGACGGCCGGGCGGGCGAGCAGGATCCGCGAAATCTGCTTCTGTTTGAGCGCGGCCACCGCCATCGCCACCGCCAGATAGGTCTTGCCCGTGCCGGCGGGCCCGATGGCGAAGACGATATCGTTGTTGTCGATGGACTCCAGATATTGCGCCTGGCCGNCGGTGCGGGCGCGGATGGTTGCCTTGTAGGTATTGGCGGCGTGTTTATCGTCTGCGAGCTGATCGTATTGGGGCGGGGTNGGACTCTGGTGGATCAGATCTCGCAATTCCTTTTCGTCAGGGGNGGGGCCNTGCCGCATNCGCTCGACGAGATGGGTCAGCAGNCCGTCGGCTTCGCGGACCGAGGCATCGGGTCCTTTGAGAGTTAGCTTATCGCCGCGCGCGACCAGGCTAACGCCGTATTTCTCTTCTATATGGGCGAGGTGCTGGTCGTTGCGCCCGAAGAGTGAGAGGCGGTCAATGCCCGATATGGAAATATCCTTCATGGGCCCTTTGTAGAATACAAAAAGGGGTTTGAATCCTTCTTAAGTAGAAGGATCAAACCCCTTTTTGGCTATGAACGGTTTTTAAATCAAGTAGTTAATTACTGGGTAGTTCGAGAACCTGAGCAGGGAAGATCAGGTGCGGTTCGACGATCTGCTGCTTGTTGGCCTCGTAAATCTTGTGCCACTTGCCTCCGTCGTTGTATACTTCGGCGGCAATCTTGAAGAGGAAATCGCCCCGGGTGACCAGATGCTGATTTTCGGCGACGCCAAAGGGCACCGCCAGCGTCTGGTCGGGATAGATCAGATCCGGATCCTGGATTTGCTCTTTGTTGGCCCGGTAGAGGCGCGGCCACATATAGGGATCGGCGTAGATCCGCTCCATTTTGGAAATGTTCCAGAGATTGTCGCCCTTGGCCACGGTGTAGTCGATGGTAACCGGCTGGGCGACGCGCGCCTTGAGCTGGGCGATCATCTTGTCGATGTCGGCTAGTTGGGCGGCCATCTCGGGGAGGGCGGAAATTTTGTTCTCTTTGAGCTCCCCGACCTGGGCGGCGAGATCGTTGACTTCACCGCGGCGCTGGATCAGCACCTCAGGGGCCAGTGCCAGCAGGCCTTCGAGCTGGGCGGCAATGCTGTCGAGGTTTTTGCCAAAGGCCTTTACCTGGGCATCGGTGGCGGAGACGGCGGTGAGGATCTGGGCGTTGAGGTCGGCGTTATCGCGATCGAGCTGGGCCAACTGGGCTTTGAGCGCTTCGATCTCGGCGTCGAGGGTCTCAATCTGGCCCTTGGCCGTGCCTTCGCGGCCGGTCAAGTCGGCCATCTGCGCCACGTATTCGTCGCGCGTCATCTTCTTCTCTTCTTGAGCGGCGGCATTCTCGCTAGCCGAAACCAGCAGCGCTAAGGCCAACCCGCCAATGAATAACTTCTTCATGGTCATACCCTTTCTCATCTATGGCCTAATTGGCGAGGTTCCGCTTGGTCTGTGCCAGTTTGTCTTCCAGCGCCTTCTTCTCGGCTTGGCGCTCGGCGAGCTTGCGCTCGAGACGCGCTTTTTCAGCCTGTAAGTCGGCTACTTGTTGCTCGGCAGCGACGGTGGCCTGGCGTTGTTGCTCCAGGGCGTCCAGCTCTTCTTGCGACACGCCGCCGCAACCGGCCATCAGGGGTAGGGCCGCAGCTACCAAGACAATCCCCAGGCTTTTAAACGTAGAAAAACGGCTCATCAAGTAGTCCTCCGCTTGCTAAATCTTCTGCATGGTTGTGCGCCGCAATTGCGCGAATTGCGCAACTAGAGCATAAACTGGTATATATAGCGCGACACAAGTCCAAAAGTTAATACGGCCTATATCGGATGTCAAGCGAAAATCTGGCCCGGAAAAGAGTTAAGTTCGCTTGGTCATGCGGGGCGGATCCCCAATTCGCGCAATTGCTCGATCTCGACATCCGAGGGCGAATTCTCCAGCAAGCCGACGGCCCGATTGGTTTTGGGAAAGGCAATGACCTCGCGGATTGAATTCTCGCCGGCGAGCAGGGCGATCAGGCGATCGAAGCCGAAGGCGATGCCGCCGTGCGGTGGGGCGCCGTATTCGAGGGCGCCGAGCAAAAAGCCGAATTTGGCTTCGGCCTCTTCCGGGCTGAGGGCCAGTAGTTCGAAGACGCGGGCCTGGATCGGACGCTGGAAAATACGGATGCTGCCGCCGGCGATTTCGTTGCCGTTGAGGACCAGGTCGTAGGCGCGGGCACGCACCGCCCCCGGATCGCTGTCAAGCAGTGGCAAATCCTCCTCCAGCGGGGAGGTGAAGGGGTGGTGCATGGCAGCGAAGCGACCGGCTTCTTCGTCGCGCTCGACCAGGGGAAATTCGGTGACCCACAGCGGCGCCCAGCTGTCGGCGGGTATCAGATCGAGGCGCTGGGCCAACTCCAGGCGCAGGGCGCCGAGTACCCGGGCGACCATTGCCGGCTGGTCGGCCACGAAGAGCAGCAAGTCGCCGGGTTCCGATGCGAGGGCTTCGATTAGCAGGGCCTGGGCGGGTGCGGGAAAGAATTTTGCGATGGAGGATTCGAGGCCGTTATCGGTGTGCTTTATCCAGCTCAAACCCTTGGCGCCGAGTTCTTGCGCGAAGGCGATGAGATCGTCAATTTGACTGCGAGAGAAATTACTGCAGCCCTTGGCATTAATGCCTTTGACCTGACCTCCGCTGTCAAGGATGTTGTGGAAGACTTTGAACTCGGAGGCGCGGGCTCCCTGCGTGGCGTCTTTGAGCTCGAGGGCAAAGCGCATATCGGGTTTGTCCGAGCCAAAGCGGTCCATCGCCTCGGCGTAGCTGAGGTGGGGGAAGGGATCGGGCAGTTCGATCTGATTCAGACCGGAAAACAAGGCGCGAGTAAGGCGTTCGGCGACACCCATGACGTGATCTTCGCGGACAAAGGCCATCTCGATGTCGATCTGGGTGAATTCGGGTTGTCGATCGGCGCGCAAATCCTCGTCGCGGAAGCACTTGACGATCTGAAAGTAGCGGTCGTAGCCCGAGATCATCAGCAGTTGCTTGTAGGTTTGGGGCGATTGCGGCAGGGCGAAGAACTGGCCTGGATGGACCCTGCTCGGGACCAGATAGTCGCGGGCGCCCTCGGGGGTGCTCTTGGTCAGAAAGGGGGTTTCTACTTCGATAAAGTTCTGTTTATCAAGTGTGTTGCGCACGATTTGGTAGGCACGATGGCGCAATTGCAAATTGGCCTGGATGCGGGGCCGGCGCAAATCCAGATAGCGGTATTTGAGGCGGATCTCCTCACCGGCGTCGATATCGTCTTCGATGAGAAAAGGCGGCGTCGGCGACACATTGAGTACCCGCAATTGGTCGCAATTGACCTCGATTTCGCCGGTGGGCAGCTTGGGATTGACCATGCCTTCGGGGCGGGCTTCGACCTCGCCCTGAACGGCGATGACGTATTCGCTGCGCAACTGATCGGCTTTCTGGTGCGCGGCGAGATCGTGCTGGGGGTTGAATACGACCTGGGTGATGCCATAGCGGTCGCGGAGGTCGATAAAGACCACGCCGCCGTGGTCGCGCCGGCGCCAGACCCAGCCCATCAATAGCACGCGCTGGCCGATGGAATCGGCGGTGAGGGTGCCGCAGTCGTGGGTGCGCTCCCAGTCGCCTAAGCCTTCGATCGGTACTTCCATAAGTCACACCTGGTGAAAAGGTTGGATTGCGGGAGGGATAAGAAACGCGAGAAAATAAGTGCTGGTTATGAAGGTGTCAAGCAAGTGAATTTTTCGCTTGTTGACACTGGATTGCGCGCCGATATATTTAACACTTAGCCCGGTGTAAACCATTGGCTGTCAGGTGGCGAAATCGCCCGGTCAGCGGGAGGCTGAAATCATTGGCAGACAAAGCATTGGCCCTATTGAAAGTCATACGCAAAATCCCGATGTTCCACGGCTTGAGCGCCGATGGTACCCGCCTGGTGTTGCAGTCGTGCGAATTCCGCGGGGTGCGCAGTGGTGAGTCGGTCTGCCGGGTCAACGCCCAGAGCGACGAGATGTACATTCTGCTCAGCGGGCAACTCGGCGTATACAACGAGGACCAGATACTGTTGGCCAGTATCAATCCCGTCGCCCCGGTTGGCGAGATGGGGCTCATAACCGGACAGCCGCGCTCGGCCACGGTTGATGCTCTAAGAGATTGCAATATGCTGGTCTTGCGAAAAGTCGCCTTTGACCGGTTGCTGCGCAGCAATGCCCAATTGTGTACCCAGGTTTATAGCAGTGTTATCGAAACCATGGCGCAGCGCCTGGCCGCAAGCCGTATCGAACAGCAACTCGCCAGGCAGCGCCGGGCCGTATTGGAACAGAAACTGACCGAAGGCGAGGCGCAAGTCGCCGCCTTGAGTCCCGGGGGAGTGGTATGAGCGCAGGGGCCGGGGCTGCGGTGCTGGGTGCGTCGGTAGTAGAAAATATCGGCAATACGCCCCTGTTGCGACTGACAGATCCGGCGATCCCGCCGCGCGTCGAGGTTTACGCCAAGCTCGAGTTCTTCAATCCCGGTGGATCGGTCAAAGACCGCCCGGCGCGACGGATGATCGAAGACGGTGAACGCGATGGCTTGCTGGAGCCGGGCAAGGTGATCCTCGATTCCACTTCGGGCAATACCGGCATCGCCTACGCGATGATCGGCGCGGCCAAAGGCTATCGGGTCAAGCTGGCGATGCCGGCCAATGTCAGCCGCGAGCGCAAGGCGATCCTCGCCGCCTACGGCGCCGAAGTCGTCTATACCGATCCTGGCGAACTATCCGACGGCGCGATTTTGGAGGCGCGGAAGATCTACGAAGCCGATCCAGATCGCTATTTCAAGCCCGACCAATACAACAATCCCGCCAATTGGCACGCCCACAGAGATACTACTGCGCCCGAAATCTGGCAGCAGACGGGCGGGCGCGTGACCCATTTTGTCGCTACGATCGGCACCAGCGGTACCGTGATGGGTACTGGCCGCGGCCTTAAAGCCTTCAATCCCGCCGTTGAGGTGATCGCTGCCGAACCCGCCGAGCCCTTCCACGGCATCGAAGGGCTCAAGCACATGGAGAGCTCCATCGTGCCCGGGATTTACGACGAGGGTTTTCTCGACCACAAGATACCGGTCGATACCGAGGATGCCTACGATACTGCCTTGCGCCTGCCCGTCGAGCAGGGCGTGCTGGTCGGCCAGTCTGCGGGGGGCGCCTACTGGGCCGCGATTGAAGTCGCGCGCCAGTTGGAGGAGGGGGTGGTCGTGACGATTTTTTGCGATAGCGGCGACAAATACATGAGCACGCCGATGTGGCAACTGGCGCTCGACGAAGCGATTGGCAGCAGGGATGACTAAGCAGAAGGGATGACTAAAATGTTGCGCATTGCACGGAACGATCTCGACCGCATTTACGCCCAGGCCCGCGCAGAATATCCAGCCGAGTGCTGCGGCATACTGACCCAGGGAAAAGACCGCGGGGTGTGCGCCGTGCATAGCTGTGAAAATATCCAGGAGCAGAAGCACCGCGACGACCCCGAGCGCTATCCGCGCGATGCGCGCACCGCCTATTTGATCGACCCGGAGGAAATGATGCGCATAACGGCCGCGACCGAGGCCGCCGGCGGGCGGGTCGCGGGGTTTTACCACTCGCACATCGATTGTCCGGCGTATTTTTCCGAAGAAGACGAGCGCCGGACCTGGATCTTCAACGATCGCGAGGCCGGCGAGGGGCCCGACGATCCCGATGCGGCCTATCTGGTTCTTTCGGTCTATGGCGAGGACGCCACAGGCGCTGCGGCCGGCAGTGGGCGCGAAGTAAAGGGGTATAAGTGCTTTGGGTGGGACGGGAGTGCATACATCGAGATGCCCGTCGAGCCTGCAGACTGAGCCATGCCGGGCACGGGGCGCCAGGCCCTCCTGCTGCTGGTGCTGGTCGGCGCCCTCTACTACAGTGCGCTGGGCAATCCGTTCCACTACGACGATTTCCACTCGATCGTTCGCAATCCCCACATTCGCGACCTCGGCGTCCTGCCCGACTTCTTTACCGATCCCCAGCTGTTTTCGGTCGATCCCAACCAGGCGATGTACCGTCCCGTGCTGCTCAGCACATACGCAGTAAATTACGCGCTGGGCGGGCTAGCACCGGCTGGCTACCATCTTTTCAATGGGGTCCTGCACGCGGCCAATGCGCTGTGGGTCCTGTTGCTGGCGGGGCGCCTTGGCCTGGGGCGGTTGCCGGCGTTTATTGCGGCTTTGCTCTTTGCGGTCCACCCCCTCAACTCAGAAGTCGTCCACTATGTCAGCAGCCGCTCAGAATCGCTGATGGCTTTTTTCTTTTTGGCCGCCTGCTGGGCCTATTGGCGGCCGGGCAGTGGGTGGGGGTGGTGCGGGGTGGCGCTGGCGTGCGGGGGCGCGGCGCTGTTGAGCAAGTCGGTGGCGGTAGTGCTGGTGGCCGCACTGGCGCTGGGCGATTGGTTGTTGGGCCGGCGGTTGCGCGAGCGCTGGGTGCGCTATCTGCCTTTCATCGGGCTGGGTCTGGTCTACGTATTGTTGGCGCGGGGGGTAGTGGGCAAGGCCCTGCTGACGCCGATTCGGTCTCTCGAGCTGCAATTTTTAACCCAGGTCAAGGGGGCGGTGTATTACGCGCTGCTGGGCATAATGCCGGTCAAACTCAGCGTCGAGCACCAGTTCTATCCAGCGACTTCGCTGGCGGATCCGGTCGTCGTCGCCGCGGGTCTATTGCTGGTTTCGCTGGCGGGCCTGTTGTGGCGGGGTGGCTGGCGCTGGCCGCAATTTGCGAGCGGGTGGAGCGCGGTGGTGCTGGGCCCGACATTTGTCGTGCCGCTGATCGTGCTGGTCAACGAGCACCGGCTCTATCTGCCGCTAGTGGCCGGGTGTCTGCTGGGTGCCTGGTTGTTGGACAGGGCACTGGCGGCGGGACGGGGCAGGGTGGCTCTGACCGGGATGGCTGCGTATACTATAATACTGGCTGTTTTTGCCTTTGAGCGCGGTGCGGTGTGGCGTGACGAACTGGCGTTGTGGCGCGATGCGGCGGCCAAGGCGCCCGGCATGCTCAAGCCCCATTTGCGCCTGGGGGACGCGCTGGAAAAACGCGGCCGCAGTGCCGAAGCCGAAGCCGCGTATCTGCGGGCCCTGTCCCTGCGGGCACACCATCCCGCCACCCGCAACAACCTGGGCGTGCTCTACAAGGCCCAGGGCCGTCTGGCAGAGGCTGAGACCCACTTCCGCGCCCTGCTGGCCACATCGCCAGACATCGTCCACGCTCGGCTCAATCTGGCTGATTTGCTCTTGCGCCAGGGCCGCTGGCGCGAGGCCGCAACAGAGTGCCGGGCGGCACTCACCGACGCCGATACCGGAGGCGAGGCGCAGAAAATGCTGGCGCTGATCGCCCTGCGCTTCCGCGGCGATGCTGAGCGGGCGCTGACGTATGCCGCCGCTGCGCTGCAATTGGCGCCCGATGCGCCGACCTGGCTTATTCGCGGCGTGGCGCTTAAGGATCTGGGCAGGATGGGCGAGGCGGAGGCGGCGTATCGACAGGCTCTGGCGCTGGAGCCGGATGCGCCCGACGCCTGGTTCAATCTGGGCAATCTCTACAGCGAACAGGGGCGGGTCGCCCAGGCGCGCGCTGCCTACGCCCGAGTTGCAGGGCGCGATACTCCGCTCGGTGCGCAGGCCAGGGATATCATAGCAGAACTGGATACTACTCACTAAATGAGGAGGATGTAATGCCTATCACCGTCAACATACCCACGCCCTTGCGCAAGCTGACCAATAATCTCTCCGAGGTCGAGCTGGAGGCGGGTACGGTCGGCCAGCTGGTCGATGGTCTCGAGGGCGCCTACGCGGGCATCGCCGAGAAGTTGCTCGACGACAGTGGCGAGATCCGCCGCTATGTCAATATTTTCGTCAACGACGAAGATATACGCTTCCTCGACGGCAAGGAAACCCCGCTCAACGACGGCGATAATGTCTCCATCGTTCCGGCCATCGCCGGCGGTCGCTAGCCGCGGCCGGGCAGAGGATTCTGGCGGGCGGCCCGACTGAGCCGCCCGCCTTTTTCGCGCCATGTATCGCGACCGCGCTACGGCTCTCGGTGCCCTGGCCCTGGCTCTGGGGCTGGCGTACGGCGCTTCGTTCGGCAATAGCTTCCACTACGACGATTTTCACTCGATCGTCGAAAACCCCCACATCCGCTCGCTCGAGCGCGTGCCCGGTTATTTCGCGGACCCCACCGCCTTTTCTGCGATGCCCGAGCGGGCAATGTACCGGCCTGTGCTGCTGGCGACCTTTGCTCTCAACTACGCCCTGGGTGGCTATGCGGTAGCGGGTTATCACCTGGTCAACTGGCTCGTGCACCTGGGCTGTGCGATGCTGGTCTACAGCCTTGGGTGTGCGCTCGGCGCCCGGCACTATCCCGCTCTGGCCGGCGCGCTGTTTTTCGCCCTGCATCCCATCAACGCCGAAGCCGTCAATTATATTAGCAGCCGCTCGGAGAGCCTGGCCGCGCTCTTTTCTCTGGCGGCGCTGCTCGGCTATGTACACTGGCGGCAGCGGGGCACGGGGCTACTACTGTGGGCATTCTCGCTGGCGGCCTTTAGCGCCGCCGTCTTCAGCAAGTCGGTGGCCGTCGGTCTGCCGGTGGCGCTGCTCGCCTATGAGCGCTGGGGCAGAGCGCCGGAGAAACCGCGCCATCTGTGGCTTTACCACGCGGTGTACTGGGTGGTGGTGGCCGGATATATATTGCTGGCGCGGTCCTGGCTGGGGGCGTCGCTGGCCGCACCGGTGCGCGGGCTGGGCGAGCAGTTGGCGACGCAGGCCAAGGCTGCTGCCTACTACGCGCAACTGATCGCCGTGCCGGTCCGGCTCAGTGTCGAGCACCCTTTCACCGTAGCCGAGAGCTGGGCGGCAGCACCGGTGTTGCTGGCGGGGGCTGGATTGGTGTCGGCGCTTTTTCTCGCTTCGCGCAAACCGCTGTTGCTGCTGCTGGGCACCTGGGCTGTGCTGCCTCTTTTACCGGCTTCGCTGATGCCCTTAAATGTGCTGGTTAACGAACACCGACTCTATCTGCCGCTGGCTTTTCTCGGCGTGGGTTTGGGGTTGGGCATGGGGCGCTGGGCGGGACGGCGCGGCTCCGTGCTGCTACTGGTCGCTCTGGGGTTAGCCACGGCGCTGTGCTATGGCCGCAGTCAGGTCTGGCGCGATGAGTTGACGCTGTGGACCGATGCGGTGCGCAAGGCGCCCGGCATGTATCGCGCCCACCTGCATCTGGGTGGGGCACTGGAGGAGGTGGGGCGGACAGCCCAAGCCCTGAGCCGCTACGACCGGGCGCTGGCGCTGGCGCCGGACATGGCCGAAGTGCACTACAACCGAGGCAATGCACTGGTCAAACTGAAGCGGCCCACGGACGCGGGCGCCGCCTATCAACAGGCGCTGGCGCTGGATCCGGTCTTCAAGCCGGCACTGGTAAATTTAGCTGCCCTGTACCAGGATGCCGGCCAACTCGCGGCGGCCGAGTCGCTATTGCGGGCGGCGGTCGCAGCATATCCGCAGGTTGCTGATGTACACCGGCGCCTCGGCGCGTTGCGCAAGCGCCAGGGCCACGACAGCGAAGCGGAGGCCTCGTATATGCAGGCGCTCGCTCTCGATCCCCATCTGGCCGAGGCGCATTACAATCTGGGCAATCTCGCCTACGACCGGGGGCTGCGCGAGCGGGCGGCCAGGCGCTATCAAAAGGTCGTCGAACTGGATCCACACCACGCGGGTGCCTATCGCAATTTGGGTGAATTGCAGCTCGCACAGGGCCATTTCGAGGCGGCCATCGCCACCTGGAGCGAGGGCTTGCGAAGGTTGCCTGGCGAAGTGATTTTCTACTACGGTTTGGGGCGGGCGCTGGAGGCTCAGGGCAAGACGGCAGCGGCGGTGCAGCACTATCAGCACTTTTTGCAGCGCGGTGCCCTCAGCGCAGAGCAGTCCACCGCGCTGCGCCAGCGCATTCGCGCGTTGGGATCCCCATCGCGATGAAAGGGAGGACATGAAACGCGCCAACAATGTACTCGAACTGATCGGGGCCACGCCCATCGTGCGGCTCAACAGGGTGGTGGCCGCTGGCGCGGCTGAGGTCTGGGGCAAGTTCGAAGCCGTCAATCCGGGCGGTAGTGTCAAAGACCGCATTGCTCTGGCGATGGTCGAGGCGGCGGAAGAGCAGGGCCTGCTCGCCCCCGGCGGCACGATCGTCGAACCCACCAGCGGTAATACCGGCATTGGCCTGGCGATGGTCGCCGCCTACAAGGGCTATCGCCTCATCGTGACGATGTTCGACACCGCCAGCCGCGAGCGTCGGTTGCAAATGCAGGCCTATGGCGCCGAGGTGGTGTTGACACCGGCGGCGGAGGGGATGCGCGGTGCCATTGACCGGGCGCTGGAGCTCAAGCGCGAAAACCCCGATTACTTCCTGCCGCAGCAGTTTATGAACCCGGCCAATCCCGATATCCACCGCCGCACCACTGGCCGCGAGATCCTGGCGCAGCTCGATGGGCAGCTCGACGCGGTGGTCGCCGGCGTCGGCACCGGTGGCTCCATAACCGGGATTGGCGAACTGGTCAAGGAATCGCTGCCCGAGGCGCGGGTCGTGGCGGTCGAGCCCGCAGGGTCGCCGGTGTTGTCGGGCGGCGAGCCGGGTTTTAGCTATATCGAGGGGATCGGCGCCGGCTTCGCACCGCAAATTCTCAACCGCGAGGTCGTCGATGAGGTGCGTGTAATTGCCGACGACGATGCCTACGAGATGGCGCGCCGCCTGGCGCGCGAAGAAGGGCTGCTGGTGGGCATCTCCGCTGGCGCCAACGCCTATGTCGCCGCCGAGGTCGCTCGCGAGCTAGGCCCCGGAGCGCGCGTGGTCACCATTCTCTGCGATAGCGGGTTGCGCTATTTATCGACCCGGGCCTTCGAATAATCCGCAATCACTTTCCCGGTGCGGGAAAGCGCTCGGCGATGCTCGGATCCAATTGCAGGGCGCGCTCCAGCGCCTGGGCCGCAGCTTGACTCTCGCCGCGATCTCGTAGCAGTAGGCCCAGATTGAGCCAGACTTCGGCCTGGTTTGCGTCCAATGTCAGGGCTCGCTGATAAAATTCCAGGGCCTGATCCGTCTGCCCCAAACCTGCATAGCAAAGCCCCAGGTTGTTCAAGGTCTCTACCGCGTCGGGTTCGCGCGCCAGGGCGGCGCGGTAGGCGCCTACGGCCTGGTATAGCTGTTGCCGCTGCTGGTAAATCGCCCCGAGATTGCTGTGGGCGCGGGCGTAGTCTGGCTCCAACGCTATGGCGCGCTTATAGGCGGCTAGGGCGCCGTCGAGATCTGCAACGCGATGCAGGGCATAGCCGTGGTTGTAGTGGGCTTCGGGCATCAGCGGTGCCCTGCGGGCGGCATCGTGCCACAGCCCGAGCTCGCTGCGCCAGATTTGACCGCGCTGGAGGGAGAGACTGGCCAGCAGCAGGCACAGTAGTACAATGTGTGTGCTGCGCAATCGTTGGCAGGCAGCCCCAAGAGCAAGCGCCAGGCCAAATAACGCGAGATAGGGTCGATGGTCGTTGACCAGGATATGCAGGGGGATAAACAGGGTCGGTGCTAAGGCGAGGACAAAAAAGAACAGGGCATAGCTAGAGGTGGAGGGGCGTCGGGCACAGACCGCGAGACTGCCCACCGCCAGCAGGCACAATAGGGGCACCGGTGCCAGGGGCGAAGCAGAGACGAAGAATTGCTGCTGGATATTGAGATCGACCGGCATGGCGACCAACTGGACGTAGTGGACTAGGGCTTTGGCCTGGGTTGCCACTTGGCTCAGTGGCGGTCGGACCTCGGCCGCCCGCTCGATGCCGGCGCCGGGTGCCGACAGTCCGGTATAGAGGGCGATGTAGGCCAGGGCGACCAGGCCATAGGCCCACAGCCGTTTGAGCGAGCGGTCGCCGAATAGCCAACTGTGAACCACCAGCGCCGCGGGGAGGGTGATCGCGGTGGCTTTGCACAGCAGGGCGGCGCCGAAGCTGAGCAGCGACAGGGTCTGCTGCTGGCGCAGATAGCTGTAGAGGGACAGCAGATAAAAGAGCGCGGCCAGCGACTCGGAGCGGCTACTTATATAGTTGACGGCTTCGGTTTGCACCGGGTGCAGTCCAAAGGGCAAAGCCCCGGCCAGGGCGGCTATAGGGGCCAGGGGCCAGCACAGGAGCAGCAGATAAACCGCCAACGTAGCTAAGCAGTGGATGGCGAGGTTCAAAAGCTGGTAGCCCAGCGGGGCATAGCCGGCGAGGGCGAAGTTCACAGCGTGGGCGGTCAGCACCAGCGGCCGGTACATCGCATAGGCCGGATCTGCGGAAAAAGCGGTGGGATCGTAGAAAAAGCGCGGTATTTGGCCCAGATCGCGGATGTGGGGATTGTCCAGCAACGAATGGCGATCGTCGTAGTGGAAGCCGCTGTCGAGTGCCGGGGCGTGGGTGAGGGTGACCAGCGCGACGAGCAGTAGCGGGTAGGCGCGTTCAGGCATATAGAGAAAGCCCGTCACTCATGCGATGAATGACGGGCTTTCTCGTTTGTGGGCGTGCCGCGCTACGCTATGCTTTGCACGAAATGGCTCAATCGCGACTTGTAGCGCGCGGCGGCGTTTTTGTGAATAATGCCCTTGCGCGCGGTTCGATCGACGACCGATATAGCTGCTTGCAGCGCAGTTTCGGCCGCGGCTTTATCGGGGGCCGAGCGGACCCTTTTGATGGCGGTGCGCATCTGCGAGCGGATGGTGCGGTTGCGCTGGTGGGCCCTGGCGTTAGTGCGCAGGCGTTTTTTGGCTGATTTGAGCTTTGGCAATCTTCACTCCTTTGGCGGCGGACTGGGCAAAAACTTCCAGTTGTGAAACGAATTATTTGCGCCGATTATAAAGTTCGTAAATCAAGTGTTATTAGTGCTATAAGTTGTGGCGGGTGGGGGCGAAGTGGCCGTTGGCATGCCGCTTGCTGAAGAGGCTGCGACAAGTTCAAGTCCCAAGCGGACAGTGGACGCCAACAGTCCCGGGGTCGCACCCCCACAAGCGATATTCGGTCGACGGCGTCCGGCAACCACAACCGGGACACAACTTAGTCTGAAAGCGGAAAGCGAAGCCGGTGACTCTCGGGAAAAGACGAACCGGCTTCGCTCACCATTTCCAAATGAATCCTCTGAATATACAGAGGATATATGGATCGAGCAAGGTTGCACCGTGCAAAGGCGGTAAACCTCGCGCAAAAATGAAATTCTGTGAGGGAGCGCACGCACAGTGGGGATGAATTGGCCGATAATATAATAGTAGAGCGCGGCAAAGCGGCGGCCCACCGGGGATAGGGGGGCCGTCTTTATGCCATTTGTCGTCGCGTGTAAAAAAGGAAAATAATTCTGAAGTTTGGCTGGCTGGATGCCGATAAGTAGAAGTAAGTATGTGAAGATTTTGGTGGGGGTGTGTATGTGCTGGGCTACCCCAAATATGGATTGAAAATAAGAAAGTGAATACAACACACACAAATACAATAACTTGTGGGAGGTGTACTACCAGGCAGGCAGCAGTGCAACCTTTGTTTGATACCAGGGGTCAGGCCTTTCGTGGGGGCGAAGAGCCGGGCTTCTCAACTCTTGTAGCTGGTCGCAGGTTGATAGGGACATCGGCCCAAACTAGTGAATATTCCGCTTTCAGCATATATCAGTTGTGTCCATGGAAGGAGTGCTTCATTATGAATTCAACGCGTAATGCTTTTTACATGCTGTTGTTGGTTTTCGTCCTCGGCATGGGTAGCGCGGTTTTCGCCCAGCCAGTGTTCG
>PBOD01000173.1 GCA_002724215.1 Gemmatimonadota bacterium | reverse complement strand
GATCTGGAAGATATCAACCCTTTCGGCCTGCCCGACGAACTCTTCGCCACGTTTCTGCTCAATACCGCCACAGGACGACAACGACGCCTGAAAATGGGGGTGGGCGTCTTTGCGGAAGACGATCGAGCCGAGGACTTCGAAGCGCTGCCGTGGACCTGGTATGAAGAAAATAAGGGACCAGAAAAAATCATCGCCTTCCGCCAGGAAATAGAAGACCTTTGCGGCTACAGCTACCTCTACGAGAAGCGCTATCGCTTTCGACCAAACGCAGCCTGGTTCGCGCTGGACGTAGTTTGGGAGAACCGCGGTGAAAGCCTGCTGGCCTCGGCCTGGGACGTACACACCTTCCACGCGGCTGGCGTGCCCCCGCACACGGCCTGGTTGGTGGCGCCCAAGCGCGCCTGGCGCAGCTGTGGCCGCTCCCGGGTGCGCACTTTCGTTAAGGAAGCCAGCCCCATTTTCGCCACACCAACCCTCGAGGAAATGGTGTCCGACCGCATGCTCTGGGATATGGACGGCACGCCCTGGTGGTACGCCACGGGCCCGGCAGACGGCGATGAATTTTACCTGATGCGCGCCCGCTTTGACGCGGATTGGGGCATGTTCTGGGCCGGGTACAACGCCTTCACACCGCAGGCGATCAACAACGTCGAAGTGCCGCCGGGCCAACGCGCCACCTGGGGTTTCGACGTAACCCTGGGCACCGGGGGCCGCAACTTCGTCGCCGCCGGACAGAACGCGGGTCTGACCCTCGATCGAAAAGCCGGCAAAGCCGTAGTACGTCTACATGGTGCAGCGCCAGCGGCCAGCCAACTCGATGTCCACGTCCTGGACCCGACCGGCATTGTGCAGTCCCAGTCGAGCGCAACGGGCCATACCGCCCCCAACCAGCCACTACAACTGGAAGTGGATTTGCCGATGACGGGCGACTACGCCGAATTAACTCTCCACGCCCGGTGCGCAGATGCCGCGCTGCACACCCAGGAGATCGTCCCCCTACAACCTGCCCGCCCCACAGCCCACCTGCCCTTTGCCGGCAATGGCGCCCCTATTTTTGTCGCAGTCCACCACTACCTGGAAAAGCCCGAAGCCGACGGCCGCTACCTCTGGTGCCACGGCACCCAGGCCGGATTTGCCGTGGATTGGACCACACCGGAGTTGCGAGCACCGGACGATCTCTCTGCGGTTGAGGCGATTTGCCTGGTGGGCGACGCCTGGCCCACAGAACGCCTGGCAGAATTGCGCGCCTGGTTGGAAAACGGCGGCGGTTTGCTCCTGTGCGCCCCCTTTGGGGCCCTCGCCGCCCATCTCGAGGCATTATTGCCCCTGCACCCGCTGGCAGAGAAAGTCGTTCCAGCGGATCACAAAATTATAGAAGGCGCAGGCATGCAGCGCTACGCCGAAAGCCAATGGCAGGTCGAACTCAACGCCTCGAACAGCCGCCACCTCTGGCGCCAGCTACACACCCAGACCATGGAGCGCGTCGATCCCGTAGTGGGCCTGCAATTGGGCACGCCGCACTGTACGTCGGAGCGCCTCATGCTGGAGCCGGACGCCAAGGTGCACATCGGCTATTGGCAGCCCTGCCAGGCCCATCCAGAGGCCATTGTGCCGCTGCGTTTCACCGACGAGCAACGCCACCCCGCCGTGGGCTTGCGACCAATCGGCCAGGGCCGCGTGGCCGCTGTGGCCAGCCGACCGGCCTGGGGCGCCCACTACCGCAAGGCCGTGTGGGACGGCTGGGGCCAGTACCACCGGGCGTTTTGGGCCGGGCTAATGGGCTGGCTGGTCCGGCGCTGGTGAGCCCTGCAAACACTCTAGCTGAGGGGAGATCATGATAGAAAATAACTTCGACAAAGGCCCGGAAGGCTGGTGCTCGTACGACTACCACGCCAGCATGGTGGCCGACGGCACCAATATTTTTATCCTTGCCACCTGGGCCAAACAGGGAGGCGTCGACAACGGGGGCCATATCTGGGCCGACCACCGCCGCTGGAGCGCCGATACCCCGGAGCGCCCCCTGTCCATCCTGCCGCTGCTGTTCTACCGCAGCTGGGTCAACGCCGACCCCCTCGATATGCGCCAATCCGCCGTGTCGTTCCATCTGCGGGCGGAACAGCTGTGCCTGGACGGGGCCCAGTGTTTCTTCTGGGTGCACGCCGCCAGCACGCGCTGGCACTGCACAGCCCAGCCGCTGGCTCTGGAAGAAGGTGTTTGGACGGCCAATCGTCTGATCCTTACCGCAGACGCCAACCAATGGCACTGCAGCTGGTCGGCCGACCCGGACCATCCCGCTGCCCTCGAACAGGTGTTGCATCGGGCCGAAAGCTACGGTCTCTCCTTTGTCGGCTTTTCCAGCGAAGTAACCGGCCGGCTCTTAATGAGCCGTTTTTCCATCGCCTCTCCTTGAGGCTGATTTTAATGGCGCCGCTATGGACGCAGGGCCGCCTTGTACTTGAGGTCAGTCGCCAGATAGGCGTCGACATATATATCCTTGAAGCGGTCCGGTGAAAATTCGCTCACGTCGATGCGCGTCTGACCGGCGACAATGAGCTCCGCCAGCAACAAAACGGCAACAGCGTGGTACCCGAAGCCGCCCGAGTTAAAGCAACCCAGAAAAAGCCCGGGCAAAGCCCCGACCGGGCCGATATTGGGCAGGGCATCCGCGGTCATGCTGATGAGCCCTATGCGATGTTCGGCAAATTCCACCCCCTCCATCATCGGCAGATGCTGGCCAATGGCCTCCTTGATAAAGGGGCCGGGGGCGGGTGCAGCTCTAGCTGAGCATAGTCGAAGTCAATGCCCGGGGTGGTGATGCGCACCGGTTCGTGGGCATAGGCGCCGAATAGCAGGCGATTGTCCTCGGTGGGCCGGTAATACACCTGGGCGACACTGTCATTGACCGCAGAAACAGCCGGCGCCTGCGCAAAGGGCGTGGTCACAAAGCGCTCGTGCACGTAGTTGTGGGCCGGGATCAACTGGTCGACTGTCGCCAGCAGGGAATTAGCCCAGGCGTTCAAGGCGCACACCACGGCGTCGGCGTACAACGCGCCCGTGTTGCGGCTGCGCACGCCTTTGATTTTCCAGCCTCCGTTGATGCACTCTTCCACCGGCTCGTCCTAGATAATCTCCACCCCCATGTCCCGCACCCGGGCCGCCAGGGCCGCGATGTACGTATCCGNCTCGTTCNATCCTCCCCGCAGACCGAGGATGCCGTATTCGTCTTCCTGCAAGCGCAGGGCCGNAAAGCACTGCTCCACTTCCCGGCNCTTTAGAATTTCGAATTGTGCTCCGACGCGGCGGTGCATCTGGCGCTCGTCTTCACCGTCGCGGTACTGCTGTTCGGTCGCAATGAACATACAGCCCACCTGGNGGAACGCATAATTGTCCAGAATCCTGCTAAAGCGCTCGAAGATGTCCATGGTGATGGCGCGCGCCCGGGTGCCGGTCTCGGTTGGCATGAGCATAGTGTTGACCGCGCCCGATTTGCTGCTGGAACCACTGCCCACTTTGCTCTTGTTCAGCAANACGACGCGCTGTACGCCTTTTTCCTTTAGATGGAAAGCAGTGCACTGACCAGCAATACCAGCCCCACAATGGCCACTGTGTCGGGTTTGATTTTTNCCAAGGCTGGTNGCCTCTATTTCNCGGTTATCAGTTGTTGTCGTCCTCGTCTTTTTCCTGGGCGCGTTTGCGCATGCGCTGCCGGTTTTTTTCGCCCGCCGGAGTGAGTCCACCCTGCTCATCGTAGTAGGCGTCTGGCTCGCGCGGCTCGACCAAGGGCCCGTACAGATCGGCTCGGCGACTTACAAAGCGCGACCGTCCTTGGTTTTTATCGACTTTGGGTAGATGCATGTATTGCACACTGACGCATTCGGTCTCGTACTTCTCCAGATGCGATTCCCCGCTGGGGCTGATGATCACCGCACTCCAGGTATTGGCGATGACAATCCAGCATTGATTGTCCCGGGCCCGCCAGCGCATTTTTTCAGTATTTTCCGGCCCGCCGCTGCCGTCCATGGGAATGAAAATGACCTGTGCCCCCTGGACCCCCAAAACCGAGCAATTGTCCACTGTGCGGTCGCTGCACAGCAGAAAGCCCAACCGGCCCAAGGGCGTGTCGAACGGCTGCAGGTCTCTGCCCGGCGCGATGGCGTATTCGCCCGCCGTAGTGATCTTGCGATAGTGGGCGATCACCTCGCCATGCGGATCGAGCATGACACAGGCATTAAAAAGTTCGTCCACCAAGCGCTCCAAAAAGCCAAATATCAGATAAATTCCCAGCTCTCTACACAGCGCTCCGGCCCGCTGAATATAGGCCCCATTCGGCACCGTCTGGGCAATTTCCAGCATATCTTCTACTTTGGACGTCGGATCTGCATTAAACACATAGCCATCCAATACGGACTCGGGCGCTACCACTAGTTCGGCCCGCCGCCCGGCCGCCTCTCTGACATAGGCCCCACCCGGCGGAAATTGTCTTCCAATTTCCAGGGGGCCGACTTCAAGGTGACTATTCCAACCAGCATGTTCCACCTCCTGGCAAAGACTAAGGGCAAAGAGCTAGGCCCGCGCCATGCGAAATCGCAGGTGGATCTTGTGCCCCCTCCGCGCCGACAGATCTGATTGTCCTCTCCAGCTGACGACTGCTTCCAACTCGTCCCGGATAAACGGTCGCAGTCGGCAAAACTAAAACCTTCACGGGCCGGCACCAATGTTGTAGTGCAGCCCAGAGTTAGGTTTTATTCGTAGTTCGCCAAAACAACAGGTAAGACCTTCCTCTCCGGAGCTGCACCGTGCTAATACATACGCTGAAGACCACCTTGGGGCAAGCCATTTTCGGTTTGTCTCGTCATCGCATTGACCTACTATGCAAACTGCTGCCGGCCCTGATCCAAACGCGCACCGTCAACTTGCGGACGCTAGCGTGTGCGCTCCCAGGCTTAGCAACGATCGACAGTCGGTATCGCCGCCTGCAGCGTTTTTTCAGCGGTGGCCTCTGCCCGAGTGTATTTACCCAACTCATTGTCGACAGACTCGTCGTCGCGGGGCAACCGATGCTGTTGGTCTTGGATCGGACGCATTGGCAGTTAGGCCAGACCGATCTGAATCTGCTGTGCCTGGGCTTGGTGTTTCAAGGGGTATCGATTCCGTTGGTCTCCCGGTCGCTACGCCGACCGGGCAACTCCCATACCCGCGAGCGAAAGCAGGTGATGCGCCAGGCCCTTTCCTATTTAAAAGGCTCGACCTGTTGTCTATTAGCCGACCGAGAGTTTATCGGCAAAGACTGGTTTCGATTTCTGCTGGGTCAACGCGAGTTGACG
>PBOD01000172.1 GCA_002724215.1 Gemmatimonadota bacterium | reverse complement strand
ACCGTAGCTGCGACCCAGGGGGCGCAAAGGCTCGGCTAGATCGATCACGACCCTGTCGACATCGACCCGAGCGCCCGCGATCCGGACCGCCGTATCGCCGAAGGCAAAGGCCTCGTGCAACTCGCCGTCGGCCACGATAGGCCCGTCGAAATAGACGGCTACCTGCCGAGCGGAAAGCACTTCTGCGCGCTGTGGCCGCACAGCTGCCCGCAGCGGACCGAGCGCAAAGGCAAACACCGGCGCGGCCAGGGGTCCGCCCGCCTGCGAACGCACGCCCTCCATCTGCAAAACGAACTCCCCGCTATCGGGCAGAGCGGTGGCGAAGGACAGGACAATCCTACGCCCGCCCCGATCGGCCAGGGCAGCCACCACCCGACCACCGTCGGGTTCCAGACGGAAGCGANAAGGGGCCGGCGCGGCCATCGCGGTGCTGAATTCTAGTTCCAATTGTGCCGCCGACATCCGGCGCACCGCGAGCAATTGGGGCGCAGCAGTCGGCGTCGCCGCCACGGCGGGCGTCAATGGCCCCAGCGCGCCGTCGGCTCCAATAGCCGCAACCCGATAGAAATAGGTCGTATTGGGCGCCAGNTCCCCATCGATATAGCTCAGGTCTGCGAGGTTGGCCACCAGCACTTNCCCGGCGCGAAAAACCCGATACCCCGTGGCACCTGCCACTGCTTGCCAGCCGAGNTCGATCGCCGTGTCGTCGCGCGGTCGGGCGACCAACCCCGCCGGCCACTCTACTGCCAGCGCCGTGCGATCCAGCGCATAGACCTCGACCTGTCCCTCGCCGTTGAAACCCAANTCCGCGTTGCCATCGGCATCCCAATCTCCCACCAGCGGCCGGTGTGTCTGGCGCGCGGCACTATGCCATATCGGCTCGTATGCGTCGGGACCAGTGCTGCGGAAGACATAGATATCGGGCACGGTAACCANCGCCCATTCCACCATCCCATCGCCGTCGAGATCGCCCTGACCGATGCCGCTGCCGCCCGGCTGACCGCCGAGGATTTCGACCTGCCATTCGGCGGCGAAGCCATTGTCGGCGGCGCTGCTGAAAACCTCGATCTGCCAGCGCCGCGCCTCGAGGTCGAACGGATCACTAAAGAAGCGCGCGACGGCAAATTCGGCCCGACCGTCACCGTCCCAATCCGCCCCGCCGCCAACGATGCGCGCATCGCCCAGACCCGCCGCATGCCAGCGACTGCGATAAGCGTCATCGGCTACTTGCTCGTAGGAAAAGAGATCGCCGTCNCCATCGCCCGCCACCAATTCGCCGCGGCCATCGCCATCGAAATCGGCAATGACCTGGCGCTGACCCAGCTGGTTTTGGCCCTCGCCGGGATTGTGCAACACGGCGATCTCCGCCAGTTGGTCGGCGGCCGCACTTTCGAACACCTGCAAGAAAGAGCTACTGCCCGCGCGCAAGAAGAGTTCGGTCTGGCCGTCGCCGTCGAGATCGGCCGCTTCCCCACCCCATACATCNCGCTGTTCCCATAGCAAACGTTCGGGAAAAGATCCCTCTGTAGCCGCCTCGAAAAGCCGGACCCGCTGTGCGTCAACCGCCATCATNTCGCGCCTACCGTCGCCGTCGGCGTCGAGGATTTTCCAGGGAATGTAGANCTGCAACGAGGTGAAGACGCGCTCGCTTTCTCCACCATTCCANTGGTAATAATCGCCCGCATTGTACTGCAGCCCGCCCCCATATCCCATCTGCACCAGTTCGGGCCGACCGTCGCCATTAAAATCGCCCAGTTCCGGCAACAAATAGCCGTCCGGCAGGACGAGACGCCGCTCCAGCGCCCAACGATCGACCCGATCTCCGCCCAGGACGACCGACCCTGCCAGAGTGCGCTGGCCGACCCCGGCTGCATCCGTCGCGGCGACCCAGATATCGTATTCGCCCGGATTCAAATCGACCGGCACTACGACGCGCTGGCTGCGGCGACCTGGGGGCGCCGGCAGCACATAGCGCACCGCCCCCGCCAATTCGACACGGCCTCCGGCCGGCACGGCCGTTTCCCAGGCGACCACCCGGCTCCAATGGGGGCCGTCCAGCGCGTGCACCACCTCCACCTCCCGCGCCTGAGGTCCATCCTCCTGCACCTGGATTTGCACCCNGTCTTCCACCCACCCCCGCACACCCAGCCCCCGCAAGCGCAATACNTAGGCGCCATCGACGAGATCCGCGGTTTCCCAAACGACCGTTCGCTCTGACCCATCAACTGCACCCGCAGCAATCTCGTGCCAGCGCCGCGGCAGCGCGCCCAATCCCCAGCTCAGTTCATAGCGCTCGACCTCTTCCAGCGCCAGCACTACCGGAATATCGCCCGCCCACGCATCGCCAGCGCCTGGTTTTTCAATCTGGACCTGTGGTGCATTCTCCACCTCCAGCGCCGCAAAGTGCGCCAGGCCGGCCCCGGCCGACTCGTCCCAACCCGCAGGGCCNAGATCCAGTGCCGTTGCCAGCAGGNCCCCCCGCACTTGNGCGGGCGTCCACGCCGGGCGGCGCGCCAGCAACAGAGCCGCCAAACCAGATACATGGGCGGCGGCCATCGAAGTGCCCGAGCGCTCGACATAGCCTCCCCCGGGGGCAAGACTCCAGATCGCGTGTCCCGGTGCGGCCAAGTCGATGCTCGCCCCANAATTGGAAAAACCCAGCAACCCGCCACCGGGTGCAGCCGCCCCCACCGCCAGCGTCTGATTGCTGCGAGCCGGATAAAACACCTCGTTCGCCCCTTCGTTGCCCGCCGCCGCCACCAACACCAGCCCCCGCGCCGCAGCATATCGCACGGCAGCCTCGACCAGCGGCGACGGCTGCGGGTCACCCCAACTCATATTGACCACTCTGGCTCCGTTATCGGCCGCGTAGACGAGGGCCGCAGCGATGTCGTCGTCCTGAAGATAGCCTCCCCCGGGCAAGTTGAATCCCGCGCGCAGCACCATCAACTCGACATCGGGCGCCACGCCGGCAATACCGTGCCCGTTGTCGGTCGCGGCCGCGACAATCCCCGCCACGTGGGTGCCGTGGCCCGATTCGTCGGTTGGATCGGCGTCCCGCACCAGATAATCNCCGATGCCGGGCAAACCCGGACCATCGCTAAAATCCCAACCCATTAGATCGTCGACATAGCCATTGCCATCGTCGTCAACGCCAGCCTCGCCCACGGCCTCGCCCGCATTGGTCCACAACTGGCCGGCGATATCGGCNTGGTCGGCATCTATTCCCGAATCGACAATGGCGACGACGATGGGCTCGAGTGCGTTGGCGCTTTGGCGAGACCATCCCATGGCCGCCAGGTTCCACTGGACGGCGAAGAGCGAATCGGCCAGCGCCGCCTCTCGCCGCATAAAATTGGCTTGGGCGTTTTCTATCAGTGGCAATTGNACCAACTCCGCGGCAACCTCGGCGGGATCGCGATCGCCCTGCAACCAGATGCGATGCCAATGGCCCAAACCGGTATTTCCCACGCGCTTGGCTCGGNCCGAACGCGCTGCGGCGAAGAGNTTTTCGACCGCTCCGTACTGCCCCTCCAACCGGTCCAATAAATCTGCCCTGGCCACTTTGCCCGCGCCCGGTCGCAAGCTAAAAAGCACCTCCCCTGGCGCATAGGGAACTGCAGCGGCGGCAAGCGAAGCCAGGGCGGGAATCGCCAAGGAGACAAGCCATCTCATAACTTCCCCTATATTAAGACCTTCCACTAGGCACCAATGAGCACCCGCAGGCTTTTTCTACCTGGGTCACACGCGACCCCACCCCGGACACACTCCACCTCGTATCTATAAAACACAAGGGCTTGACAAGCCTCCCATGCGCCCAATACATTTGCCCGATAGATCACCAGCATAATCCACCGGCAACCACACCTACTGGCATTAAAACACCGACCCATCTTCCCATGTCCGCCGCGACCTACGGCATCGTCCTCGTCAGCTTTTCCAAGCACAGCCACCAGCAGCACTTCGTCCCGCTCTTCCAGGACCATCCGCGCCTGCGCGTCGTCGCCGTAGCGGACGATCCCGACATCGATCCCCAATTGCGCGCATTCAACCGCCAGTGGGCCGATCGCCTCGGCGTGCCCTACCAGGAGGACGTCGGTAGCGCCATCGCCGACCCGGCGGTCGATATCGTCAGCGTCGGCTGCGAAATCGAAAAGCGTTCGTCGCTTATCATCCGCGCCGCCCGTGCCGGCAAACACCTGTGGATCGACAAATTCCCCGGCGCCACACTCGCCGAGAGCGAAGACGCCGCCCGCGCCGTCGAAAGCGCCGGCGTACGGGCGATCATTCCCGGCTACGCCTATGGCGAACTAGCGCGGCAGGCGCGCTACGCGTTGGCCGCGGGCGACCTAGGCGACCTGCTCGGGCTGCACGTCGATATCATGTTCGGCAAGGGTTGGCCGCGCGCCATCGAACACCGCGCGCCCTTTGCCCCGCCGGCCGGGCGCTGGAAACACCCCGATCTCAAAAGAGAATTGCTAACCGTCGGCGCTTATGCCGTCGGCCTGATCCAGGAGTGCCTCGGGCCCATCCGCCACGTCACCGGACACGCCGGTGCCTATTTCTTCCCCGAGCACGCCACCAGCGGCTGCGACGATTTCGGCTCGCTGACCATGACCGACGCCGAGGGCCGGGTCGCGACATTTTCGGGCGGCCGCACCGGCGTTGCCGGCCATCCCCAAGGCGGGCAAGCCCGCGCCTATCTCATCGGTTCGCGACAAAGCGCCATTGTCGACAGCAAACGCCCCGCGCTCGATGCCTATCTGCGCGAATTACTCACCGGCTACGACTACCAGCCCTCAGCGCAGGACCCCATGCAGTGGCACGGCGGGCCACCTGCGCTCTCGGTCGCCCTTTCCGCCGATGTAGCCGGGCTCTCGGTCGGGCTTGAGGACTTGGTCGCCGCCATCGACGCAGAGCGCCCACCGCGCTACGGGATCCGGCAGGGGCGCGACCTGATGGAAATTCTGCTGGCCGGCTATCGCTCGGTCGAGCACGGCGACACCGTGACTCTGGAGGACGCCTGATGGCCATCGCCCTGGTCGCCCACCCCACCCTCGGCACCCTGTCCAGCCAACTCGGTGATGCACTGCCCGTCACCGGGATATACTATCCGGCGCGGACCCAACCCAAAGACGCCACCCTGCCTTTTTTTGCCGACCTGACGGCCATGCTGGCAGAAACCGGGGCCAGCATCTGCGCCTTTCTCTCGCCCTACGACGGCATCGAAAAGGATATCGAACGCTGTCTCGCAGTGGGCGTCGATGTGCTTTGCGGCGGTCCCTTGCCCAAAATCGACAGCGCACCCGGCTCCGGCGACTGTCCTCGTTGTGCCATCGGCGCGATCCACCACTTTTCGCCGCTCTTCACCAAAGCGCGGCAACAGCGCGAAAATCCATCCTTCGGCGACTCCGTCTATCTCCGGCTCGTCGCCGGCGCTCAGAGCCCGGGCTTGCTGCCCGCCTGGTGGGCCGTCTGCAATCAGTGGGCGCTGGCTTTGGACCTGCTGGGAGAAACTCCCCCCGCCATCTATCTCAGCGCCAATAACCGCGGCCGGGCCTACCACGTGGCACTGACCGCCACCGCGCCCAGCGGAACGATTATCCAAATCGCCGTCGCACCGCAACGTCGGCTGGCCGAGTTTAGCCTGATCGGCCGCGGCGGTTCGCTCGCAGCCAGCGCGACCCAGGGCGGCTTGACGCTGGCCGGAGCCCAATCGACACAGGTCCTCCACGACGCCACGCCACCGCCCGAACTGGCCTGGATGCGAGCCTTCTATGAAGACGAGGCCCCACCCGCAACGGACGAATCCTCGTTCGGGACGCCATTACTGCGGGGCCTGCGGCGGGCATTGCGCCAACGCCAGCCCATTTCCATCGACCTCTAAGTGCGGCGCCGCTGCGCCAGCAGAGCCTCGGCTCGCCGCCTGGCCGCAGCCACCGCGGTTGTCTTGATGTGTTCATAGCCGCGGATTTCCTCTGGCAGCCTGGCCAATTCCACCGCAATGGCGTACGTGCTGTCGTCCAGCCCCTCAACCGCCTCTGTGATCAGACCGCGATACCAACCGATGAGTTCGCGCTCGAGTTTCCTGGCCTCGGTGCGTCCGAAAGGATCGAATGCGGTCCCCCGCAACCCCTTGCCCCGGCTCAATAGCCAAAGCAAGGGCCGCAATCGCCGACCAAAACCCACTTTGCGGCGCAGTACGCCGCGCAGCGTGGGCGGGTGCAACTTGCGGACAATCTCGACATCGCCGTCGAACAGATCCCGCATTCGCTGTTCCGCATCGGTGCGGGTGGCCAGGCGCGCTACTTCGTATTCGTCTTTATAGGCCATCAGCTTGTAGAGCCCTGCAATGACGGCGCGGGTCAATTCGAAGCCGCGATCTTGCCGCTCCTTCTCGGCCCGTAAAACGCCCAGGGTGAAATCGAGATATTGGCGAGCGTAGGCTTCGTCCTGGTAGGCGCAGAGCTCGTGCAGACGCACACCGAGCGCTCGCTGTCCCTCTTCGCCCAAAACGCCGATTTCGCCCTGCAAGCCCTGCAGCATGGCGACACCCGGGCCCGACGACGGCATCGCCAACGGCTCTTGTGGCCGCCCCAGCGCCGCTGCAACCCGCCCCGGATCGGCCACAGCCAACCGCCCCCAGCGGAAGGCCTGGATATTGTTTTCCACTGCCCGACCGTTGAGCTCAATCGCCCGCTCAATAGCCGCTGCCCCCACCGGCAGGGCTCCGGCCTGGTACGCCGCGCCCAGCAAGAGCATATTGGCGTAGATCGTGTCGGCGAAAAGCTTTTCGGCCAACCAGAAAGTATCGAGGTAGATATTGTCTTTGCCCGTGTAGGTGTCGATGAGCTCGCGCAAACCGTCGGCGGCCGGAAAGTGCTGTTGGCGCGGGTTGCGATTTATCGCCGCGTTGGCGATTTCCGCGGTGCTGACCAGCGCCCGACTGCGCTGGGGCGAGGCGTATTTGAGATTTTCCGGCTCGGCCGAGCGCAGCAGGTCGAAGCCCAGATAGAGATCCACCGCGCCGGGGAAGAGGCGATTGATCACCGGCTGCGCGGTCGCACTGATGAGGATCGGCGCCTCGACCGGTCCACCTTTTTGCGCCAGCCCGGTATTGTTGGAGAGATAGACATATTTGCCCTCCATCATCGCGGCATAAGCCAGCAAGTGCGATATGGTCACCACACCCGTGCCGCCCCGGCCCATAGCGAAGATGGCATAGGTCCCATCGAAATTGCACTCGGGCGGATCGGGCAAGGCGTCCAGCGCCTCGGGCTGCCGGCGTTTCAAGCGAGTACCTGCCGCGGGTTTGATTACCGCAAACGACGGGCATTCGCCGTCTATGCACAGGCCGTCCTGCGCGCAATTGGCCTGGCGCACCTGGGTCTTTTCGCCGAATTCGGTATCGACGCCATAGAGCGCAGCGCAACCCTCGGATTGGGCATAGCAATCGCCGCAGCCTTCGCAGATGCGCTCGTCGATCAACACGTACTCCTCCGGACTCAACCCCTGACGCCGCCGCTTTCTGCCCTTCTCAGTCGCGCACTCCTTGTCGAGAATCAGTACCGTCGTGCCGGCGATTTCTTTGAAGCGCGCAAGCGCCTCACTGTGCCGCTGCAACCCGAAAACCTCGATGCGCTCCGAATCGAGACTGCGGTAGCGCTCGGGGGCTTCGCTGACAATGCCCACCCGCACTACTCCGAGCCCCAGCAGTTCCTGCACCACGTCGGCAACCGGTCGCTGACCGCCGGGTGCCTGGCCGCCGGTCAGCGCCACCGCCCCGTTGAACAGCAATAGAAAGGTGATATTGACTTCGCCCTGGACGCAGCTCTGGATCGCCCCGCGACCACTGTGGAAATAACTCCCGTCGCCCAAGTACTGGTAGATATGCTGGTTGCCGTTGAAGGGGGCCCAACCGCTGTAGATCGACCCGCCCGCACCCATCGTCGGGATGTAGAGCACCCCGTTGTCATAGGCTTCGATCGCGCGAATCGAGGAACAACCGATCGCCCCGCCGGGCTTCTCCTGCAAATCGCGGAAGCTATTGTAGGGACAACCGCCACACGACATCGGCGTCACCCTCGGCACCTGCGGATAGGATCTTTCGAGCACCGCGCGCAAACGCTCGATCCGCTCCGGCGCAGCGCCCAACCGCGGCCCCAATTGCAGCGCCAGTACTTCTGGATCTACTTCGCCGTGGGCGGGGATAAGGGGTTGGCCGCGCTCGTCGAATTGGCCGTAGACCGCCCCGACATCGGCGCCCCACAGTGCGGCCTTGACCGCCTCTTCGACAAAGGGACCCGGTTCTTCGACGACGATGAGCTCTTTGCGTCCGCGGGCGAAGGCGCGGACGATTTCGCCATCGAGCGGATAGATCACCGCCAGCTGCAGAATCGGCACGCGCAAGCCCAGGTAATCCAACGCCTGTCGCACATCGGTATAGCTCTTGCCGGTAGCGACGATTCCCACCGCCCCCCCGGCGTCGGCGTCGATGATGCGATTGAGGTCATTGGCGCGGATATAGGCTTCGACCAGGGGCCACTTTTCCTCTACCAACTGCCTCTGCATCGGCAGGGCGCGCGTGGCCATGACGATCTGATTAAAGCACTTGTCGAAATCGCGCTGTGGCAAGGTGATCTCGGGACGCACGCGATCGAGATCGACCGTGCTCGCCCCATCGCAAACCGGCGTGACCATTTTCAACGCCGTCGCGACCCCAGTATGCCGCGACAAGGCGACGGCGTGCAGACCGAGGCGGATGATGTCTTCGACATCGGCCGGATAGAAAATCGGTACCATGCTGCTGCGCAGGACCCAATCGCTGGCCCCGGGCGACACCGAACTCTTGGAGCGATGGTCCTCGCCCGACAAAAATACGATCGACCCCCGCTGCCCGGTACCGCTCAAATTGGCCAGCCACATTTCATCGGGTATCCACATCGTGCCGTGGGCCTTGCCATACCAGAAGGCGTCGATATCACCGCTCTGGGCAAATTGGCTGCCGAGAATGGCGGAAGCCGCGGTTTTCTCGTTGATGCCAAATTGGTGCACCGTCCGCCCCACTTGGTTGAGCAGGGGCATTTGCTCGACCAACTTGAGATCCAGACCCCCCAGGGGAGACCCCTCATAGCCCGTAAAATAGGTTTGATTTACCGCACCCGCGGCCTGGTCGTGGCGCTGTTTTTCGAGTACCAGGCGCACGATTGCCTCCATACCCGTCAAAAATACCCGCCCTTCCAGACGGTGGAATTTATCCCCGAGACCGATATCCATATTTGATCTTAATCTTTCTTTTTTAACCTGTTAGAGTATATCAAACCTCCGTTGAGCTAGCAAGGTAAACCGCGCGTTTTACCCTCCTTTTGGCAATGGCCGATTTTCGTCGGGCTTTTCCGGCAGAATCCTATTGCCTGTACGCCCTTGTATCCTTATATATAGTTTCAGTTTGTGCTTGTGGCCTTGTATTACCTTTGTACTTCTATCGCATAAACTCCTCTACTTTAACCACTTGAGATGATAAAATGGCCGAGAATATCGACGAGTTGACCATCCATTATGAAGAGGACGGCAAGGTTCTGCGGAAAGAGGTGGCCAAGGAAGTCCTCAGCAAAGGATCCTGGGCTACGATCATGTATCTCTACCAGGACCTGGACCGCAAGACCGGCGAATACGGGCAGCAGAAGGTGTCTATCCGCCGCTACCAGAAGCGCGAGGGCACTTTTTTGCAGCGCAGCAAATTCGAAGTATCGAGCCCCAATCAGGCCCGCGCGATTTGCAACAAAATCCAGGACTGGTTCCCGGAAGAAGACTAAAGCTCCTTTTATCAAAGAAAAGAGCCTCCGCTCGGCCCTTGCAGCGCCGAATGGGGGCTCTGTCTTTTTGCTGTAAAATAGGAGCGCCTTCGACCTCTTTGACAGATGGCACCGCGCCCTTATTTTCTTTGCAAACGAACGCGCAAAGGCCTATGAATCCGATAAAACGCAACCCCACCCGCTCGGTGCAGATCGGCCCCACTACGATCGGCGCCGACCACCCCATCGCCGTGCAGAGCATGGCCGCCACCCGCACCCAGGATATAGCGGCGACCACCCGGCAGGTCGAGCTATTGGAGGCGGCGGGTGCCGACGTGATCCGCATCGCCGTCGATAGCAAGAAGGATGTCGAGGCCCTCGCCCAGATCGCCCCGCTAGCCAGCGCGCCGCTATCAGTCGACTTGCAGGAAAATTACCGACTAGCCAGCAGCGTGGCCCCCCATGTGCAGAAGATCCGCTACAACCCCGGCCACCTCTACCACCACGAAAAGAACAAGCCCATCCGCGACAAGGTCGCCTTTATCGCCGCCGAGGCCGCCGCGCACGACTGCGCCCTGCGCGTGGGCGTCAACTGCGGCTCGGTCGACCCCGACAAGATCGGGCTGTTTCCCGAAGACGATTCGATTTCGCCGATGCTGGCTTCGGCACTCGAGCACTGCCAGATGCTCGATGATTTGGGCTTCACCCGCTACTGCGTCTCGCTCAAAGACTCCGATCCCGCCAAGGTCGTCGAGGCCAATACTCGCTTCGCGCAGGAGCGCCCAGATGTCCCGCTGCACCTGGGCGTCACCGAAGCCGGGATGCCCCCCGACGGTATCGTCAAAACCCGCATCGCCTTCGAACAGTTGATCAGCGCCGGCATCGGCGATACCATCCGCGTTTCGCTGACCCTGCCCTTCGACGACAAAGGCCAGGAAATAGCGGTCGGGCGCCAGATCCTCGACGACATCGAATCGGGGCGCTTCCGCTCGGTGCCCAAGGTCCTGTCCGGCGGCCTCAATATCATCTCCTGTCCCTCCTGCTCGCGGGTCGAAAACGAAGCCTTTATCGACCTAGCCCACAAAGTCCGCGAGCTCACCGCCTACGCCAGTACACACCAGATCACCATCGCGATCATGGGCTGCCGGGTCAACGGACCGGGCGAGACCGACGACGCCGATCTCGGGCTGTGGTGCGCCCCCAACTTCGTCAACCTCAAGCGCGGCACCGAATTGCTCGGACAATTCCCCTACGACGAGGTACTGACGGTGCTCAAGGACGAGGTCGATCGGCTCATCGCCGCCTAAGCCACGTCCGCCAGACGCTCACCCAGTGTATCGGCGGCCTCCCGCAACAGCTGCTCAGTCCTCTCCCAACCCATACACTCGTCGGTAATCGACACGCCGTGGCGCAAAGCCGCGCGGTCGGCGGGGATTTGCTGGTTGCCCGCCGCCAGATTGCTCTCGATCATCACGCCGACGATGCGCTCCTGGCCCTCGACCCGCTGCTGTAATACTCTTTTTACCACCTGTACCTGCCGCTCCTGCCGCTTGCCCGAGTTGTCGTGGCTGCAGTCAACGATCACGACCGGATCTAGACCCGCCTGCTCGAGCAAGTCGGTCGCCGCCTCGATGCACTCGGGGTGATAGTTCGGGCCGCTATCGCCCCCGCGCAGGACCAGATGTCCCCAGGCATTACCCCGGGTCCTGACCATGCAGGTCTGCCCCGCGTGGTCGATACCGAGAAAGCTGTGCGTGCCGCGGGCCGACTGGATGGCATTTATCGCCACCTGCAAATTCCCGTTGGTGGTGTTTTTGAAACCTACCGGCATCGACAGGCCGGAAGCCATTTCGCGATGCGTCTGCGACTCGGTGGTCCGCGCGCCAATCGCCGCCCAGGCGATGAGATCAGCCAGATACTGCGGCGTGACCGGATCGAGCATCTCGGTGGTGGCGGGCAATCCCATATCATTGATTTCCAGCAACAGACCGCGCGCCTGCCGCAAACCCGCAGGCACGTCCTCAGATCCGTCGAGGCGGGGATCATTGATAAAGCCCT
>PBOD01000021.1 GCA_002724215.1 Gemmatimonadota bacterium | reverse complement strand
GCCCCCGCGGAATCCCGATCCGATCAAACAAGCGCTCCTGCAACACATCCATCAGATCCCGTCCCCACACCGCCGTAAGCGCCTGGCCCAGGCGCCAGAAGCCGGCGCTGCTGTAGTGGCCGACCGCGCCCGGCTCGATATGGGCGTAGAGATCATAGAAAGGATCGCCGGTCCAGTTGGCCCACTCGACGACCCCCGGTTGCGCATCGGCCTCTTCTAAGCCGGTGCGCTTTTCGCTCCAGCGAATCCCCATCTCCATGGGAAAACCGCCGTAGTGCAGCGGCTCGTCCCGGGGGCCGAGCAGGTGACGCCAGGACAGCTTCTGGTGATGGCCCCGATCCAGCCGCTTGTGTTCGTGCGAGAGTTCGCCCGCGCCGGTCCAGTACTCCCCGATCGGCGCGTCGGGATCGATCAGCCCGTCGGCGACGGCGTAGCCGACCAGCGCGCGCGCGAAGGCCTTGCCGACCGAGGCGGTCTGATGTCGGTAGTGGCGATCGCCCCAGGCGTGGACCAGATAGCCGCCGCGCGCGATGACGGCGCCGTACTGGTCGCCGCTGTGATCCTCGCCGCCGAAGGCCGCGCCCCTGACGTCCAAACCGGCGATAAAGGCCGCGAAGGCCGCGGGGTCGAGCCCGGCCTCAGCAGGTGATCGTTCGGTCCAGTCGTCGTCGGGATAGACGACCCAATCCGGTATTGCAATCGACATTTTACAATCCCCGTTGCTGCGCTATCCGCGCACGTCTGAGCGCCGCATAAAATCGCCAATCAACTCGATGATATCCTCCTGACCGCGCCGCCCGTCAGCGCAGTAGCGGCGGATCATATCTTCGACCAGCGGGCTCAACTCCAGCGGCACGCCCAACTGGCGGCCGAGATCGACCGCCAGCTGCATATCCTTGACCGCCAGTTCGACGGCCGAATCCATCGTCTCCCTTTTTGCATACAAACCCATCGTCCGCTCCATAATCATGCTGTGGCCGGTGCTCGGCTTGATCACCGTGGCCAGCCGTTGCGGATCGAGGCCCGCTTTCGCGCCCAGCGCCATGCCCTCGATGGCACCCAGGTAATTGATAAACATCATCGCGTTGTTGACCAGCTTGGTCGCGCAGCCACTGCCACTGGGCCCCATGTGGACGATATTTTCGCCGATGCACCGCAGCAGGGGCTCAAAGCGCGCAAAGACCGACCGCTCCCCACCGGCAAAGACCGTCAGCGTCCCGTCCCGCGCACCGAAAACCCCGCCGCTGATCGGCGCGTCGAGCACGGCGATTTCGCGCTCGGCTCCGAGCGCGGCGATCTCGCGCATGGTCTGCGGCGCGTTGGTGCTCAAATCGATATAGCCCGACCCCGGCCGCAATCCGGCGAAGACCCCCGCATCGCCCCGCACCACCGCCTCGACCTCACCGGGCCCGGGCAGCGATGTCAGCACCACCTCGGCCCGCGCGGCTACCTCCCGCGGGCCAGCGACTCGGAGCGCTCCGTCCGCTTCCAGCGCCCGCCCCCGCTCGCGCCGTATATCGCAGAGCGTCAGTGCGTGTCCGGCTTTGAGGATGCGGGCGGTCATCGGCTCGCCCATGTGGCCCAGGCCGATAAATCCGACGTCCACTACCGCGTTTCGTCCCGGGTCGGGAAGTCGGCCGGCAGGGTAATTTCGATGACCTCGAAGTCGGCGGAGTACTCCAGCACCTCGTGCTTGATATTGGGCGGCTGGTACCAGGCGTCGCCGGCTTCGACGCGGATCTCGCCGATATCCTCAAACGACAGCCGCGCCCAACCCTTGAGCAGGTAGTTCATCTGAAATTCCAGATCGTGCGAATGGTAGCCCATCGGGCCCTCGCAGGGCTGGTCGGCGCGAATCACGTGCGCCAGCACCCGCCCCGCAGTGGCCTCCTCGATACCCAGATCGCGGTACTTGAAGTAGGGCCGCAGCCCCCTAGCCCACTGCGCGTCCTTCGCGTGGGCGGCGAACGCCCCGGTCGTCTTTGTCGTCATGGTATAGCCCTCCTGATAATAGCTAACCCGCTACCCCGGCCAGCACGCCGAGGCCCTCTTCCAATTCTTCAACGCTGGCGAAAGCCACCAGCGCCGTGTGCACGCCCTCGGTTGCCAGCACCCAGTCGATCGCCTTGTTCGTGCGCGGCACCGCCTCCCCCGGCTCGCACAACTCCTGCCAGGGCCCCTTGACGATGGGATAGATCAGCGGCAAATCGGGGCGCAGACCCTCGCCCTTGGGCGCCAGCTCGATCACCTGCTCCGCGTCGGCCGCCGCCCAATTGGCCCGCGCCTGGTCGGCCCAGTTGAGCCACTGGCCGCCCAAAGCCTTCATGATCAGCACGCCCTTGCCGGTCTGCGCCGACCTTTCGATGCCGGGCGCCTGCCAGCGACAGACGTAGTTGTAGATCACCAGATCGGCGTCGGCACCCTCCTCCGGCCCGCGCGCGGCATAGGCCTGCTGGTCTGCGAGCATGTGACGGATCGTACACAGTGCGCGGACCTTGCCCTTATCTTTGAGCGCAGCGATCTGTTCGGCCAGGCCCTCGTTTTGCAGATATGCGTAGTGGTGCACCCGGAGAATATCGATGGCTTCGCGGCGGATATTGGTCAGGTGTTTGTCGACGAGGTCCTCGACCGCGGCGGCGGCAGGAGCGCCAGCCTTGAGCGAGAAATAGCGGTCGTCCTTGGGGCCTTTGAGCTCGTCGGGAACGTAGACCTCATCGCCGTAGCCCAGGTCGAAGAGATTGATGCCCAATTCTTCGGCCCGCAGGTAGATGCGGCGCTTCTCCTCGGGCGGCGGGTGGCCATTATGGGCCTCGTAGCGAGCCAGCAGGCCGCCCAGGCCGACGGCGCTGAGGTGCAGGTGGGTTTGTCCGAAGCGGCGGTATTCCATGTTTGCGTTCCTCCGCAAGAGGTTGGTCGGTCCAAATATCGCACATTCGCACGCCGCACACGAATACCCGCGCCAGCCCTCTCCGCGGCCGCTAACAAGGAAATTTACGGCGAAATCTCCCGGCCGCCGTTTCGCACGCTACCTCCGGGGCGGCCCCAGGCCGAAAGAAGGGTCCGGCGTACCGGTAAAACACCCCAAAACCCAGGGGTAGGCCTCGGTCACGAAGTATCCATAGTGCCCGTTGACCTTCATGCCATTGCACTCGTCCAGATCGCCCGAGCCCGCCACGTATTCGTAATCGCCGCGAAACTGCCCATCGTAATTGTCGCTGGCGACCGACCCGCGACCGACCGTAGGCGTGGTATAGCCGGCCACCTGCTGCCGCGGCCCGCCCCCGTCTTTTAGCTGGTAGCTCGACCGCACCTGGCGCACCGTGCCATTGTCGTCGAAGCACGTGCCGTAAATGGGAAAGCCGTCGGCAGCGAAGCCGACCACCGGCGACGCGACTCCGACCGCGCAGTCGCTCTCGAACATCGCCATCGGGTTGCCGTGGTAGTGGTAAGTGCCGTCGGGCTGGGTGTGGGCGTTGTGCTCGTCGGTGCCGAAGTTGTTGAGCGGCGACATCGGATCGTAGCGCCAGGGATGGTCGATCTGATCGGGACCACAGCCGATCTTTTCGCGGCCCAGCGGCTCGTTGCCGACATCGTAGCAGGCGGCGGCCAGCAGGTCGAGTTTTACGCCGTTGAGGAAGATTGCGTCGTCGCCCAGCACCAGGCGCGTGACACTCGCCGCGACTGTCGGGCTCGCCGGGATCTCGTAATTGACGCTCTGCGCCGAAACCGGGGTGGCAAAATTGCCGCTGGCGTTGAAGTCGTGGTTGGGAATCGCGTTGCTGGCGAAGAGGCACTTGTCGCCGGAGACCGCGATCTTAAGGTCGCCGGCAAAGCTGATACCGCGCTGCACATCCACGACCGAGGAGATATAACAATCGGCGTAGGCCGCGCAGTTGGCGGCGAAATTGGTGAAGAGCGCACCGGTGATATCGACTGTGCTGGCGTCGGGATCGGCGTCGTTATCTCGATCACCAGCGGCGGCTTCGACCGCGACCGGGTTGGTGTCGCCAGCGTCGTCGGAGCCACAGGCGATATACGCCAGCGACGAGCACAGCAGAATGCCCAGTGCCGATAAGATGCGCATACGGACCTCCTTTCGCGCGATAGAAACGTCAGAACTATACTAAAATCTGCCCAAAAAATCCTCCGCACGACCGGCGGGCTAGCTAAAACCCGGAAACCCCCCCGCCTCCGCCGTCTGGAACATCGCCAGCGGCTCCCGCGCCCGCTGCTGCAACTCCTCCACCTCGCTCCCGGTCACCGGTGCAAAGTGTTGCGCGATCTCGATCGCTCGCCCGAAAAACTCCTGCGCCCCCGGGGGCAACGCCGCCACAATTGGCTGTGACAGCGCATAGCGCAGCGCTAGATCCTGTAGCTCCGGCTCTTCAACGGGCTGGTACCAGCACTTGGCGAAAGGCCGGTCCGCCCCTGCGGGCACTTTGCCATAGGCCATCGCCTTGAGCGCCAGCACTGCCGCGCCCCTTGCCCCGGCCTGCTCCACGACCTGCGGACCAAACCCACCGCCGCTCAAAAAGTGCGCCCAGTTGACCGGGAAGAGCACCGAGTCGAAATCGAAATGGTCCAGTAGCGCCAGCGCGCACTCGGCCGAATGCGCCGAAAAGCCCAGATAGCGCACCTTGCCCTCTTCCCGCGCCTCGACGAAGGTCTCGAGCGCGCCGCCCGGCCCGGTCGCCTGCGCGAAATCCTCAGCGGTGGTCATGCCGTGCAATTGGTAGAGGTCAAAGCGATCCGTGCGCAATCGCGCAAGCGACCGCTCCAGCTCCTCCCGCGCCCCGGCCGCGTCGCGCACGCCGGTCTTGCACGCCAGAAAAACATCATCGCGGTACGGCTCTAAAGGCGGTCCCAGCTTCTCCTCGGCGTTGCCATAACCCGGCGCCACGTCGAAGTAATTGATGCCGCTGTCGATGGCCTGGCCGACCAGGGCTTCGGCCGCCGCCGGCTCGGTATCTTTTACCAGAATCCCCCCGAAGCCCAGTATCGACAGTTCCTCTTGCTTGTTGCCATATCTCCGTTTTAGCATAACATTCCTTGCTTGTAATTGGTATGACTCGTAGATCGCTCATACATTATACGCATCCTCGGCACCTATACTCAAGCCAGAGGACCGCCGCCTGCAGCTCAGAGCACCCGGCTGCTGATCCCGTCCAAGGAGACTCCGCCATGAGCGACAAAGTTCTTATCATCGTCGGCGATGCCACCGAAACGGTCGATACCCTCTATCCCGTGCTCCGCGTCCAGGAAGACGGCTTCGAGCCCGTCGTCGCCGGGCCCGAAGCCCGCCGCTACAACATGGTGCTGCACGAAGTACCCACCGAGGGCTGGGACATTACCCGCGAATTCGAAGGCTATACCATCCAGGCCGACATCGCCTTCCGCGATATCCAGCCCGAGGAGTACGCCGGCATCTTCTTTTCGGGGGGCCGCGCGCCCGAATACACCCGCGACGACCCCGACCTCATCCGCATCACCCGTTACTTCTTCACCCACGACAAGCCCATCGGCTGCGTCTGCCACGGCGTCGAGATCCCGGCCCGCGCCGGCTGCGTCGAGGGGCGCCGCATGGCCACCGTGCCCAAGTGCCAGTTCGACCTCGAGGTCTGCGGCGGCACCTTCGTCAACGCGCCCTGCGTCATCGACGGCAACTTGATCAGCGGCCGCACCTGGCACGACCACGGCCAGTACATGAAACACTGGATGAACCTGCTCATCGCCGAGCGCGAACGCATGAACGCCCCACAACAGGAGGTTTCCGCCACGTGAAACTCTACTACAGCACCTACGGAATGAAACAGCTCGATGCCTTCGAGGCCCTGCCGCGACTCAAGGATATGGGCTTCGAAGGCATGGAAATCGCAGTGACGCCCGGCTGGCCCACCGATCCGCAGAGCATGGACCGCGCCGCGCGCAAAAAGCTCGCCGACCTGTTCCTTGAGCTCGACTGGCCGACCCCGGCACTGATGGCGCTTTTGTCCCCCTGTGTCGAGGGCGACGCACGCGCGGCCAAGCTGGCGCAGTTCCGCGATACTTTCGAATTGAGCCGCGACCTGCGACTGGGCGACGAGCGCGTAGTCGTAAGCACCACCCTCGGCCATCCCAAACCGGCCTGGGATGAAGGCAAGGAGCGCATCGTCGAACTGGTGCTGGAAGTGGCCGATATGGCGGCCGAATACGACGCGGTTGTCGCCATAGAGCCGCACGCCGGCGACGACTTCGAAACCCCCGAAAAGGCCGCCTGGCTGATGGAGCGGACCGACCACGAACACCTCGGGCTCAACTTCGACTACAGCCACTTCACCGTTGAGGGCATAGACCTGCAGCACTCGCTCGACCTCAATCTCCAGTACGCGGTCCACAACCACATCAAGGACGGCTATCTCGACGAGGAGGGCCGGGTGCGCTACCAATTGCCCGGTGCTGGCGACCTGGACATGAATGTCTATTTCCGGGCGATGCGCGACGCCGGTTGGGACAAGTACATTTGCCCCGAGGTCACCGGCCAGATCTGGAACGCGGAGGGCTACGACGCCTGGGCCACCGCGCAATTTTGCTACGACGCGCTGTCCAGGGCGCGGGCGTCGCTGGGGTAGTGCAAACCCGGCAAATTACTTTTGCTGCGCGCGACCAGGTCGTCTGCGAGACCGTCGCGCGCGAATTACATGCCCCCGCGACAGGCGCGCTGGTAGAACTCCGCTACACCTGCATCAGCGCGGGCACCGAGTTGGCCAAGCTCGGCGGGCTGCAACCGGTCGACTATCCTCTAGGACCGCTGGGCAATCGCGCCGTGGGCCGCGTATTGGCGCCCGGTTCTAATCGCGACGATCTCCGGCCCGGCGACTTCGTCTTCTGCCACGGCCCGCACGCCAGCCACTTCGCCGCAGACGGACTGGTCGTCAAACTGCCGGATGCGCTCGACCGTCCCGAGACGGCCCTGCTAGGCATGGCACTTGTGGCTCTCACCGGGCTGCGCGTGGCCCAGCCCGAACTGGGTGATGCGGCGGTGGTGACGGGCGCCGGGCTGGTGGGACAGTTCGCGGCACAGCTCTTGCAGCTCAACGGGGTCAACACCATTCTCGTCGATCCGGTGCCGGGCCGGTTGGACATCGCGCGGCAATGCGGCGTCGCGCACGCGATCGCAGCGGCGGGCGCGGCAGACCGCGTAATGGACCTCACCCGAGGGCAAGGGGCCGACCACATCCTCGAATGCACCGGCATCCCTACCGTCGTCGAGGGCGCAACCCGCTACGCCGGCCGCGCGGCGCAACTGATCCTGATCGGCTCGCCACGCGGCGAACACCCTGCCGACCTGACCGCCTTCCTCAACAGCTTCCACCTTTGGCGGCCCCAGGGCGATCTGACGCTCAAGGGCGCGCACGAGTGGAAAATCCCGCTCTACCCCGAACACACCGCCAGGCACAGCATGGCGCGCAACGCGCTAATCCTGGCTGATTTGATCGTGACGGATACGTTGCGAATGACGCCGCTGTTGACCGCCGTCTTCGACCCCGATGACGCGCAACAAGCCTACGATCAACTCCGCGACGAAAAAGACCGCCACCTCGGCACGGTATTCGCCTGGACCTGATTTTTTACCATGAAAAATGGGAATGTGATTCCCATTGTCGCAATCTTGGGTACTCGCCAGACCTGTCGATCTTCGCAGGGCTCCGCGACGGCGTCAGCGTCCAGGGCGGATCTGATGCGCAGACAACGCAGCCTGCCGGTGGAAAACTGGACGGCGAACGGAACGGGTAGGGATTTATAAATCCAGCAAACTCGGCGGATCTTTCTCTGGATACTTGTCCAGATAGCGCCGGATGTACTGCGCCGTCTTCTCGGGCATCCGCTCGAGGTGACCTGCCGACTCCAGAGCGGCGCGCTGTCCCCACTCGTGGCTCATCACCACATAATCCCGTTTCCAGAAGGCGCAGTGCATGGTCCATCGCTGCTCGCCCTCGGGGTTGAAGCCGCGATGCCAGAGATTGGCGTTGTAAAAGGCGATATCCCCCGGCTCCAGCTCCACCATCATCGCCCCCGGCATATCCCCGGCCTCGGAACCGTCTTGCGCCGTCCGCAACTCGCTGGTGGTAGAGGCGCGCAGGTGGCTGGCGGGCACGATCTGCAAGAAGCGGTCGCCGGTGATCAATGGGGCGTTGAATTGCACGAAGTGCCCGTGGAAGCGGGCCAGGAAATCTGCCTCGTCGGCGGCGCCGGGCTTGCCGATATCGCGGTGCCAGGCCTGGCAGTAGGGTCGGCCGCCGCCGCCGGCCAGCATGCCGAAGAGACTGTGGCGGGCCGGGCCGCCGATCAGTGCCTCGATGTATGGGGTCAGATCCTCGGCCAACCACTCGCCCCAGGCCGGATCGTACTTGCCGGGGTGCAGCATGTGGCCGGTGCGGTCGGGCAGGCGCCTGGCGCGGTCGATCCACTTGAGCTCTATTGCGCCGGCGAGACCGCGGTCGATCATGGCGATCACCGCCAGGCGCAGCGCCTCGACCCGCTCCTGCGCGAAAGCCGCGCGCAGCAGCAGATAGCCCTCCTCCTCATACTGGGTCAGGTCTCGGGTGCTGAGCATACTCATCAGCTAGTCGTCAATGGCTTCGACCGCGCTGCCCTTCTCGGCGGCCTGTTTTTCGAATTCCGCCAACGCTCTGTCGAGCAGCGCCCGGGCATCCGATTCATCCCGGGCCCAGGCCACGATATCCACCGGCAGTCGCTGTCCGTCGGCGGTGCGCTCACTCAACGCCACAAAGGCCTTGAGGTAGGTGTTGGGGCACTGCTCCATCACGCTCTGCAAAATCGGGCCGCACTGCGACTCGGGCAGGTTGACCACCACTCTGAGTGCCAGCCGCACATCGTCGTAGATCTCGGCCAGCCGGTCCTCCACCGACTGCCGAAACAGCGCCTCGACCTCACGCGGCGGCCCGGGCAGGCTGAAGATGGTCGTATCGCCGATCTGCGACTCGACGCAGGGTGCCACGCCCGCCGGGTTGGGATGCGCCCAGGCGCCCACCGGTTTGGTCGCCATCTTGACCAAGCCCGGATTGACGTCCTCGCGCGTTGCGATATTGCGGCTCTCCATGTAGCGAGCCACCAGCGATTCGTCGATCTCGGTTTGCACGCCCATGATCTGCGCAATGGCCTCGACGGTCATGTCGTCGGGGGTCGGGCCGAGGCCGCCGGTGGTGATCACCACTCTGGTGCCGCGCGTACAGGCGTCGGTGAGCACGCCGGTCAACTCGGCCATATCGTCGTCGAGAATGGCGATGCGGCGCACGTAGCCGCCCAGCGCCGCGATCTGCTGCGCCATCCAAAAGGAGTTGGTATCCTGGATCTGGCCGTTGAGTAGCTCAGTGCCGATGGAGTAGATTTCAATGGAAGGTCGGTCGCTCATATCTGCTCTCTATTCCCTAATTGTGTCCGATTAAGATAGGCAACGAGCCGGGCTGCGCGAAAGGTCGGTCCAACACTCGCCCGCGCTGCAGTAGAGCAAACCCCGCATAAATACTACATTATCATTGCGAACTGAGCGACTATCACCTACTACCATACCGAAAGCAGAGCCCATGAGCGCCATCCACGCCATCGCTATCAAAACCATTGCCGGCGCTGACGCCTCCATCGGCGATTTCGCCGGCAAGGTCCTCCTCGTTGTCAACGTCGCCAGCGAATGCGGCCTGACCCCGCAATACAGCGGCCTGGAGGAACTGCACCGCAAATACTCCGAACTCTGCGTGCTCGGCTTCCCCTGCAACCAGTTCGGGGGCCAGGAGCCGGGCACCGAAGAGCAAATCCTCGACTTCTGCCAGACCCGCTACGAGGTCAGCTTTCCGTTGTTCGCCAAAATCGAGGTCAACGGCGACGGTCGCCACCCGCTCTACACCGCGCTCAGCGGCGAGGCGGCGGCATTTCCGGGCGAAATCACCTGGAACTTCGAGAAGTTCCTCGTCGCCAGGGACGGCACGCCGCTAGCTCGCTTCGAGCCCAGAACCGCGCCCGACGATCCCGCACTCATTGCCGCGATAGAAGACGCCCTGTCGTGACGCGACCCAATATCGTCTTTATTCTCATCGACGATATGGGTTGGAGGGATCTGGTCTGCTACGGCAGCTCCTTTTACGAGACGCCCAATATCGACCGGCTGGCCGCAGAGGGCATGCGCTTTAGCGACGCCTACGCCGCCTGCCCGGTCTGTTCTCCGACCCGCGCCAGTATCCTCACCGGCAAGTACCCAGCCACGGTCGGCATCACCGACTGGATCGACGCGCACGGGCACCTGCACCCGGCCCGCGGCCGGGTCATCGACGTGCCCTATCTCAAGCATCTGCCGCAGCAAGAACACTCGCTGGCGCGGGCGCTCAACGAGGGTGGCTACCAGACCTGGCACGTCGGCAAGTGGCATCTGGGCGGCGCGGGACACCTGCCCGAGGACCACGGATTCGAGATCAACATCGGCGGCGCGCACCAGGGCTCGCCCGGCCGCGGCGGCTACTTCAGCCCCTGGACCGTCCCGCCCTTAGCGGACGCCGACGTGCCCGCGGGCACCTATCTGACCGACTATCTGACCGACGGAGCGCTTGACCTGATTCGCGACCGCGACGAGCGCCCGTTCTTTCTAAATCTCTGGTACTACACCGTCCATACCCCGATCCAGGCCAAACCAGAAAAAATCGCCAAATACGAGGCCAAAGCCAAAGATCTGGGCCTCGACCCGTTGCAAGCCTTCGCCGAGGGCGAGCACTATCCCTGCGAGCACAAGAAAGACCAGCGCGTACGGCGGCGCCTGGTGCAGTCCGACCCGGTCTACGCGGCGATGATCGAGAGCCTCGATGAAAACCTCGGGCGCCTCTTCGACCTGCTCGACGAGCTCGGGTTGGCCGACGACACCGCCGTATTCTTCACCTCCGACAATGGCGGCCTGGCCACCTCCGAAGGCTCACCGACCTGCAACGCGCCGCTGGCCGAAGGCAAGGGCTGGATGTACGAGGGCGGCACCCGCGAGCCGCTTTTGGTGCGCTGGCCAGGCCACATCGCAGCGGGCGACACCTGCGACGCGCCGGTGACCAGCCCCGACTTCTACCCGACCCTGCTCGACCTCGCCGGCCTCGACCCGCTGCCAGCGCAGCACTGCGACGGCGAGAATATCGCGCCGCTTTTGCGCGGCGAGGCGCTCGACCGCGGGGCGATCTTCTGGCACTACCCCCACTACGGCAACCAGGGCGGCACGCCCGGCTCGTCGGTGCGGAAAGGCGATTACAAGCTGATCGAGTTTTTCGAGGACGGACGGTTGGAGCTCTACAATCTGCGCGACGATATCGGCGAGGACCGCGACTTGGCGGCAGATGACCCGCAGACCCGCGACCGCCTGCACGCCCAACTCAAAGCCTGGCGCGAAAAAGTCGAGGCCAAAATACCGCAGCCCAACCCCGACGGGAGCCCCGCTTGAGCGACACCACCCTGATCGTCAAACGCCCCGCCATGCGCCGCCAGCCGCTGCCCAACTGCCACGACGGCGCGGGCGCGCTCGACTGGACCGAGGTCCTCGCCCCCGGTCAATTGGAGGGCCGCCAATTGCGCTTTATGCACGACGACGTGCTGGCCCCGGGCGTGTCGATCGGCGTCCACGCCCACGCCGACGAGGAGTACTACTATATCCTCTCGGGCCGGGGTACAATGACTCTCGACGGCGAAGAAATCGCGGTCGGACCCGGCGATATCACCGCCGTCTATCCGGGCGGCTCGCACGGGCTGGCCAATGATGGCGACGAGGAGCTGCGCGTCCTGGTCATCGGGCTGCGCTGACCGTGCCGACCCTGGGCGTGCAAATCGCCATCGTCGCAGACGGCGAGGTCTTGCTGATCAAGCGACGCGATTTTCAGGTCTGGGCCCTGCCCGGCGGCGGGGTCGACGACGGCGAATCAGCCGCCGAAGCCGCGGTGCGCGAAGCGCGCGAAGAGACGGGGCTGGAGATCGAACTACAACATCTGGTCGGCGTCTATTCGCACCCGGATTGGTGCCGGGGCGGCGACCACGATCTGCTCTTTCGCGCCCGACCGGTCGGCGGCGAGTTGGCGCGCGAGGGCGACGAGACGCTCGACGCCGGCTTCTTCCCGCCCGAAAACTTGCCCGAGCCCTTCATCCACCTCGACCGCCGGCGCATTGCCGATACGCTGAGTGGCACCCGCGGCCTGGCCTGCCGGCAGCTCGCGCCCTGGCCCTTCGCCGGAGCCGAGGACCTGGGCGACCTCCGCCGCCAGTTGGCCGCGGGCGCGATGACCCTGGAGGACATCAAAACCCTCTTCGCAGCGACCGAAGCAGACGCGGACCGAATCGAAACCAACGATTGAACGCGAGAAAATCCACCGATGCCCATCGCACTCGCCAACGATCACTTGCGCACCGTCATCGACCCCGACCAGGGCACTAGCCTGCATTCGTTCCAGGTCTGGCGCGAGGGCGCCTGGCTATCGCTGATGCCCGACGTCGAGGATCCGTCTTGTGACCTGGCCGCCGCCAGCTTCCTGATGGTACCCTACTCCAACCGCATCGCCGACGGCGCTTTCACCTTCGCCGGCCAGCGCTACGAACTGCAAAACGCCGCAAACCACGCGATCCACGGCGACGTGCGCAATAGGCCCTGGACCATCGCATCACAAAGCGATCAGCGCCTCGTTTGCACGTTCGATTCGGTCGACTGCGAAAACGTCAACTGGCCCTGGGCCTTTGCCGTCCGCGCCGAGTACGAGCTGGACGGCCCCGCCCTGCGCCAAAGTCTGGTCCTCGAAAATCGCGCCGACCGACCGATGCCCGCCGGCTGCGGCTGGCATCCCTTCTTCAACCGCGCGCCCACCACCGCCGACACAGCCGTCCATCTCGAATTCCAGGTCGGGGCCGCCTATCCCGACGGCTATGGTAACCGCATCCCCTCCGGCCCCGCCGAGCCGCTGGCCGATCACCAGGATTTTCGCGTCGCAAAGCCGCTCGCCCCCGACAATTTCCTCGACACCTGCTTCCACGGCTACGACGGTGGCGGCCACATCGCCTGGCCCGCAAGCGGCATCCGCCTGCGCTTCGCCTGCTCCGCGGCCTGTACACACTTGATCCTCTACAATCCCCCGGGCAAGCCCTACTTCGCCATCGAGCCGGTCACCAACGCCAACGACGGCGTCAACCTCTACGCGCACGGCGACCAGACCAGCGGCATCGCCGTGCTCGAACCGGGGCAAGGGCTAGAAGCATCGTTCGAGCTGTGGGTGGAATGCGTATAGGACGGCAGGCCGGTTCATCCTCGGGTCCGAGCACGCTCTGTTTGAGATACTCGCCTATCCTCAGTCGGCCCAATCCCGCGGCTTGAGAAACACCTCGTAAAGCCGCGCCTCCTCCGACCCCTCCTCCGGCCGCCAGTCGTAAGCCCAGCGCACCAGCGGCGGCAGCGACACCAGGATCGACTCGGTCCGCCCCCCAGACTGCAAACCGAAGAGCGTGCCCCGGTCGTAGACCAGGTTGAACTCCACATAGCGCCCGCGCCGGTAGAGCTGGAATTCGCGCTGCCGCTCGCCGTAGTCGTGATCCTTGCGCCTTTGCAGGATCGGCAGATATGCGGCCATGTAGGCGTCGCCGACGCTGCGGGTAAAGTCGAAGCAGCGCTCGAATCCCCCCTCGTTGAGGTCGTCGTAGAACAATCCGCCGACCCCGCGCGGCTCCTGGCGGTGCTGCAAGTAGAAATACTCGTCGCACCCTTCCTTCAACCTGGGGTACATTTCTTGCCCAAACGGCTCGCACGCCGCCCGCGCCGCCCGATGCCAATGCACCGCGTCCTCCTCGAAGCCGTAAAAAGGCGTCAAATCAAATCCCCCGCCAAACCACCACACCGCATCCTCGCCTTCTTTCTCGGCGACGAAAAAACGCACATTGGCGTGCGAGGTCGGCGCATAGGGATTGCGCGGATGAACGATCACCGACACCCCCATCGCCTCAAAGCCGCGCCCCGCCAATTCGGGCCGACGCGCCGACGCCGCCCGGGGCAACTCGTCCCCCACCACGTGCGAAAAATTAACCCCCGCCTTCTCAATCACCTCCCCCTCCAGAACGCGCGTTCTCCCACCACCACCCTGTTCCCTCTCCCAGGCGTCCTCGCGAAAACTCCCGCCATCCTCTGCGACCAATTCGGCACATATCCGATCTTGAAGACCCAGCAGATACTCTTTCACACCGTCTCTATTCACCGCTCCCATAGCTCTCCCTTTCTGTCCGTTTTTCCGCAACGCGCCAAACGACCGCACACACCGAGCTGGCATCCTCAAAACTACGTCTTGCGCATTTTTCCACCCACCCCTTTTTTCGTTTCATGCCCACCCCCGAAGCCACCATCGCCGCCTCATCCCACACCCAGGTCCGCTACCGCGACCGCCAAACCGGCGACATCGTCCCAGAATGCGTACCGGCCCAATCCCTGCTCCACTGGCTCTACGCCACCGCCACCGGCCGCCTGTTCTTCCGCACCTTCCTCAACCGTCCTTTCTGCTCACGCCTCGTCGGTCGCTGGCAGCAATCGGCCTGGACCCGCCGTCAGATCCGCCCCTTTGCCGAGCGCTATCGCATCGACCTCGAAGAACTCGAGCTCCCGCTCGACCACTACCGCAATTTCAACGACTTCTTCATCCGCCGCCTCAAGCCCCAAGCCCGCCCCTGCGACCCCGATCCGACCCGTCTCTGCAGTCCGGCCGACGGCAAGGTCCTGGTCTACCCCAGGCTCGACCCGGTGGACCGCCTGCCGGTCAAGAGCTGCGCCTTCACCGTCGATTCGCTCCTGGGCGAAATCGTCGATCCCGCGCCCTATCGCGGCGGCGCGGCCCTCGTCGTGCGGCTGGCGCCCTACGACTACCACCGCTTCCACTTCCCCGCCGATGGCCAGGCCACCCCGGCGGCGATGGTCGCCGGCGGCTACCACTCGGTCAACCCGCTGGCGCTCGAGCGGGTACCGGATATCTTCCACCGCAACCACCGCGCCATCTGCCAGCTCGATACCCCGCATTTCGGCAAAATCGCCTGCGTCGAAGTAGGGGCCCTCAACGTCGCCAGCATCGTCCAAACCTACGCGCCCGGCCCCTGTGCCCGCGGTGGAGAAAAGGGCTATTTCCAGTTCGGCGGCTCGACCATCGTCCTGCTCTTCGCGCCGGGAACCGTCGCCTTCGACGACGACCTGGTCACCGACTCGGCCGCCGGGCTCGAAGTCCATGTCCGCACCGGCGCCGGGGTCGGCAAACGCGCTTGACGCCGCACACCCGATTCGACAGATTTTCCCGCCCACAACCGAATCTGGAGGCTAGCTATGTCCCTGCCGATGCGCGTGGGTCTAGGCCAGTTCAATGAGCTGACCGACGAAAAACTCACTTTCATAAAGCAGATGGGGTGCGATGACTTCCTGATGAACACCCCCAGGCTGCCCGGCGACAAGCAATGGGAGTACGAAGACCTGGCCGCATACAAAGCCCGCGCCGACGCCGCCGACCTGCGGCTGATGGCGCTGGAAAACGTGCCCACCCCCTTCTACGACAAGATCATGCTGGGCCAGGACGGCCGCCAAGAGCAGCTCCAGCACATGATCAACACCGTGCGCAATATGGGCAAGGCCGGCATCCCGATCCTCGGCTACCACTGGATCCCCAACAGCGTCTGGCGCACACCCGAGCCGGCGGTGTTGCGCGGCGGTGCCCGCGGCACCCGCTTCGCGCTGGCCGAACACGACCCCGAAGAGTTGACCCACGGCCGCGTCTTCACCCACGAGGAGATGTGGGACAATTACTGCTGGTACCTGGAGCGCATTCTGCCGGTGGCCGAAAAAGCCGACGTGCGCTTGGCGCTGCACCCCGACGACCCACCCACCGGCACCACTCTGGGCGGTATCGCGCGGATCTGCAGCTCTTTCGATGACTTCAAGCGCAATATGGACACCTTCGACAGCCACTACCACGGCCTTGACTTCTGCATGGGCTGCTGGTCGGAGATGGGCGGCCACGACAATGTAATCCGCGCGGTGCGGCACTTCGGCGGCCAGGGCAAGATCATCTACATCCACTTCCGCGACGTGGTCGGCCCGGTCGAGGATTTCCACGAGACCTTTATCGACTGCGGCCAGGTCGATACCTTCGAGGTTGTGCGAACGCTCAAGGAGGTCGGATTCGACGGCTTTATGATCACCGACCACGTGCCGCACATCGTCGACGACTCGCCCTGGGGCCACCGGGGCCGCGCGCATTGCGTGGGCTTTATGCAGGCGCTGATCCAGGTCGCCGACAAGCTCGGCGCATGACGCACCTGGTCCTCATACGCCATGGCGAGACCGAATGGAACGCGCGCGGGCTCTACCAGGGCCAGCTCGACAGCCCGCTTACCGACGAGGGCCTGGCGCAGGCCGAGCGCATGGGCGAGCGCATGCGGCACCACTCGCCGATAACCGCGCTCTACGCCAGCGATCTGGCTCGCACCCACGCCACCGCCGCACCCACCGCCCTGGCGCTCGGGCTGGAGATCGTCGCCGAGCCGGATCTGGGCGAGCGCGGCTATGGCATTTTCCAGGGCATCGACAAGTCGGCTGTCCAGGACAAATACCCCGAGGAATACACCGCCCACCTGACCGCTGACCCCGACTACGTCATTCCCGGCGGCGAGAGCACCCGCCAATTTCACACGCGGGTCGTCGCCGCGCTCGACCGGCTCGGCCAGCGCCACTGGGGCGAGCAAATCGCCGTCGTCACCCACGGCGGCGTACTGACCGCAATCTTCAATCACATCCTCGGGCTGGCGATCAACGCCCCGCGGAACTTCGCCATCCCCAATACCGGCTACAATCTCGTCAGCAACACCGGCGACGGCTGGCGCATCGAAACGATGGGCGACATCAGCCATCTGCAGGGCGGGGCGCTGGACGACATCGCATAATCTGGGCGACAATCGCCCGGTCCCCGGCGCAGGCATCATGTCGGCGAACCAATCTTGACTCGGCCCCTCCCACACCCTTACTTGACCTAGCGACAGACGACCCTACCCAGGCCGCCCCCGCACCGCAGGCGTTAGGGATCATCACCGCGCGACCAAGGACCACGCAAAATGATGAAAATCGGCACCCGCATCAGCCCCGACTGGCTCGACCGCCCCGGCGACCTCGCCTTTCTCAAGCAAATCGGCGTCGACGTCGTCGACATCACCATGGACATCTGCCCCGGCTACAACGAGGCCGGCGGCCGCGCCAACCGCGACGGCCTCACCCAGGTCGCCGAGGCCATCGACAAAGCCGGCCTCAAAGTCGAGCGCGCCAACACCCTCAACAGCCACTTCCAAAAAGTCTTCCTGGGGCAAGAAGGCGCCGACTACGAATTGGAGAGCGCACAAATCAACGCCGAGCTCTGCGGTGAATTCGGCTTTCCGGTGATGGGCATCCAGTGCTTCCAGGCCGGTGGCCTGGGCACCTTTCCCAAACCCATCCACGAGCGCGTCACCAACCCCGACGGCTCCAGTCATCTGCGCATGGACCTGATCGACGCGCTCAAAGACCAGCCCCCGCCGGAAGGGGCACCCACCCACGACGAGCTGTGGGAGCGCACCCTGCGCATCTTTGGCGAAACCGTGCCGGTCGCCGAGAGCAATGGCGTCAAGCTCGCCATGCACGGCAACGACCCGCCGGTCCCCGCGCTTTACGGCGTGCCGCAGATTCTCTACAACTTCGACGCCTTCGACCGGCTGTTCAGCGCAGTCGACTCACCCGCCAATTGCATGACCTTCTGCGTCGGCACCCGCTACGAGTCGGGCGAGGACATCTTCGAGGGCATCCGCCGCTTCGGCCACAAGATCGTCCACGTCCACTTCCGCAATGTCCACGGCACTATCCCCGCCAATCAAGGCTACGAGGAAGTCTTCCCCGATCGCGGCGACCTCGATATGTACCAGGTCGTCCGCGCCCTGCACGAGGTCGGCTACGAGGGCGCCATCGACTACGACCACATCATGGGCATCTCCACCGACACGCCGGTCGGCCGCGAGTACATCGCCTTCTGCGTCGGCCACGCGCGCGGGATGCTCCAGGGCTTGGCCAACAGCAGATGAAGCCGCTCTTGCTGATCGCGCTGATGTGCGTCCCGGCCGCGGCCGAAGACGACCGCTCGAGCCTCTCTGTGCCCGAGCCCACCCGCCAGCGCTCAACGCCCAGTCCCGAGGGTGAGTTCACCATTGTCCAGGTCGACTACAACGATGCCATAAAGGAACGCGACTACCTGTCGATGGCCGCGCAGGAGTTGGTGTCGTATACCAGCGCGGCCGCCAGGCTCGAGGTGCAATTGAACTGGCGCATGCTGTCGCTCGACAACCCTCGCATCGCCGACGCGCTGATGCTCTATATGACCGGGTCCGACGGCGTGGTGCGGTTGAGCGATGCCGAGAAACAGGGGCTTGCCCAGTATCTCCGGCAGGGAGGCTTTCTCTACGCCGAGGACATCCTGCCCCTCGAAACCGATCGCCGCACCCTCAATGCCGGCATCACCGGCACCCCCTTCGACCGCCAGTTCAAGGCGCTGCTGAAGGATCCCAAAGTCCTCGGCGGCCAGGGCGGGCGCTGGCGCAAGATCCCCAAGAACGACCCGATCTACTCGTCCTACTTCGACTTTCCCGACGGCCCGCCGATGAACGGCGCCCGCCGCGGCAATGTCTTCGCGCTGGAAGCCCTCGAGCTGCGAGGCCGCACCGCCGTGGTCTTCAGCGACCTCAACATCAGCTGGTTCTGGGGCAATCGCGACGCCGACGGCCGCGACCGCAACCTGCAGTTCGGCACCAATCTCGTCGTCTTCGCGCTAACCAAGCAATTTGCCGGCCGGCCGCTACCTGTCGGCCGTTAGCGTGTCATACTGGGACCTGGCGCTATTGGGCGTCGTCACGCTCCAGGCCACTGCCATTGCCTATTTGCCCCGACCGCGCTGGAAAGCGCTGGTGCTGAGCCTACCCTTCCCCTTCACCGCCCTCGTGCTTTCCCAAGGCCGGCCCGTCGGCACGAGCCAAATCCTGGCCCTGGTGTTGTTGTTGCTCTTTTTCCACGGCATTCGGCTGCTGCACCAGCGCCTGCCGATCGTCCCGGCGCTGGCCTGCGGACTGGTCGGATATATCCTGCTGAGCCACCTGTTGCTCAAAACCGCGGCCGACCTGCCCTTCTGGCCCGCCGCACTCGCGGCCTCTGCCCTGGCACTGGCGCTTTACTTCCTGCATTCGCCGCGCACCGAGCCCGACCACCGCACGCCGCTGCCGATTTACCTCAAACTGCCCGCCATTGGCGCGATCGTCGGATTGTTGCTGCTGATCAAGGAGTCGCTCCAGGGTTTCGCCACCCTTTTTCCCATCCTCGGCGTGATCGGCTCTTACGAGGCGCGCAAGGGGCTGTGGACGGTCTGCCGCCAGGTGCCGGTGCTGATGACGGCGATGTGCGCCATGTTGGCGGCCATCTATACCGCACAGGATACTTGCGGATTGGCCGGGGGCTTGCTCATCAGCTGGGCGGTCTATCTCGCAGTGCTCTGGCCACTGACCCTGCGGCTATGGACCCAGGACGCGCTGGCGCCGCAAAGAACCTGAGCTATGGCTATCATCGACTGCCACGCGCATATCTTCCCACCGCTTGCGGGCGCCTGCGGTCTACCCGACGCCGCAACCCACCGACTCTACCAGCAGCGCGCCATGCACACCCACGGCAACCAGCCAGTGCGCCGCTTGCGCGACGATGCGATTATTGCAGCGCGCGATTTATGGGACCCGAACGACCCCTCCGAAGCCGGACGCGCTACCGATGTCGACTTCCGCGTCGGCGCAATGGGCCGCTTCGAATGGAGCAAAGACGGCGAGGACTACTACGTGCAATTCCTGCCGCCAAGCCTGCAGGACATGCACTTCCCACCCGCGGCGCTGGTGGCACAGATGGACTACGCCGGTGTCCAAACCGCCGTGCTGCAAAACGACCACATCTACGGCGACCTGGCCGACTATTTCGCCGCGGCACGCACCCGCTTTCCCGGCCGCTTTGTCGGCCTGGCCAATGTCGACGAGTCCTGCGCCTATCGCGACGATCAATTACAGAGACTGCACCGCGCGATTGACGAGCTAGGCATGCAGGGGCTCTACTACACGCTCGCGGGTTTTTTCCGCAATGGCTACTGCCAGTATTTCAGTGAAGCGGAGTACTATCCATTTTGGGATCAAGTGCAGGCGTTGGGAATTCCGGTGTTCTGGGTCTTTCTGGGGGATTCGCCGGCAGGGGGCTTTGAGGAAGAAATGGGGTTATTCAGGACCTGGCTGGAGCGCTATCCGACTATCCCCTCGGTCCTGGTCCACGGCCTGCCCACCGCGCTCTTCGCCGACGATCAGGACCACATCGCGCTGCCCGACTATATGATGGAAATCATGCGCAACTTCCCCGTCTACTCCGAAGTGCTCTATCCCATCGCCTGGGGCGGCAAGACCGACTATCCCTACGATCGAGCGCGCCACCACCTCCGCCAGCTCTGCGACCTGCTCGGCCCCGACCGCCTGATCTGGGGCTCCGACATGCCCAATGTCGAGCGCTACTGCACCTACGGCCAGTCGCTGTCGTACCTGGATTACTGCGATTTCCTCGGCGACCGCGAGCGCGCCAAGATACTGGGCGGAAATCTGCAGACGCTATTTCTCTGAAGGCGACTCCCCCAACAAAACCCGCGCCCGTGCCCGCCATTCCGCCGCCGGCGCGACAGGCGGGGCTGCCGGCAATAAGCAGGTGGGAATGCGCCATCACCGAGCAATGATCCTGCGACCACTGGGAGTGTTTGTGCATCCCGTCGGGCAGGGCCAAAAAACGCGCAACGTCTGTCGCACCAAGGAGCGTTTGGTGCCGCGCGGCACCCGGGCTATTTTAGAAGCGCGATGGCACAAATGCGCTTCATAACCGCGCTGCTCTGGCTGCTGGCTGCCGCGCCGCTCGCCGCCCAGGAAGACGCCCGCCCCGACCTTTCCATTCGCGAACCCGAGCGCGGTGCCCGCGCCCGCACCTACGTCCTCGCCTCCTTGATCTACAAGGACGCCGAGGACGGCATCGACCGCTTTCCGCTGGCCGTGCCCGAACTGATCCAATACGTCGAAGACAATACCGAACTCGACGTTCGCCTGCGCGGCGAGGACCGCACCCTGCGGCAGCTCGACGGCATCACCCTGCTCTACATGTCGGGCAACAACGCGCAATTGCGCATCGGCGCGGAAGACCGGCGGCGGCTCGGCCGGTTTTTGCAGGACGGCGGTCTGCTCTACGCCGAAGACGTGCGCCCGCGCGGCCTGGGGCGCTTCCGCTTCGGCGACGCGGGGCGGTCGGGCACGCCCTTCGACCGGCAGTTTAAGGAGCTGGTGAAGGATCCCGATATCCTCGGCGCCGGCGGCAGCCGCTGGCGCAAAGTGCCGCGCGACCACGCGCTCTATTCGAGCTTCTTCGCCCTGCCCGACGGACCGCCACCCGGCGCCCACCAGCCCGGCACCATAACCGACCTCGAAATGCTCGAATACCGCGGCCGGGTCGCGGTGCTCTTCAGCGATTTGAACCTCACCTACTTCTGGGGCGATCCCCAGGCCCACAGCCGCGCGCCGAGCCTGCGGTTCGGCGTCAACCTGCTGGTCTTTGCCATCGCCAGGCAACAGGCCGGCCCTGCGCTGCGCTAAGGTCTCCCTTGCGCTCCAACTCGCTCCGCGCCGACCTGCTGCTCTTGCTCACCGCCTTTATCTGGGGTTTCGCCTTCGTCGCCCAGCGCATGGGGATGGAATACGTCGGTCCCTATCTCTTCAACGCCGCGCGCTTCGCCCTGGGCTGCCTGCCCCTTATGCCCTTCGTCGCCCAAAACGCCTCTGGCCCCTTGCTACCCCATCTGTTACGCGCTGCCCCAGGCAGCCTGCTGGCCGGGCTCTTCCTCTTCGCCGGCTCGTCGTTGCAACAGGTCGGCATCGTCTACACTACGGCCGGCAAAGCCGGCTTCATCACCGGGCTCTACGTAATTCTGGTGCCGATTCTGGGGCTTGCTTTGGGTCAGCAGAGCGGTCGCAACACCTGGCTCGGCGCGCTGGTGGCGACGGCAGGGCTCTATCTGCTGAGCGTCGAGCCGCCCTTCTCCATCGCCTACGGCGACGCGCTAGTGCTAATCGGTGCGCTGTTCTGGGCCGGCCACGTGTTGATCATCGGCCGCTTCGCACAGCAAATAGACTGGGCGGCGCTGGCCTTCCTGCAATTCCTCACCTGCTCGCTGCTGAGCTTCGGCGTAGCCCTGGCCGTCGAGCCGGTCGCCTGGCAACCGCTCGTGGATGCGGCGTGGCCGGTATTTTACGGCGGAGTGCTCTCAGTAGGCGTGGCCTATACGCTGCAGGTGGTGGCCCAGCGCCAGGCGCCGGCCAGCCACGCGGCCATTATCCTGAGCCTGGAAACGGTGTTCGCCGCGCTGGGCGGCTGGTGGCTGTTGAGCGAAGCGATGTCCCTGCGCGGGCTGGCGGGATGCGGGCTGATGTTTGGGGGGATGCTGGTCTCCCAACTGGGCGGGCGGCGCGCGGACTAGGCCATAGCGGCGCGCGACTCGACCTGGCCCATGAGCGCGATTTCGAACTCCAGTTCCTGCAGTACTTTGACGCGGCACTCGATCCCTGCTATTTGACAACCGTGCCGATTCTACTCACTACTTATACTATTCTTTTTCGTCCCAATAGGTACATCGCCATCCGTTGCGGAGAAAGGCAACCGTACCCCGATGAAACACATCTGGCTCATCCGACACGGCCAAAGCATGTCGCAGATCGACGCAACCGTCCCCGGGCTCAACCCGCCGCTGAGCCCCCTCGGCGAACAACAGGCCCGCGCCCTTATCCCGCGCGTCAAAGACCTACACCCCGATGTCATCTTTATCAGCCCCCTCATCCGCGCCTGCCGCACGTATCAGTTATCGCAGATCCGCGGCGATAGAATCGCCTTTAACAAATGCGCCCTGGAATCCAACTGGGGGCGCGACGACGCCTATGCCGAAGTCGATTTCCACAGCCTCGCCGACATCGCCGAAATAGACCCGAGCGACCACCATCTGCTCCCCACGCGAGACCGCGCCGAACTGCTGATCGCCGAGATCATCGCCGCGCCCGGAGCATCCTTCGTCGTCTTCGGCCACTGGGGCATTTTCAGCCAGATTTTCAAATCCTTCTTCAATGTCGATACCGCCGACGAAACCCGCGCTATCAACGAGAACACCGCCGTATCCAAACTCGTCATCACCGACGAGAGCATCCGCCAGTTGGAATACTGGAACGACCACGGCCACGTCCCCGGCTTGGAAACCACCCTGTAATCCGAAAGGATCCCATCATGTCCGCTGCTCCCACCGGCACCATCACCAATCCCTTTTCCCTCCCTGACTCGGAAGGCTACACCTGGCTCAAGGGCAACCTCCACTCGCACACCACCAACTCCGATGGGCAGCCCTCGCCCCAGGAACGGCTAGACGGCTATGTCGGCCAGGGCTACGACTACCTCTGCCTCTCAGACCACCACGAGATCACCCGCATCGACACGGTCCAGGCCCCCGATGATTTTGTCCTCGTCCAGGGTGCGGAACTGCATCCCGACAACCCCTTCGGCGGCCAGCGCCACCACTTCGTCTGCCTCAACCTGAGCGAGGATATGGACGCCGAGAAAATGCCGCCACAGCACGTGATCGACGAGGTTAATCGCCAGGGGGGGGCCGTCTTTTTGGCACACCCCCACTGGAGCTCGATCAACGTCATGCGCGATGTTCTGCCCCTGACCGGCTTCGCCGGCATCGAGGTCTTCAACACGACCTGCCGCTGCGCCGGGCGCGGCGAGTCGTCGGTGCACTGGGACGACTGGATGCAACAGCAAAACCGCCTCTACCCGGCGCTGGCCAACGACGACTCTCACGCGCTGGAGTCGGCGCGGCGCGACACCTACCAGGGCTGGACCTGGGTCCGCGTCAAAGAGCGCACCGGCGCCGCGATCGTCGCCGCGCTGGCCGCCGGTGCCTCCTATGCCAGCACCGGCCCCGAGATCCGCGATATTCAAATCCGCTGCAGCGACCGGGAGGGCGACGAAAAAACCCCGTGCGAAGCCACCGTCGCCTGCTCGCCAGCGCAGCGCATCGCCGCGATCTCCGACAGCACCGGCACCGAATACCACCAGCACGGCGAGCTGTTTGAGACCGCGACCTTCCCGCTGCGAGCCAATTCGCGCTGGGTGCGCTTCGAGATCGTCGATCAACGCGGCCTTAAGGCCTGGTCCAATCCCTTCGACCTGACCGGGCTCGCGCGGGCTTAAGCATTTGCGCGATCGCCCCCTGGGACGCATCGGGCTGCGGCAAGAATATGATCGTGGAGCGATTCGCCGCCATCGCGGCAACGCTCCACGATCAGCTCGCCGTAGGCTTCGACAGTATTGCCCATCTGGTCGGCGGATTGGGAGCGGAGGCAGCGGCATAACTGGAGACGACTGAATAATGCTCCAGGCCCGCATCGATCCCAACGTCGAGGTCATTACCACTCTGCTCAACCTCACGGCAAACGGCGCCGGAGAGTGGAACGCCGGTATGCCGTCCCAGCCCTACCGCCGCGCAGTCATGCAGCGCTTCGCCCACCTGCGCGAGCACCCCGCCGTGCAAAAGGCCAACCAGTTGCACGCACAGGGTTTCTGGTGGGACGCGATGATCCAACTAGCGCTGACCTGCACCGCCTTCCCCGTGGCCATACTCACGACACCCCTGCCCAACTCCCGATACGCCGAGGCCGGAGACGGAGACGCCGAGGCCGGCAAAAGGGCCATCGCCGACTTCCTGCCGCTGGTCGACGACTTTTACGAGCGAGCCCGCTTCGACAATTTTTACCGCGAGCAACAACCGCGCTACGAGGGCATTATGGCCGAGGTCAGCGCCTGCTTGCCCGACGCCTCCTGGCTCGACTTGGTCGGCAACTACTACGGCGCCGGCGCCGGCGACGATGCGCGTGGTTTTTACCTGGTCCCTTCACCGCTGAGCATCGCTGGCCACGGCTTCGGCAATAGTGTGCACCGCGACGACGAGATCGAAATCTACCACACCTTCGCGCCATTCTGCTCAGTCGAGCCCGACGCAGACGGTCACGGCTTCGACTCGCCGCAGAGCCTGGCCGAGCTATCGGTCCACGAATTCGGGCATTCCTTCGTCAACCACCTGCTCGAGCCGCCGCACTACGCCGATGTCATCGAGCGTTTCGTCGCGCTCTACGCAGCCGAGCGCGAAAGCGGGCAGATGGGCTGGTCGCCCCGGGTCAATGTCGCCGAGCACATCATCCGCGCCTGCGAGGTCCGCATCGCGCTGGTGGCGAACCAACCCCAGGACGCGGCGCGCCTGTTGCAGCACCATATCGACCAGTACGGTTGCCGCCACCTGCCCGAGATAGTCGACGCCATGGATGACTACGAGCAAAACCGCGACCGCTACCCCTCGCTGACCGCCTTTATGCCCGACCTGATGCGGTGTTTCGACGATATCGCCCTGCGGCACCATGTCGGCTAATGACCTGCTCGGCGGCGCCGTGCGCTATCTGCAAACCCTCGATGCCCGCGCCGTCCAGCCGTCGCGAAAATGGTTGCGGTTGCAGACTCACATATCTTACTATACTTCCAACCGGAGGGTGGGGGAGAATGAAATGGCGCGGACGCCTCGCGGATCGCCCGATCCACTCCCGCAATCTTCCGAACCCTGCGACCGCTAGCAGCTGCAACATCGGCAAAAAGCGTAACGGAGTGCTAATGGCACGACAACGCTCGGCGCAGTGGAAATTGGACAGGGGTCCATGGACAAAATGCGCTTACGGCGGATAACGCACGTTTCAAGGAGGCAATTCAACGGGCTATGATCGAAGTCGCAGGTGCGGGTGAAGCGCTGCTACAGATGGCCCGGCTATTTGCAGCGGAAGACGCTCCATGACCCAACTCATCGCCGCCATCGACCAAGGCACCACCAGCACCCGCTGCATGCTCTTCAACCACACGGGTCGCGCCGTCGCCGCCCACCAGCTCGAACACCGCCAGCTCTACCCGCAACCCGGCTGGGTCGAGCACGATCCGCTCGAAATCTGGCAGTGCACCCAGGAAGCCGTACGCACCGCGCTCGCCAAAGCCCCCCGCGCCAAAATCGCCGCCGTCGGCATTGCCAACCAGCGCGAGACCACCGTTGTCTGGAACCGCCACACCGGACAGCCCTATTACAACGCCATCGTCTGGCAGGATACCCGCACCGACGCAATCTGCCGCGCGCTCGCCGGAAACGCCGGCCAGGACCGCTTCCGCGCCCGCACCGGCCTGCCGCTGGCCACCTATTTCTCGGGTCCCAAAATCAAGTGGTTGCTCGACCATGTCGATGGGCTGCGCCCGGATGCCGAGCGCGGCGATGCGCTCTTCGGCACCATCGATAGCTGGCTGGCGTGGCAACTGACCGGCACCCACATCACCGACCCGACCAACGCCTCGCGCACCCTGCTGATGGATCTGGAAACACTCGACTGGAGCGACGACTTGCTCCAGGCCATGGACATTCCCCGCGCCATGCTTCCCGCCATCCAACCCAGCAGTGCTGCCACACCCTACGGCCACACCGATGCCGACGGACCCTTTGGCACCACTTTACCCGTTTGCGGCATCCTCGGCGACCAGCAGGCGGCCACAGTCGGCCAGGCCTGCTTCGACGCGGGCGAGGCCAAGAACACTTACGGCACCGGCTGCTTTATGCTGCTCAACACCGGGGAGCAGATCGTACCTTCCGCGCACGGGCTGCTGACGACGGTGTGTTATCAGTTCGCGACGGAGCCGGCAGCATACGCGCTGGAGGGATCCATCGCCATCGCCGGCGCACTGGTGCAGTGGCTGCGCGACAACCTCGGTCTGATCGCCAGTGCGCCCGAGGTCGAAGAGTTGGCGCGCAGCGTCGACAACAATGGCGGCGTCTATTTCGTCCCGGCCTTCTCCGGACTCTACGCACCCCACTGGCGCGACGACGCGCGCGGGGTCATCGCCGGCTTGACCAGCTATGCCAACAAGGGCCATATCGCCCGCGCAGCCCTGGAAGCCACCGCCTACCAGACCCGCGACGTGCTCGATGCAATGCGCGCCGATTCCGGGGTAGACTTGCGAGCATTGAAAGTCGACGGCGGCATGGTGCAGAACGAGCTGCTGATGCAATTCCAGGCCGACGCCCTCAGCGTACCGGTAATCCGCCCTGCCGTCGCCGAAACCACCGCGCTGGGCGCGGCCTATGCCGCCGGGCTGGCGGTCGGCTTCTGGGACAGTAGCGAGGAGATGTGCGCCAACTGGAGCGAGGACCGGCGCTGGATGCCCGGTCGCGACGACCGCGCCCGGACCGAGGGCTACGCCCGCTGGCAAAAGGCCGTCGCGCGCAGTCTCGGCTGGATCGACGCGGACTGAGCCGTCTGCCACTTTGGTGATCTGCCCGCAACGGGTCTGCAGTACCGTTCCCGCACGCTCTGTTCTGTAGAACTGCAAGGCCCTGGACCATTATTTGCCCCCAAACCCTCTGTCTCCTATCTTAGCCGCGCATCTAGCCCTGTACCCGCTCACCCTCAGGACCGAGACTCATGGCCGACCGCCCCAAAATCGCCGCCATCACCACCATCTACCACAAGTACTCCCACACCCAGCACATCGTCGATCGCTTCCTCGAAGGCTATGGCTGGAACGGACGCCACCACCGCCCACCGATGGATCTGGTCTCTCTCTACGTCGACCAGGTCGATCCCGACCCCGAGGCAGACCGGCCCGACCTCAGCCGCGACCGCGCCGAGCGCTTCCCGCAGATGCAGATCTATCCCACCGTCGCCGACGCGCTAACCCTGGGTGGCGACGACCTCGCCGTCGATGGCGTGCTGCTGGTCGCCGAGCACGGGTCCTACGCCCACAACCCCAAAGGCCAGCACCTCTATCCGCGCTACGAACTCTTCAAGCAAATCGTCTCGGTCTACCGCACCACCGGCAAAACCGCACCCATTTTCAACGACAAGCATCTGTCGTGGAACTGGGATTGGTGCCAGGAAATGTACGATATCTCGCAGGAGATGGGCTTCGCCTTTATGTCCGGCTCTTCGCTACCGGTCACCTGGCGCACGCCCTCTTTGGAGTTCCCGACCAGCGCCGAGGCCGAAGAGGCCGTCACCGTCTGCTACGGCGGCGTCGACAGCTACGACTTCCACGGGCTGGAGACGCTGCAGTGCATGGTCGAGCGCCGCCAGGGCGGCGAGTCGGGCGTCAAATGGCTCCAGGCCTACCGCGACGACAACTTCTGGCAGGCCCATGCCGACGGGGTGTGGTCGCGCGAGCTCTTTGAGGCCAACCTCTGCCGCAGCCACACGCTCACGCCCGGCCGACCCGGCTTCAACAATCCCTTTCCCACCATCGACGAGATGAAGCAGATCGTCGAAAGCCCCGTCGCTTATCAGTACGAGCACCAAGACGGTCTGCTCTCGACGATGATCCTGATGAACGGCCTGGTTCAGGATTTCAACTTCGCCGCACGACTCAAAGGGGGGGATATCTTCTCAACTCAGATGTACCTGCCGATGCCCCCGGCCCGCACCACGCTGGCCAATTTCTTCAGCCCGCTGGTCAACAACATCGAGCAGATGTTCCTGACCGGTAAGGCCACCTACCCGGTCGAGCGCACGCTGCTGACCTCCGGCCTGGTCATCGCCGGGGTCGATAGCCTCGACCAGGACCAGGCCAAAATCGACACCCCGCATCTCAATATTGCCTACCAGCCGACCGCCGAATCGACTTTCTGGAGAACGTAATCCATGGCCACCAAGCGCATCGCCGTCATCGCCACCATCTACCGCTATCTTTCGCACGCCCAGCACTTCGCCGACCGCTTTTTCGTCGGCTATCCCTACGGCGGCCAGTGGCACCGCCCCGATTGCAAACTGGTTTCGATCTACGTCGATCAGAAACCCGAGGGCGACCAGAGCGAAGACCGCGCGCGGGAGTTCGGGGGCGCGGTCTATCCGACCATCGCCGAGGCCCTGCGCTGCGGCGGCGACGAGCTGGCCTGTGACGCGGTGCTGATCATCGGCGAGCACGGCGACTATCCCAAAAACGACAAGGGCCAGGTGCTCTACCCACGCTACGAATTCTTCAAGGAGTGCGTCAAAGTCTTCGAAGAGGACGGCCGCGTCGTGCCCGTCTACAACGACAAGCACCTCTCCTACAGCTTCGACAAGGCCAGGGAGATGGTCGACGACGGCCATCGGCTCGGCTTCCCGATCCTGGCCGGCTCCTCGCTGCCGGTCACCTACCGCCTGCCCGACGTCGAGCTGCCGCTGGGCTGCGAGATCGAAGAAGCGCTGATGGTCGGCTGCGGCGGCTCCGACCCGATGGACTACCACGCGCTTGAGGCCATGCAGTGCATGATCGAGCGACGCGCGGGCGGCGAGACCGGGGTCAAATCGGTGCAGTTGATCGAAGGCGACGAGGTGTGGAAAGCCGGCGAGGACGGCCGCTATTCGCTGGAGCTCTTAGAATCTGCGCTCTCGCGCAGCGACACCCCGTGCGGCAAGACCGACGAGGACGGCCGCACCCAGGATCTGCTCGGCAATGGCGAGCTGCCCGGGCTGGTTAAAGAGCCGGCCGCCTATTTTATCGAGCACAACGACGGCCTCAAGACCACGCTGCTGATGCTCAACGGCGCGATCCGCGACTATACCTTCGCCTGCAAGCTCAAGGGCGAAGAAAATCCCGTCTCGACGCAATTCTTCCTCACGCCGACGCCCAATGTCACCTATTCGGCCTGTTTCGTGGCCAAAATATGGGAGATGATCGAAACGGGAGTGGCCCCCTATCCCGCCGAGCGCACCCTCATCGTCAGCGGTGCGTTAGAAAGCTGCCTGACCTCCAGGGTCGAGGGCCACCAACTGCTTGCGACGCCGCACCTCAACGTCGCATACCAGGCCCCAGCCGAGTCGCACCACGGCCGCTTTTAACACTTCTTGCCCGGCTTCGTCTCCGCGGCCGAGCTGGCCGCGCTGGGGTGTGCCTTCGTCTGGGCGCTCAACGGGCTGATCCTCCGCACCCAATCGCACCTGGTCTCCCCTGCGGCCATGAACTGCATCCGCTGCGGAGTCGCTGGTCTCATGCTGTGGGTGGCCGTACCCTTCGTTGCGCCGCCCATCGCCGATCTGGCCCTCGTGCCGTGGCAAGATTGGGCGCTGCTATTTATCGGCTGCGCCCTCGGCATCGCCCTGGGCGACACCCTCTACCTGGGCGGCATCAAGGAGATCGGCGTTTCGCGCACCATGGCGCTGACCGGTACTTTTCCACTGACGACCCTGTTGTGGGAAAGCGCGCTATTGGGCGAGCCAATGACCCTGGCGCTGGTATTGGGCTCAGTGCTGGTGGTCGCCGGGGTCGCGCTGCTTTCGGGCCTCGGCGAGAAAGAGGAGGACGCGCAGGACATGCGCCTGCGCTATGGCGTCTTCCTCGCGCTGGCTGCCTCCGTCCTCTGGGGCCTGTCCTCCACGCTGCTCAAACCCGCGACATCCCATCTCGACACCACCCATGCCAACGCGGTGCGCATGCCGCTTATCGCGCTGCTGGTCTACTTCTTCCGCATCCTGCCCAGCGGCAACGAATCGCTGCGGGGCATCAGTTGGCGCAGCTTTGTGATCGTCGGACTCACCGGGGGTCTGGGGATGGGGCTGGGCGCCAATCTCTTCCTCTACGCCATTACCCAGTCTACAGTCGGCAAGGTCGCGGTACTGACGTCGATCTCGCCGGTATTCGGCATGGCGATGGCAATGGTCTTTCTCAAGGAGCAGGTGACCTGGCAGGTAGTGGCGGGGATGGGGTTGTGTCTGGTGGGGGTGTGGGTGGTGATATGAGGGGCGTTTTTACTTGAAGACCGCAGCCTTGAGCTGAAGAGTATACACCACCGTAGACCGGGGCGACACCTCGGGCGGGTACGACCTGGCGGCGATGGCGTACATTGAGCGCACTGCCGAGCGATTGATGCCCTTGCCGGACACTGGTGCCATCCAGCCAGACAGCACCAGCGAGAACAGAGTTTAGAAACCGAAGGTCCAGCCGAAATAGGGAATGCCCAGAAAAAAGGTATTGTTCCACTCTTCCACGAATTCGCGGTGAATGATGAATCCGAGATCCAGACTGTTCTGGCCGCCGCGATGCCACCTCACTCCGTAGAGCAGCAGGTGTAAATCCGACACGTCCTCGGTAAAGATCCAGGACTCAAACATCATCATCCACGAATCGGCAAATCGCTTCATCGCATTGATGCTCAGTAGCGGCGACTGCTCGACGTCGCCCGCACCGAAGGCCCAACCCAAGCCGAATGTCAGATTTTGCTCGATATCGCCCCAGGTACTCAGTCCGTAGCCGATGCCCAATGGATCTCCGTCGACATAGCCCAGCATCACTCCACCACCCGTGTACCACTTGTCCGCAACCCGCATACCGATCTTGGGCGTGAGGAAAAACGGCCTGCCCACAGGGGTGGTCACAAAACCGATCGAGCCATAATCCGCGATACCGTAATGTGCCGACCAGGCCACCAGCCAGGTCGTTTGTATATAGCCATTCCCCTTTTGCAGCGGAAAAGCCGTCGGCGCGAAAAAATACCGAGAATAGTGTGGATTCGGCGCCTGATCCACCGCTTCCTCCGTGTAAGTCTCACCCTCCGAATTGCCCGCCAGACCAACAATCAGTGCAACCGTCAGTAGAGCGCTTAGCGTCTTTTGCATCCGAGTCCCTTTTTTTCAAAAAAATAAAGTTTAGGTACGTATAGTTACATTTTGCCCGAAGGTAGAGGTGCAGAGCATCGCCCATCGTCATTTATCGATGATCGCGTGGTGTACTGTGTGTACTAGTGTTTCGAAGGTACTGTTCGGCTTCCACTGACAGCAAGGTAATGACTGCGCCCAGACCATCCAAATGATATCATCCTGGCGATCAATCCCAAAGAATGTGAGGATGGGAGAGCAACCATTGTCCGTGAGAAAACCAGTGTCGTTATGCCATTGAGGTCTCGCCATCTCATATTCTCATCTCCTTTGTACATCGGTGATAGCTGACCTGGGATCTGAGCTCTGCAAAAACGCTAACGAACTATCGGTCTGAGATATACGCTTGTCTGTACGAACTCAACGCTCTTGTTCAGCGAGGATCGGAACATCTCCCGGTATAATTGCACCGTGATCACGAAGGAGGGCATGCACTTCTGATATGAGGATATCTTCTGGGTCGACCCCTGTCGATGCGCTGAGTGCGGCCATTGCGCCGGCAGCCTGACCAGTAGCCATACAGGTCGCCTGTACGCGCAAAGCAGAGTTGGCCAAACGATCGCTGGCGATACAACGCCCTGCCACCAGGAAGTTATTGCTGCCTGCCGGCAGCAGCGCTCTGCGCGGCAATGTTGGCACGACTCCCTCGGCGAGCGGCTCCATTTGTAGCCCGCCGCCCGTAGATTTGTGAAGGTCAATGGGATAGAAGGAATAACAGACCGCATCATCCCAAACGCGACCGGCTTGGTAGTCCTCGACGGTCACTGTGCACTTGCCTTGGATGGTAGCTGTTTCACGTACTCCACACTCGGGTGAAATCTGTTCGATGATCAGTTGCTCCAAACCGGCTTGTTGCTTGAGGAAACGGTAGAGTCGAAGTAGGCTCTTGCGCGACGCCAGTTCCAATCGAGTTTTGCCCTCGCTGTTCCGGGCGTTGATGTGATGAATATGGTTGGCACTAACGCCGCGGCTTTCGAGCCAACGGCCGATGTTGGGACTGTTGGTATTCCAGGACGCATCGGTATAGGCTAATCGCCCCGCTTTTACTTCGGCATCAAAGGCGCGGTTGATGACGTCGATATCGAGATCTTGCGGATCGTAGCCAAGGGCCTGACAGGATAATGTGGCCGGCTGGTTTTCGCTTGGGATATGCATTGGCAAACCGGCCAGTGCAGTGGCATTGGCGTCCCCCGTGGTATCGATCACCACCGCAGCATTGACCTCGGTCAGCCCATCTTTGGTGCAGAGCGTGGCTGTCCAGTGCTGTCCTGCGCCTGGTACGTCGAGGCTGGCGAGCATGCTGTGGAAGAGGACCTCGACACCGGCATCGACTACCGCCTCGTCGCAGAGTGCTGCATAGAGAAAACGGTTCACGCGGATTTGGAGCTGCCAGTGGGGGCGGTGATAGTCTGCAAAATTTGGTAGGCTTCCACCTGCTTCGGCCACGCAACGAGTAACTAGTTCCCAGCCAATTCCGGCGATTACCTGCTGGCCCCAGGCATGGAAAAGGCCGGGGAAATTGACCCCGCCTGTGGTTGTCGTCCCGCCCAACATACCGGTCTTTTCGACGAGCANGACCTTGGCACCAGCGCGACCTGCTTGGGTGGCCGCAACAACGCCGGCAGTACCGCCGCCAAAGACCATTACATCGTAATCTCTGTTCATTTTTACATTACCCGGCTTACTGAGTTAGTAGTNGCACCGCAAATATTCGCTCTCTCTTTAGGAGAGGTCTCATGGGTTTAGGGTTTCCTCTGCCCATTTCACCATACCGTTCCAGTCGCTGTGCAAATGGCTGAGGAGTGTAGCGAAGCAGCGAAAATCGCCTGTTGTTTGTTATTGCGGCCAGGCAGGACAAGTATAGGAAATTCAACCGCCCTATTCCAAGTTATTCCGCTACCCAGACATCGATCATAGAGCGCGCCGGCACTGCTTAGTCCACCTCGGCCCCCCAACAGGAATGATATTTCGCCGCCTAACGCATCACGCCACAAGCCACCGCCCACCGCCGACGGCGGCCAACGGGCCGAGCACACGCCCAAATGGCTTGACCCATAGACCTAAAAGAGCCTATATAGTGTGCCCCTACTCATTCGGTGCGTCGTNTCGGACATACAGATTACACGCCGATTCGGATCTAAAACGNTTAGGAACTTAATATGACTGCCGGGCAATCGCGTCACCTTTCGGCTGTGCTAATGGCCGATATCGCCGGTTATACTTCTCTAGTGGAGCAGGATTCCGACGGCACTGTGTCGGCATGGAAAGCCGTGCGTGCAGATGTCATTGATCCCAATATCACGGCGCACGAAGGCAAGATTGTCAAGTACACCGGCGACGGCTTTCTCGCNGAATTTTCCTCGGTACAGAACGCGATGGAATGTGCATTGGCGATGCAGTGCGGTTTTGATGCATCACCCCTGGATTTCCGCATGGGGATCAGCCTTGGGGATGTGATAGACGATGGCGTGGATATTCATGGGGAAGGGGTCAACATTGCCGCGCGCATNGANGCGTTGGCGCAGCCGGGCGAGATCTGCGTGACGGCCCTCGTCAGGGATACCGTTCGCAACAGAGTTGCCGTACAGTTCGAAGATCTGGGTATGTANAATTTGAAGCATGTTACAGCGCCGGTTTTCGTCTATCGAGTTGTCAAACAAGACACGNCCGCTATGCAAGCTGGCATGACCGAAGGCGGCGATACTCAGAGTCCATCCGGCGACGGCACGCGTGTCCAATCGGCAGANAACGATGAGACTGCTGGAAAGCTGATGCGCAAGCCGGCGGTTGCAATATTGCCGTTCACAAACATGAGCGGTGATCAGGAGCAAGAATATTTTGCCGACGGCATTACCGAGGANATCATCACGGAACTTGCCAAGGCCAGCTGGTTTCCCGTTATCGCGCGCAACTCGACCTTCGCCTACAAGGGCCAATCTCCCGACATTCGCGAGGTGGCGCGTGAGCTAGACGCTGCCTACGTGGTGGAGGGTAGCGTNCGCAAGGCCGGTAATCGCGTCAGAATCACGGCGCAGCTCATCGATGCCAGCAACGGGCAACACATCTGGGCAGAGCGGTACGACCGGGAGTTGACAGACGTCTTTGAGGTCCAGGACGAAATCACCATGAGCCTTGCCGGCGCGATCATGCCAGAGCTGTACGTCGAGCAGCAAAAAATCATTTTGCGAAAAGCGCCGGAAAACCTGGAGGCGTGGGACTTGATGCTCAAGGCACAGTGGAACCATGCACAATTCCGGGCCGAGAGCTTCGCAGAAGCGAGAGAGTTGCTATTCGAAGCCCTGAAGCTCGACGCCGACATTCCCATGGTGCATGCGCTGATCTCCGACATCGCCTTGTGGGGCATGTCCATGGGCTGGCGCGAAAATANCGANCAGGCCNTGGCAGAAGCAGCCGAGCACGCTGCGACGGCGCTGTCGCTCGACCCGAGCAATGCGCATGCGCGTGCTTGTATGTCCTGGGTAGAGCTTTTCTCAGGCGATCCGNCGAANGCNCGCGAGGCAGCCNATGTGGCGATCAGGGACAATCCNAGCTACNCNGTAATTCGAGTCTACTGCGGCAATATGTATATCATCCTGGGTGAAGCAGAGCTCGCCTTGGAACAGTACGACGTCATGCGCCGCTTGAGCCCACGGGACCCGCTGTTGTTCGTGGCGGACTCCTGGACGGCGTTAGGTCACTATGTGCTTGAGAACTACGATGAAACAGTGGAGTGGTGTCATCGCGCGCTGCGTCAAAACGGCGACTTCATCTACACGCTTGTCACCATGCTTGCCGCCTATGGTCAGTTAGACCGCAAAGACGAGGCGCAAGAGTGTTTGCAAAGTCTGCTAAGACTAGTGCCCGAACCCTCCGAGCCGTTCGTACGCATGTGCTATCCGTTTCCAGATGATGCACTCATTAGGCGGTTTCTCGATGGGCTGAAAAAGGCTGGTGTTCCGCTGTAGAGCACGTGGCCGGCTATGAAAGGTCCCTGCTTGGCAATGGTGCGCAACGAAGCAGCCGATTATATCGACCACGTTGTCGCTTCCAGAAACAGCCCTGCCAACGGGCCGCGCACACGCCCAAATGGCTTGACCCAAAGACCTAAAAGGGCCTTTGTATTTCTAATGCAGCAGCAGCGACCCAACAACGACCGCACCACCCGGAGCTCAAGCCATGGCCAAGACGACCGCACGACGTCGCCAGATCACGCCTGAAGACCTTCGGCAGTTCATTTCCGTAGCCGATCCCCAGATCTCACCCGACGGCAGCCGAGTCCTGTTGACCAGAAGTCACGTCGGCGCGAAGAACGAGACCCTATCGAATCTATGGATCGTGGAAGCCGATGGTAGCGTTCGCCCCTTCTCTTCCGGTGACAGTGATTATCACGGCCGCTGGTCACCGGACGGATCCCGCATCGGATTTACCTCCTCCCGCAACAAGCGTCAACCACAGATTTACGTGCTCGAGGCCAATGGTGGAGAAGCCCGAGCCGTGACCGATTTTCCCGAGGGATCCATCGGGTCCTGGTCTTGGTCTCCGGACGGCCGCATGTTGGCGGTTTCATTTCGCCAGACGGATACCGCAAGGACCGAAGCGGCCGAAGCCGAGCGGGAAGAGAACGGAAGCAGCACGCCCCCATGGGAAATTGACGAACTCTTCTATCGGCTTGATGGAGACGGCTATTTCGGCAGCGCCCGCTTTCGTCTTCACCTGGTCGATATCGAAACCGGCACACACAGAATGGTGTTCGGACGAGGCAGCAACCCTTCGTTTTCCTTCGACTGGTCTCCCGACTCATCCGAACTGCTCGTCGCCACCAACGTCAGCCGCGAACCACTGCTGACACCGTGGAAGGACGCGCTGTTCCGCGTATCGGCAAAGACGGGCAAGGCCCGCCGCATCACCGGCCTTCCCGACGGCTGGAAATCGGCTGCCCGTTTCAGCCCCGATGGACAGCGGGTGCTATTCGCCGGTCGCGAGGGACGCGAGACGTGGGGCGTCCGCAACACGCATCTGTTCTCGTGTCGACTCGACGGCAGTGACCTGCAGAATCTCACCGGCCACACCGATTACTGCCTCTCCGCGACCGTTATATCCGACACCGCCGAAGCAACTTTCGGAGCCCATTACGATTTCGCCGCCGACGGTCAACAGGCGTTGATGTGCTTCGGCTGGCACGGGGCCAGTGTCATCGCCACCGTACCTCTGGCCGGAGGAAGCGTCCGCCTGCTGACCAGTGGTCCCACATCAACGGTGATGGGAAACCTCTCGGCCGACGGGCGTCGCATCGCGGTTTGTACGGGTAACGCCACGACGCTGCCGGAGGTGGCGCTGGCCGAGATTCGCGGCAGCCGGCAACTGCAGAAACTCGCCCCCAAACCCCTGACCAATTTCAACGGTCCGCTGCTCAACCAACTCGAGCTCTCGAAACCCACCGAAAAGTGGATCACCGCGGAGGACGGCACGCGGGTACACACCTGGGTGATGCAGCCTCCTGGCAGGACATCCCGGTCCCGCGGCCGGTGTCCGGGGGTACTCCAGGTTCACGGCGGCCCACACGCGCTCTACGGCACAACCTTCTTTCACGAGTTCCAGGTGCTGGCCGCCGCCGGACACGTCGTCGTCTTCAGCAATCCACGGGGCAGCAAGGGATACGGCGAAGCACACTGCACCGCCATCCAGGGAAAATGGGGCGCCGCCGACTGGGCCGACGTGCAGGCGGTCGCCTCCTTCATGGAGCAGCATCCCGCGATCGATCATCAACGGATCGGCATCATGGGAGGCAGCTACGGCGGGTACATGACTAACTGGGCCATCACGCACACCGACCGTTTCGCAGCCGCGATCACCGATCGCTGCGTCGCCAATCTCGTCAGCATGGCCGGATCCAGCGACTATCCTCTGATGACGGGCACCTACTGGCCGGGGAATCCCTGGGACGACAACCAGGCGTTCTGGGAGCAGAGCCCAATCCGTGCGATCCGCGATGTCACCACACCCACCCTGGTGATTCACAGCGAGGGCGACCTCCGCTGCAACATCGAACAAGGCGAACAGGTCTTCGCGGCATTGAAGATGCTCGGAGTCCCGACGCGTTTCGTCCGTTACCCGCAAGAAGCCAGCCACGGGATGAGCCGCTGCGGTCCGCCGGACCTGCGTATCCACCGGCTCGGCGAAATCCTCGGCTGGTGGTCAAAATACCTCTAAGCCCCACCGCCGACGGCGGCCAACGGGCCGCGCATACGCCCAAATGGCTTGAACCGAAGACCTAAAAGAGGCTTTGAATTTCCCATACACAGGCTGCCTCATTACAGGTCGGTGTGCATCAAGCTCATACTGAGAATCATCCGGCCCCCCCCACGGAACTGGCCGATCACTCGTCAGCATAAGCCGACAAGGCGGAAACCAATGCCGTACAGTGTGACTGTAGCTCTTCGTTCAGCCTCTTCCGAGTCTCGAAGTCATCATGTGGTATGTAGTAGTCGGACCAGCTGCCGTAACCGCCTTGCATGGATTGCCACGAATCTCTGGCCATGCTCATGCCGTAGGAGTTTGGATGATCGACGATATACGATCGCATCCGATGGAAAATAACCCTCCAGTTATCTGTCTCAGACATGGTCGCGGTAATTGCATCTATGCTTGCAAGGGCCTGTTTGATATCATCCTCGCTCGCAGGACCCACCTGCTTCTCCATGTTCAGCTTGGCAGTTCTGCCGAAAATTCTCGAGATCAGATTCATTAGCTACGCCTAGATCTTTTGAAGCTGATTTCGAACGTTTGCAATAGGGATTTCCCTGCGTTGCCGGTCGAGAAAAATATTGATATGAGTATACCCCACACTGCTTAGGATATCGAGAGCATTTTCGAAATCGGCTGCCACTCGACCAGGATCATGGGCATCGGCACCGAGAACTACGGGAATATTGCGTTTCAACATCTCACCCAGCATCGGCTTGTTCGGATAGACTTCACCACACTCGGCATTAAGCCCCGAAGTATTCAACTCCATCGCAGTTCCAGCTCTGGCAATCCGGTCCAGACTGAGACATATCGAACCCATTGCCCGCGTCGGATCCCATTGATCCGGGCTCACCCTTTTGACCAAATCAGGATGCGCAATGGTGTCGAATAATCCCGTTTCTGCCGCCATGGCAATATGATCAAAATACGTTGCTACATAGGCAGCGAAATCGCCGGTATAGAACCGATCTCGATAATCTTCAAGATGCGGATGGACCGAACCAAGGACATGATGAAATTCGGCCATCCGGTGCAAGGTCTCCAGCCACGGCTCCATTCCGGGGATATAATCGCTCTCCATCCCGAGACGGATATCCACTCTCCCCATCCACTCCTGCCGAGCATTTTCGACCATAGCCACATACTGGTCGAATTCGGCCAAACTCATCCGCACATCGGGCGACCATCCATCATTCGTAGGGTTATGGCAGGTGACTACAATCCCCGCCAAGCCTCGCTGCTCGGCGACAGACGCGTATTCCCCGGGTTCTCCTCGAGCGTGTTTGCAAAGCGGTGTATGCATGTGCATTTCATAAAGCATATTCAATGGCTNTAACCTCNTNAATGCTATCATTCACCCACAAATAGCGGTCGGCAATATTTAAGTTNCTCTCTGGATGGCGCTATCTGCACAGCGTCGGACTACCGACTCAGACCCCACCCGCACCCCGTCCCATAANCNTGCATGTANCGACGGTCCCATGCTCGCCCACTGGCGGCTGGCTTTCAGAGCGCACTCCAGAAGCCAGCCGCCAGCNCGGGAACGCCANATTAAAATTCCACCTTGACCACAACCTTCTTTACCGGTGCGGATTGCCCGACNGCCATACCNGGCATATGAGCGTCCTGCGGGGCGAGAATGCAGAAATAGCCCTCGCGCAAAAGGAAGAACTCGCCATCGCCCTCCAGTTTTATAAAGTCCTTGTCCTCCTCGTAGGGCCCGGCCTGCAAGGTCGCCGCCGCCGCNTAGCCCATGTGCTCAACGCCCGCAGCGACGTACTGCACGTCGAGGTATTTGCGGTGCGCTTCCCAAAAGCCCTCGGCCTTGGGTTTGGCGTCGTATTCCTGTACCATCGCGTAGACCCGGTCGCCGTCGATATCATAGCGCTCGGGGGCGACGTTTTTAAAGTCGGTCTGCTGCAAATAGCGCAACGCCGCTTCNATTCCCGTGCCGAGGCCATAGTACTGCTCGGCGTTTTGCAACTGGTCGATAATCATCGCTCACTCCTCTCAATAATTGTATCGCGTTCGCAAGAAATCGCGGCTGATCTGTAGGCTCTCGCCCGGCTCGCGGTCGCTGCGGTCCTGCTCGACCATGGCCCACTCGACCCCTTCGAGCCGCGGCACGAGTTCCATGACCTCATCCCAATTGACATCGCCGTTGCCCAGCTCGCGCCAGGTGAGCCCCTCGCGCCCGGCCTGGCCTGCGGGGCGCTCGTAGTCTTTGAGGTGCAGATAACCGGTTCGTGCGCCGTGCGCGGCGAGGAAGGCGCCCGGATCCTCGCCCGCCACGTGGACCCANCCCACGTCGAGGCAGAGATCTACCGCGTCGTTGTCCAGCCCGTNCAGCAGCAGATCCATCGCCGTCGTGCCCCCGCCCAGATCATCGAACTCATAGTCGTGGTTGTGGTAGTGGAAGGCAATGCCGTTGTCGCGCAAGCGGGCGCCCATCTCATTGAGGTAGGCGATGCTCTCGCGCCAGGTCTCGACACTGCGCTCCTGACCGGCGAGGATGCCCGAATTGCACAGGTGACGGCAGTCGAGGGTGTGCAATTGCGCGATGAGTTCGTCGACGTCGGGCCGGCGGCTGATCGAGGTGTGTAGGCCCGCGCATTCCATGCCCCGTTCGTCGAGCAGGCGCTTGTAGTTGTCCGCNTCGNCGGCGATGCCGCCCTCGACGGCGGTGTAGCCCGCNGCTTTGACGCTGTCGAGGATGAATTCCGCGTCGTCATCCATCGTGTAGCGCGGACCGAAGACAATCAAGTGACCGCCCAATTTCGGCAGTGCCATATAAATCCTTTCCGTTGGCCCTTATTCTGCAAAGCGCACCCCACCCTGCAGAACGGTCGCGAAAAATAAATCCGCAGACCGCCCGTGTCTANGCGCGCAGCCGTATTGAGATCTGGCAGTGGCCGGTGGGCATGCGATAATCGACACCAACCGGCCCANGCCCCGAANNGCCCGCAAGGGNGATCCGCATCGTTCGCTATCCCATATCCGAGTACTTCGCNATCGGGNCGCTGTGTACCTGCCGCTCCGCNCGTTGCTGCAATTGAGCGATCTCNGCCTGGACGGCGGCCACGGCGGCCGCCTCGTCGAGCACCTCGATCNCCAGTTCGCTGCGCCGACTCTCGCCCGGCCCCATTGTGGCCAGCCGCCCTTGTGCGCGCTCAAAGGCCTTGCCATTGGGATAGTCGGTCGCCGGCTCCAGCCCGGTGACATAGCCGTCTGCNACCGAGGCCGTGTTCTTCCACTGAGTGAAGGCCGGCAATTGCCCCTTGTCGAAGCGCAGAACCAGGCCCTTGTCGGCAGCGGCGTTGCGCAGCATCGCCAGTGTTTGGCCGTCCTCGCGCGCCAGCAGATCGTACCAGTAGACCTGCTCGACGTAGCCGGCGGTCGGACCGAGATAGGTCTGATACGCGGCGAGGCCCTCGACCGCACGCGCGTCGCGGGGTGCGACCTCCCGCGCCGCAACTTCCAGCGCAGCGCCATCGTCGAGAAAGGGCGGACCGAAATTGCAGTGGTAAAGCAATTCCATTTCGGCGTCGATAGCTTTTTCGTTGCGGACCTCGTCCTCGATCCGCAGCACATTGGAACCCGCGGTGGTGGACGCGCGAGCCAGCAGCCGGTACTGCGGGCAAAACAACCCGGCCTCGTGCACTTCTCCTGTGACCACCAGTTCGGTGGGCGCCGTTGCATCACCGGGAATGACCTGGACCTCAACCCGGCGCGCGGGAATATTGGCGATCTTGCCGTGCAGCGTCAGCGCCACCTCGGTGGGCACGCCCATGTTGTTGGGCACCACGTCGGTCCCAGGCGCCCCCGTCGAATCGAGCCCACAGCGCGCGACGACNTCNTCGAAACCACCGAGCCAGCCCAGCCCACCCCTGTCCTGCAGATCGACCAGCGCCGGGTGGACCGGCCCTTTGACGGGGGAATTCCAGGCCACGTCCAGGCCCTTGTACGCGCCTTTCCAGATGCCCATCCCGCGCGTGGGCAGGACCGAAAAGGACAAGGCGCCGTTGTCTACCTCGATAATGTCTNCCCCGTCGCTGACCCCGCCGCGTAAGGTCGTCTTGCGAATCGACCAGCCCTCNTCGGGCAGGCCCAGGTCGGCGGGCCCTATCTCAATACTTTCGACCCACGTGCGGGTATCCGCATCGGTCAATACCCAGGTCTTGGCTTCGGCCATCCGTGCTCGCTCCTCGTCGTTTGGTTGCAGTCGCTACAATATCAGCAGCAAGGCACCAGAGTGTCAAAATGCGCCCTCGGCGCTCTCTTCACAGCGCGGGCAGACTGCGCTTCGCCCCGGCCCGCCGCAAAAGTCCCCTGGGATAAGGCCGCGCGAACCAGGGCGTACTGCGGATGGTACGCCCCTCCGTCTCGCGGCAAGACGCGGACAAAAAAGTCGTCGGGATCTTCTGGGGCATCCACCAGATTCCACTTCATCTCAATGACTCCAGNCTGAACTTGCAACCGCCCGGCCCACGCAATACTATATCCCCTCAGATAACATGTATAACGAAAGGCCATTCCCATGTCGACCATCCCCACCCGCTCCCTGCGCACCGGCGTCGAGCTCTCCACCCTCGGCTTCGGCGGCGCCCCCATCGGCGAGCTCTTCGACCCCGTCAGCGAAACCCAGGCCCAGGACACCCTCCAGGCCGCCTGGGACGCCGGCATCCGCTACTACGACACCGCACCCTTTTACGGCTACGGCAAGAGCGAGCACCGCTACGGCTACTTCTTGCGCCAGCAACAGCGCAAAGACTTCGTCGTCTCGACCAAGGTCGGCCGGGTACTGACCGCCACCCGCGACCTCGACNANTTCGACAAGGGCTTCTGGACCGGCGGCCTGCCTTTCGACTACCGCTTCGACTACGGCTACGACGGCATCATGCGCTCGTGGGAAGACAGCCTGCAACGACTGAGCCTCAGCTCCATCGACCTGCTGCTGATCCACGACCTCGACAGCTTCTTTCACGATAGCGAGCAGCGATTTTCCGCCCATGTCAACCACCTGATCACCAGCGGCTGGCGCGCGTTGGATGAACTGCGCTCGCAGGGGCTGGTCAAGGCTGTCGGCGCCGGACTCAACCGCATGGGCGCCATGCCGCGGCTGCTCGACGCCGTAGACCTGGACTTCTGCATTGTCGCCATGCCCTACACGCTCTTGGACCAGGAGACCCTCGACGAAGAATTCCCCATGTGCGAGGAGCGCAACGTCAATATCGTCATCGGNTCGGTCTTCGCCTCCGGCATCCTGGTCNCCGGNCCNGTCGAGGGCGCGCGCTACGCCTACGATGACGCCTCGNCCGAAATCATGGAAAAGACCCGCCGCATCCAGGAGGTCTGCCAGCGCCACGACGTGCCGCTGCNGGCGGCGGCGATGCAGTTCCCGCTCGGCCACCCGCTGGTTTCGGCGATTATCCCCGGCGCGATGGAGCCGGCGCATATCCAGACCAATATCGGNTGGTTCCAACACCAGATCCCGGCGGCGTTGTGGGCCGAGCTGAAGGCGGANGGCTTNCTGCGGGAAGACGCGCCAACGCCAGCNTGAAACGGGTCGTCNTCTGCGGCCCACTCGCCGNCGGCAGGATCANCGTGGNCAGTGTTGCCAGCAAGCTAGGAGATGCCGGTTGCCTGAGCTGAACTCATCGGCCATGCCCGCCAAACCCAACTACAAGAGCTTCCGCCAATTCAACAAAACGCCGATTCCGTCGCTGGCGCACTCGCGCAGCTCGGTGACCACGCCGATGACCGCACGGGTTTTCAACTCCGACAGCCTGCAGGACCGCTANGTGCGCGAACTGGCCTTGGAGAAGACGTTGCCGGTCAAAGAGGTGCTGGAGTCGTTTGAATTTTTTGCCAGGGCGCGCAAACACGTACGCACCCGGTGCGTGGCCGACCTCTGCTGCGGCCACGGGCTGACCGGCATCCTCTTCGCCCTCTTCGAGCGCGTAGTCGAGCGCGTGGTGCTGATCGACCGCGAGCAACCGCCCAGCCACACCAAGGCACTGGCGGCCGCCATCCGCGTCGGGCCATGGGTCGCCGACAAGGTCGAGTACCGGACCGCACGGATNAAAGATGTCGGGCAGCACCTGGAGCCACAAACCTCCGTCATCGCCGTCCACGCCTGCGGTACGCTCACCGACCGCTGCCTCGACTGCGCGGTCGAGGNNGCCGGCGCGGTGGCGCTGATGCCCTGCTGCTATCCCGACCGCGGCTGCCAGGCCCCGNCCGCGCTGCAGTTGTCGCTGGGCAGCCGCCTGGCCTTTGACATCGACCGCACCTATCGATTGGAAGCCGCCGGCTACCGCGTGCGCTGGGACGCCATTCCCGAGGAGATCACCCCGATGAACCGCGTGCTGATAGGCACCCGGCGCAAAGAGGNCTAGTATGCCATCTGTCGCCGTGCGTCGCCACGCCATCGACGTACCGCAGCCAGTGCTCGACGATCTGCGCGAGCGCCTCGCGCGCACCCGCTGGCCCGGCGAGATACCCGGCACCGGCTGGAGCCGTGGCGTCGATATGGCCTATATGAAGGAATTGGTCGGCTACTGGCTCGACGAGTACGACTGGCGCGCGCAGGAGGCCAAACTCAATGAGCTCGATCACTTTAAAGCCGACATCGACGGACTCGACATCCACTTCATCCACAAGGAGGGCAAGGGGCCGGATCCGATGCCGCTCTTTTTAATGCACGGCTATCCGTGGTCCTTCGTGTTGCTGTTGAAGATCCTGCCCATGCTGACCGACCCGGCNTCCTACGGCGGCGACCCGACGGATGCCTTTACCGTCGTCGTNCCCTCGATCATCGGCTTCGGGCTGTCCGACTACCCCATGCAGCAGGGCTTCGGCTTCCAACACCACCCGGAGCAGTACGATACGTTGATGCGCAAGGGCCTGGGCTATGCGCGCTACGGCATCGAGGGCGGCGACTGGGGCGGCTTTCTCACCGCGCCTTTCGGCCACTACTTCCCCGGCAGCCTGATCGGCATCCACCTCAACTGCCTGTTTCCGCGACTGGGCGANGAGCGCGAGCCCGAGGACAAGGATCCCGATATTTTGCGCGGGCTGGGCATGAAATGGGCGCCGGTCAAGCCCAAAGATCCCGAGATGCTGCGCTATTGGAAACGCGTCGAGCAGTACTGGATCGACGAAGGGGCCTACTGCCACCAGCAGATGACCCGNCCGCAGACTTTGGCGGTGGGCATGACCGACTCGCCCGCCGGGCTGGCGGCGTGGATCGTCGAGAANTGGCGCGCCTGGTGTGGCTGGGGCGACGACTTCGAAAATCTCTTTCCCCGCGACATGATCCTCACCAATATTATGCTCTACTGGATCTCCAACTCCTTCTGGTCNGCGATTCGCCTCTACAGCGAATCGTACTACCACCCATGGGAGCTGGCGCCGGGCAGCCGCATCGAGGTACCCACCGCAGTCGCCGCCTATCCGCACGAATTGGCGCCCATCGTGCGCCAGCGCGCCGAGCGGTATTACAATGTGGTCCATTACAACGACTATTCCGANGGCGGGCATTTCGCCATCCACGAGCGAGCCGAGGAGATGGCGGCAGACCTGCGCGAATTTTTCCGACCGCTGCGGGCAAAAGAAGCAACCGGAGCTTGAGAGCTATGCGCGACGGCGCCTCGGTTCAGCGCNAGAAAGGCCCCCTTAGCCACGAGCGATCCAGTATTTGCGCAGTCGGGATCTCTCCTGGCGTTGAAATGGCTCGCGCGTTGGAGCTAAGTCAGCGCAGCAACAGCATCGACCGTCGCTGCGCTAGCTGGTCCGCCGCCAGCTCAAAGATATAGGTCCCCGTGCCGGCGGGCTGGTTCGCCAGGTCGGTGCCGTCCCAGGTCGCCACGCGCTNCCCGGCCGGCAGACTCGCGTCGATCAGTGTTTTGACGTGTTGCCCCAGGGCATTGTAGACGCGCAGACGCACCCGCCCGGGCGCAGCCAGCGTATAGGGGATGTGCGTGGCAAAGTTGAAGGGATTGGGGTAATTCTGCTCCAGATTGAACGNGCCCGGCCGGCTCTGGCTTGCTTTGACCTCGGTAGAGACCAGCCGGATGTCGATATGTTTCGCGCCGCGCGCNAGGGTAAATTCCGCGCCAAAGACCGCCTCGCCCCGACGCACTTTCACTGTGTAATCGCCGTAAAAACCCCGCCCCCGAAACCGCCCGTCTGCATCGGTCTGACCCTTTGCGCTGGTCCACCACTCCTCAAAAACTAGATTTCTGTACACCTGCGCGTGTGGCCGCGGCGTCCAGTCCGCGGCGTAGAGCGCAGCGCCGGGCCGCCAGTGCGCCTTTTCCCAGAAGCCCCAGAATTGAAAGCCCGCCACGGCCGGATGGCTGAAGACCAGCGTCATGAAATCGCGGGTNTAATCGTCGACNAGATCCTGGTCGNCGGTATTGATATCGAATTCGGTGATTTTTATATCGAGGCCGAAACGAGCGAAGCGATCGAGCAGACTGAGCAATTTCTCCGGTGCGGTGACATTGTCGCCGAAATGGCCCTGCATGCCCAACCCGGTGATCGGCGCCCCTTGATCGATTAGATTATACGATCGTCCGTTCGTAGTGATTCTGGTGCGCGATGTCCTGGCCGCCATTGCTGAGAATGCTGTAGTCGTTGAGGTAGAGCGGCGCCTGCGGCAAATTGCGCCGCGCGGCCAAAAACCAATCCACCATCACCCGCTCGCCGCTCAAATCCATAATGTCGTGGTTGGAATAGGGCTCGTTGATCACGTCCCACTCCTGGACCAAACCGCGGGTCGCCTGGGTGATCTCGTCAATGTGTTCGATGACCATCGCGGGAATCAGGCTGGCCGCGTCGGGATCATGCTCCAGGGCCACGACGCCGTTGGGCAGATTGCCCCAGCCGGGCCAGACCAGCACGTGGCCGCGCCGGTGCAGCCCGTTTTCCTCGAGCCAGCGGAAACCGGCCAGCGTCCTCTCGCGGCTGAAGCGATCGCCCCAGTCGCCGTTCCACGGCGGCCACTTGAGCGCGTTCTCGTTGGAGGCGGCATTGAAAAGCTCCAGCACCTTCTCGCGATAGATCCGATCCTCGGCCGCCGGGCTGGTCAGCCGCCACATCTGCAGCGCCGAGCCGAAGCGGAAGGCGTGGCGGTGCTGTTCAACTTCTATCTCGGCGCCGGCGAGGGGCTGCCCGCTCGGGCCGGTGAGNTCCAGAGTGAAATCGCCTNTGCGGTGCTGTTCGATGCGCGCCCGGGCCGCTGCGCGCCAGGGCGCATCTGGCTCGCGGCCGGCGTAGGTCGCCCGGTGNTGCGGCAGGTCGCTCACCTGCAGGCTGGTGCCGTAGTAGAGGACTTCGAAGCCCGCGATCTCCAGCGTCTGGCGGCGGCTACCNAGGCCGAAATTGACCGTGGCGGCACCGGCGGCGTAGTCGGCGATAAACTCGAAGGGGAAGAAATACTCGCGCCACTGCGCGCCGACGCTGATGCCCTTGAACAGCGACTTATCCCAGTCGGGCGAGTTCTTCTGCGCGTAGATGGTGGCGAAGACCTCGCCGCTCTCGTCGCTCGACTCGGCGCCGCGCGCCCAGAAGTGAACCAGTGCCACAGCGCCCTTTTTGACCGCGGCAGTCGTCGGGCTGCCGACCTCGACGCTCCAGGAAGGGCCCTCCTCGTGCAAGGTGGCGACGCGTAGCGCCTGAGNGAACTGNGGATGGTCGANATCAACAATCTGGCTGCGCGCGACNCTGGCGGCGTTGGGCCGGCGGGCGCCGGCGAGAAAATCGGCGGTCAGCAGCTTGCCGCCATCGGGANTTTGCGCCGCGACGGGAACCGCGAGTAAGANCAATAGCAGATGGCGCATCACGGGTTATCGGATTGCGTGGAAAGTGAAAACGGCATGGCCGCGAGTGTCTCCGACCCGGGTTTTTCGCCCAGCGCGAAATGCAGCCGGCAACCGGCGGCCAGCGTCGCGTGATCGACATCGGCCGCCGCGTGGGGCGCGCCGTCGATATCGACGCGCTGGACATAGACTTTGTCGGCGCCATTGTCGGGCGCCTCGACCACTAATTCTTTGTCATCGGCCAGATGCACCGTCGCCTTTTGGAATAGCGGACTGCCCAAGACATAAGACGGGTGGCCGGGGCAGAAGGGATAAAAGCCCAGCGCCGAAAAGACATACCACGCGGCCATCTCGCCATTGTCTTCGTCGCCGCAAAAGGCCTGCGGCGAATAGAGCTCCTCGAGTACCCGGCGCACCCAGTACTGGGTCTTGTGAGCCGNGCCAGCGAAGGTGTAGAGATAGAGCACGTGGTGCACCGGCTGGTTGGAGTGGGCGTACTGCCCGAAGTCAACGGCGGCCATCTCGGTCATCTCGTGGATCTCGAAATTATAGGACCCCACCTCGAAGCGCGGCGGCAATTCCAACATCCGGTCCAACTTGGCCACCGTGGCCTCCGCGCCCCCGAACAACTCGATCAGCCCGGCCGCATCGTGCGGCACCGCCCAGGTACACTGCCAGGCCGAGCCTTCGATATAGGCTCCGCCCCAGNCGAACTCGTCAAAGGGCGTCTCCCACGAGCCGTCGCGCAGGCGGCCCTGCATAAAGCCCGTTTTGCGGTTGAACGTATTGCGATAGTAAAAGGCGCGCTCGCNATAGCGCCGGTACTCCTCCTCGCGCCCCAGCGCCCGCGCGACCTGGGCGACGCAGAAATCGTTGTAGGCGAAGTCCTGGGTGCGCGCGGCGGCGTGCTCGACCTCGTCGTGCGGCACCCAGCCCAGTGTGGCGAAGGCCTCGATGCCGCGGCGACCGTAATTGCCCTCGTCATCGCCGACCTGGGTGGCGTTTTTGACCATCGCCTCGTATGCCGTCTCCAGGTCGAAGCCGGTAATCCCGCGCGCGACGGCATCGGCGACTACCGCGTCCAAATGCGTGCCGATCATACAGGCGCGATAGCCCGGACTGGTCCACTTGGGAAACCAGCCGCCCTCGCGATAGGCCTGCACCCAACCCTCGACGATCTCAGCCAGGCGCTCTGGGTCGAGCAGGGCCAGCANCGGATAGACCGTGCGATGGGTGTCCCANAAGCCGTTATCGGCGTAGAGCACGCCCGCATGTACCTGACCGTCGTAGGGGCTGAAGTGATATGGCGCACCCTGCTCGTCGTATTCGTACCAGGCACGAGGAAACAGATGCGCCCGGTAGAGGCACGAGTAGAAAATCTCCATTTGCTCCTGGCTNGCGCCCTCAATGTGGATGCGGTTAAGGACGCCGTTCCANGTGTCGGATGAATCGCCGAGTATTTCGTCGAAGGTCCGCGCACCGACCTCGCGCTGCAGATTGCGTTGGGCTTGTTCGAGGCTAATAAAGGAGGTCGCAATGCGGGCGGTTATGAGACTGTTCGCAGATTCGAATTCNAGAAAGACGCCTAGNCCGTCGCCATCCTGCGCACCGTCCAACACCTCGCCATCGGCGAAAACCCCGCCGTCCACTGTCGGCACATCTACTTCCACATAAAAGTACAGCGCGTAATTATCGGGCACGCCGCCGCTATTGGCGCGCGTAAAGCCGCTAATGACGCCCCGCTCCGCATCGANCTCGCAACGGCACGAGCCCGCAAACAGATCGACGATCAGCCGCGCGGGCTCCCCGGCGGGAAAGTCCATCCGCAGCAGGGCGCAGCGCTCGGTTGGGGTCAATTCGACGGTGGTGCGGTAGCNGCCCAGCACGGTGCGGAAATAATCCGGGCGCAGCACCGTGTCCTCGGGCCGGAAGATCGACGGACGCTGGCCGGTGGACAACAGGCGCCGACCGCTCTGCGGGCANAGNAAAAAGTGGCCGTAGTCGCCAATCCAGGGACTGGCCTGGTGCGTGGCGCGCAGGCCCTGAAATTGGCGGGCCGTAGTCTTNTAGAAGCGCGGCCCCTCCTCCGTCTGCGGCGCCCAGTGGGTCATGGCGAAGGGCCGGGCTACGAGCGGCGAGGTATTGCCCTGCGAGAAAGCGTGGACAGAGTCGGTACCCTGGGCTGGGTTGGCATAGTCGAGCAGGTCGCGCATCGGATTTCTCTTTGGTTAGAATGACCATGGGCGGCGGCGGCGCGTCGTTTTCGCCCCCGCGCCCATAAACTATATTCCAACCCCGACCCCGGCCACTTCTCACCTGAGGACCGACCATGCACTGGGAAAAAATCCGCGNCAATCTCCTGCTCTTTCGCGACAGTTGCCACGTCTACGCCGTGCGCGGCCCCACCGGCACCGTACTCGTCAACGCCGGCACCGGCCGCTGTGCCGACCACCTTGCTGAAATCGCCGCTGGCGGCTCGCTAACCGTAGTTCTCACCCACCATTTCAGGGACCACACCGACGGCGCATTGCGACTGCGCGAAGCCGGCGCCGAAATCCTCGGCCCCTACTGGGACCAAGAATACCTCATCGACCCCGAGCAGCACTTCCGCGAGCGGCAGGTCTGGAACTCCTACGACAATCGCTGGGACCGCTTCGCACCGGTCAGGCCCTTGCCCATTGCGGATTGGCTGATGGACTACGAGCAGCGCGAGATCGCCGGACTCGCATGGGAGGTCGTACCCACCCCCGGCGCCACCAATGGCGCCAGCAGCTATGTCGTAGAGCTCGATGGCGAGCACCTGGCCTTCGGCGGCGAAACCATCTGCGGCACCGGCCGCACCGGCCGCCTGGCTCCCTTCCAGTACAATTACAACGACCTCTCCGGCGCGGTAAATGTCTGGCACGCCGCCGCGCGCATAGGCGACGCCGCGCCCGACCTGATCCTGCCCAGCCTCGGCGATCCCATCGACGATCCCACAAGCGCCATCGCCGCGCTGCGCGAAAATATCGCCCGCATCGACGAGATCAACCCCGGTTTCCGCCAGCAGCTTATCGAGCCTGCAGAGGACGATATCGAGGAGGTCATCCCCCGGCTCTATCGCTCGCGCTATGCCAGCGCCCAGACCCACTTCATCGTCGGCCAGAGCGGCAAGATCCTCTGCATCGATTACGGCTATACCACCCTGGGCCACATGATGCCCGGCAAGAGCCACCTGTCCAACCGCCGCTCGGCGCTGCACGGCCTGCGCGGCCTCAAAAAGCACACTGGCGCCACATCTATCGACACCTGCCTCGTCTCGCACTTCCACGACGACCACGTCAACGGCATCCCCCTGCTCCAGCGCGTCTTCGGCACCGAAGTCTGGGCCGGGCGCCAATTCTCCGACCTGTTGGAAAACCCCACCCGCTACGACCGCCCCTGCCTCTGGCACGAGCCGATTAAAGTCGCCAACCACATCCCCAATGGCGAAACCGTCTACTGGGACGACATCGCCATCACCGTCTACCCGATGTCGGGCCATACCCGCTTCGCCACCCTGCTGTGCCTGGAGATCGACGGCGTCCGCGTCGCCCACACCGGCGACCAGATTTTCTTCGGCACGCCCGACGGCTCGGCCTTCGGCCCGGGCGCCGAGCCCTTCACCAACCACGTCTACAAAAACGGCCTCGACATCGGCTGCTACAAACAATCGCTCGCCGATTTGCACGCCTTTGGGCCCGACTGGATCCTCACCGGCCACACCATACCCTATCAAACCAGCGCCGAGTGGTACCAAACCATCGAGCGCGGCGCCATCGCCTTCGACGAGGTTCATCAGGTGCTGATGGCCCTGGGCGACGACGATATCCATTTCGGCGCCGAATCCCAGGGGGGTAAACTCAAGCCGTACCAGCTCCACCTGCCCGACGGCGGCGATGCCCAATTCGACGGCTGGATTCTCAACCCCTTCCCATCGCCGCAAAGAGCAATTATTCAACTCATCGGTCCTCCAGACTGGGAAAGCGAAGTGGTAGAAGTCGATCTGGGGCCCCGCGAACAAAAAGAAATCCGCATCGGTATGAAACTACCGGCGGATGTGCGTTGCCGCCGCCATCCCGTGGGCCTCGATCTAGTGGTCGGCGACCGGCCTTTTGGTCAGGTGTCGGAGGCGCTGGTGACGGTAGGCTACCCAAAATTCTAGCGGAGACGGAGATTTTCCATTCCCCAAATCCTGCTTAGATTATACCCACCATCTCATACTCATTCTCAGGCTTAGCGATCATTTCAGAATCCGCCGCGGGCTGCCCGAGGGTATGCCCGTAGCGGTCGTGTCCCCGATTTCACAGGATGTGAAATCGGCAGGACACCCCTCGGAGCGAGGCAGGAGCCGAGCGAGAATGAGCGCAGGGTATACCCTCGGGTAGCCCGCCCACACCGGAGCCTTACCATGTCACTCACAACAACCGAACAACAACAATTCCACGACCTAGGCTACGTCGTCAAAGAAGGCATCTACACTCAGGCCGACCTCCAACCCCTAAAAGACGGCCTCACCCAAGTCATCGACGATACCTGCGCCACGCTACAAGACGAAGGCCTGCTCGGCGCCGAAACCTTTGCCGACGCCCCCTTCGAAACTCGCCTCGGCCAGTTCTTCAAACTCGACGAGGCCCTCGGCGACCGCATCATCGGCCAGATCATGGGCATGGGCGGCGGCGGCTATAAAGAGCGAGCCATGCTAGATTTTTTGCGCCATCCCCTGCTCATTTCCTGCATCGAAAGCCTGGTCGGCCCCGATATCATCGGCTCCTCCGTCTACCGCGTCCGCCCCAAGGCCCCCGGCTACAGCCGCGGCGCCGTGCCCTGGCACCAGGACTCGGGCTACTTCATGCCGCACTGCGACGAGGGCCTTATCGTCACCTGCTGGATCCCCCTCGTCGACGCCACGGCGCAAAACGGCTGCATGCACGTCATCCCCCAGGCGCACAATAGCGGCATCTACCGCCACTACACCGGCGGCCAGGGCGGCTATCTCGAGATCGCGCCCGAAGACCTGCCCGCGCCAGCGCCCGTCGTCTGCGAAATGGGCGCCGGCGCAGTCCTCTTTATGACCAATCGCACCCCTCACGCCTCTTTTGAAAACACCACCGATATCGTTCGCTGGAGCGTCGATCTGCGCTATCAGGACGCCGTCCTGCCCAACAATGTCGACGAAGACCCCGCCGCCTTCGACCCCGAGCGTGACCCCGTCACCATGGCCTGCTATCCCGGCGAGGGCGACTTCGTCATCCAGGACCCCCAGCACCCCGAACGCGAAATCACCGACGTAAACCGCTTCCAGCAAATCCGCCGCAACTATGAAGAACACCGCGTCCGCTCCCCCGGCCGCGGCTGGACTCCCTTCGCCAGTGAACGCGGCGCAAAGTGAAAACCAGCAGAGCCGAAGAAATCCGCAAGCGCTACCACTACCGCCGCCTGGTCTTAACCGGCAAGGCCAAACTCCCGGTCAAAACCGCCGCCAAGCTCATCGGCCCCGATTGCGCCTACCACCTTTATTCCAGATCTTCCCTCTCCAATAAATAACAGGTGGTCCAGTAAACCACCGACTATTTCACAACGTCTGAGGGCCCCTTGGGAGTGTTCCCTCGTAGCGGCTGGTGTCCCGCATTCACAACAGGATGTGAAATGCGGTAAGACACCCCTCGGAGGATCGCAGGATTGCGATCCGAGAATGAGCGAAGAGGGAAGATACCCCTAAGCGGACTGCCAGCCGCTACTGCACTTTCTACATTCTCCATCACCCAACCAACACACCATGTCAACACTTCCCGACATCGACGCCATCATCGCCGAAATAGACGACCGCGGCTTCTGCTTAGTCCCCAACGTAATCCCCCCCGCAAAAGCCGATGAAGCCCGACACGCCCTCCACGCCCTGCTCGACGCCGAGATCACCGAGCAGGCGCGCCAGGCCCGCACCCAGCGCGTCGGCCAGATCGCCGTCAAGCACCCTGTCTTCCTCGAACTGATGTGCCACCCCTTCGTCCTTGCGGTCTGGAAGAAAATGCTCGGCGAGGACATCATGTGCGCGACGTGGTCGGCCAATACCACCTACCCCGGCTTCGACTCCATCGGCTGGCATTCCGATTATCCCTATTGGTCTTTGCAGCCGCCATGGCCGCCGGGCAATTTCGCCGGCCAGACGCTGTGGCTGCTCGACGACTTCACCGTCGAAAACGGCGCCACTGCCGCCATCCCCTACTCGCACAAGAAGGGCCACCCCCCGCCCCCGGAAACCAGCAATCAGTGGACCGACGAGGGCGAGATCTTCGTCGGCACCCGCGGCAGCATTGTCTTCGGCCACGGCGCCTGGTGGCATACCGCCCGGCCCAATCAGACCGCTCGGTCGCGCTCTTGCCTGTTGGGTATGTATTTGATGCCCTGGTTTATCCCACAGGAAGACATGCGCGGCCAACTGGCCCAAATCGCAGAGCCGTCCGAACTAGTTCAGCAACTGCTCTGCGGCAAGCAGCACACCCCCAACACTGTGGGCGTGTATTAAAAGCTCATAAGCCAGGTCCATTGATCGGTTTCTACTGCAAGAAAGTCATCAACTCGATGCTGATGGCCTAACTGCTCTTCCCCGAATACAAGACCAAAGTCGACGCGATGGCCGACGCCGAAGGGCCGCTAGTGCGCTTCACCGTGAAGTGGCGCCAACGGGGATTGTCCTCCCCCCCCCATTTCTCCATATTCCCCTTCCATTCTTTCACGAAAATTTCACAACCACCGAGGGGCTTCCCGGGGTATTCCCCTGGGGCGGCTTACTGACCCGGATTTTACCGGATTGTAAACTCTAAGGGCAGTCCTCGGAGGCCCACAGGATGTGGGCCGAGAATGAGCGCAGGGGAATTCCCCGGGAAGTCTCGTCAGCCCGGCCGATCTCAGGCGACATTCTCATTCCCCCGGAGAACGCCACATGCCTACAGATCGCCCCTGGGACGGCACCATCGTCCGCTATCCCGACCCCGCCATCGAAGTCCTCGACGACCGCTTCGCCCCCTTTAAGATCCCCAACTCGGTGGTCGAAAGGCTGTGGACCGGCGCGCGCTGGACCGAGGGGCCGGTCTACTTCGGCGACGGCCGCTTCCTGCTCTTTAGCGACATCCCCAACAACCGCATCATGAAGTGGGACGAGACCACCGGCGAAACCAGCGTATTCCGCCAGCCCTCGCACAATAGCAACGGCCACACCCGCGACCACCAGGGCCGCCTGGTCTCCTGCGAACACTTCAGCCGCCGCGTTACCCGCACCGAACACGACGGCGCGATCACCGTGCTGCTGGACCAGTTCGACGGCAAGCGCCTCAACGCACCCAACGATATCGTCGTCCATTCCGACGGGAGCATCTGGTTTACCGACCCCGGCTACGGCATTATGCTCAACTACGAGGGTCTGAAGTCCGAGTTCGAACTACCCACCCGCGTCTACCGCCTCGATCCCGCCAGCGGCGAAACCACCGTCGTCATTGAAGAGCTGGACAAGCCCAACGGCCTGTGCTTCTCGCCCGACGAAACGCTGCTCTACGTCTCCGACACCGGCGACCCGCGCAATATCATGGTTTTCGATGTCGACGGTACTGCCGTCAAAAACGGTCGCGAGTTCGCCGCGATGCTGCCCGGCGGCTCCGACGGCATCCGCTGCGATATCCACGGCAATTTGTGGTCGAGCGCCGGCTGGGCCGGCGCCGGCTACGACGGGGTCCATTGTTTCGCCCCCGACGGCGACCTCATCGGCAAGATCCACCTGCCCGAGGCCGCCTCCAATCTCTGCTTCGGCGGACCGATGAAAAACCGGCTCTTTATCACCGGCAGCCAGTCGCTCTATGCAGTCTACCTCGAAACGCAGGGCGATCAGCGTCCTTGAGGTAGTTATAGCGAGCAAAAGGCCATGCAGAGCCATCTTGGCACCAAACTCCTCAAATCCGGCGGAGACCATGGAGGTCTACAATGTCGTAGCTCTCGCCGGCGGCTACTGGACCTCACTGAGCCGCGACGGATACGCTTGGCCAGCTCCTCTCGAATTGGCGATATTCACTCTGTTCGCAACGACCCAACCACAGGAATCAGACGATGAAAAGCTACCTCGAAGGCTGCGGCGTCCCCACCACCCGAATCGGCCGGACCGAAATCCCGCGCCTGATCATGGGCATCCATCCCTATGACGGCTGTTCCTACCAAAACAAGGAGCGCGACACGCAAAACTTCCGCACCTTCAGCCGCGTGCAGCCGGTCGCCGATGTCCTGCGCTGCGCCGTCGAGGAAGGCGGCATCACCGCCGTCCAGGTCGATCACATGCTGCCCAGGCTCGACCGCTTGCACTTGCAGGCGATCTGGGAGACCGAACAGCAGACCAATACCCAGATTGGCATGGTCGCCTATATCCTGATTCCAGTGACCCTCAACGGCGAGATCGTCTCCTACTCCGAGCGCGCCCATTCGACCTTCTACGACCGCAACGAGGCCCTGGGCGGCGAGGCCTTTCGCGAGCACTTCCACGCCGACCAGATCATCCGCTACAACCTCGGCGGCACCTTCGACGGCATCGCGACACCAGCCACCGTCGCGCCCTATGCTGAGGAAGACGCCGCCCGTTTCGAGATCGACTACGGCATTCTCGAACAGTATCTGGGCTTCTTCGCCGGCTGCGACATCCTCATCGCCGACCCCGGCGCCGAAATCGACTTGCTGGCGATGACTGGCCGCTTCGACCTGATCCGCGAATACCTCGACTTCCTGCGCCAGCGCTTCGACACCGTCATCACCAGCGTCCACCACGCCGGCGTCACCCTGCCGCTGTTAGAGGCCGAGAACATTCCCGTCGACGGCTACCTGACCACGGTCAACGCCCCCGGCACCTTCATGTTCCCCACGCGGGATCTGGCTATCGACGCGATCAAAAACGCCAGCAAACCCGTCATCGCCATCAAGCCGATGGCCGGCGGCCGCTACCTCGGTCACAAGGCCTTCGAGTACGTCTTCGACCAAGTGGGCGTCCAGGCCTCGATGTTCGGCATGGGCACCATCGATCAGGTCCGTGAGACTACCCAGGCCGCCAGAGGAGTACTGGGTGCCGCCGCATAAGGTCGCCCTCATCGGCACCGGCGGTCGCAGCGTCGGCTACGCCAGGGCCTACCAGCAGCGCGACGACGTGGAAATCACCGGGCTCGCCGACCCCGATCCGGCGCACCGCCGCTACGCTGCTGCCCGCGCCAGCCTCGACAAGGGCATTGCCGAATACGACGACTTTCGCGACCTGCTGCGCGAGCAGCCCGATCTCGACGGCGTCGTCATCTGTTCGCCCAACCACCTCCACGCCGAGCACGCCGTTGCCTGCCTCGAGCGCGGCCTACCGATCGCCCTCGAAAAACCCCTGGCGCCGACCAAAGAAGCCTGCGAGCGCGTCATCGCCGCCGAGCGATCCAATGGCGGCCGCACCCTCATCGGCTTCGTGCTGCGCTCGTCGCCCTTCTATGCCAAAATCTACGAGCTTCTCGCCCGGGGACTCATCGGCCGCATCGTCTCGCTCCAAGCCGACGAACTGCCCGGTGTCGGTGTCTCTTCGGTCATGAACCGCAGCCCCTGGCGCCGCTACCGCGACAAGAGCGGCGGCTCGATGCTCGAAAAGTCCTGCCACGACCTAGACCTCCTGAACTGGCTGATGGACTGCCGCCCGGTCTCGCTGACCTCTTACGGCAACCGCCAGATCTTCGTCACCGACCCCGAGCTGCCCGAGACCTGCGACGACTGTCACCTGCAGACCGCCTGCCCCTACTACAACCCGACCCGCTCCGACCACGAGGACCTGGGTGAGGAAGAGCTGCTGCAGTTTATCCGCGAGGACCATCGCTGCATCTACAATATCGATAAGGATGTCCTCGACGTGCAGACGCTGCAGATCGAATACGAGAGCGGGGCGCTGGCCAGCTTTGTGCTCAACTTCCACGCCATGGGCCCACGCGCCGGACGCAATTTTCACGCCGTTGGTACTCAGGGGCGGATCTGGGGCAATTTGCACGATGCCCAGGTCCACCTCTACCGCAACGCGCCAGCCAAGGAGGAGGTTTTCGATTGTTCGGGCGACGGCTCGGGCCACGGCGGCGGCGACAAGCTGCACGCCTACGAGCTCGTCACCATGATGGAGGATGCCGATTATCGGCCGCCGCAAAGCGCCTACGCCGGCTATCTGAGTGCGGTGATGTGCTTTGCCGCGGATAAGTCTGTAGAGGAAAAAAGGCGTATCGACTTCCGCTTTGGCGAAGACGGCGTTATCGACCTGGCGTGAAGGAAAGCTTATGACGAACATCGCAAGCAAAGAGAATGACTGACTTCGCAGAACCCTTCCTGCTGTCGCATACTGGATCGACCCGCGCCACCGCCTACAACTGGGGCAACAAGATCATCACCCGCGACGGCCAGACGCACGTGGTCTGGCTCGATGCCATCGCGACGGTCTGCGGCCGCACCTATGATCACGAAAGCCAGCAATGGGGCGAGACGGTGCGCATCGCCGAGGGCTGCGACAATCACGCCTGCCCCTGTATCACCGCCGATGCCGAAGGGCACATCCGCCTGACCTACGGCCCACATGGCTGGGGCGCCGACTGGAACGACGGGCGCGTGAAGTGGATGCGCTCGGCACAACCAGGGCGCATCGACGCGTGGGAGCCACTCGGCACGCCGCAGGACAACTTCGGCTACAACGCGACTGCGGCCTCTGTTGTACACACCCCCTCCGGATTGGACGCGGCCGTGTGTCGGGGCGGCGAATATCCACCGCAAACCATGTTCCACCTGCAGCGCCCAAAGGGCGGTTGGTCGTCGGCCAAACCGCTGTTCTGCCAGGACATCGAGCCGCAGTATACGCACCACTACGGACACATCGCCTGTGCCACAGACGGCACGCTCTACGCGGCGTGTCATTTTTACAATGTGGGCGGGGGCGATAACCATCCGGTCACCGGCACCAGGGCGCGGATGCGGTCCTATGGCGCAGCCGTCCTCCGCTCGTGCGATCTCGGCAAGACGTGGTGCAGTTTACACGGCGAGCGAGTCGATGTACCGACGACATACCACCATCACATCGCCATTCCCCCGCTGGACCGCGATGTCTATATCAACACGATCACGCTCGATACAGCGGACGCGCTATGGGCATTGACCTTAAATCCAAACACCGCAGACGACGGGGTGTGGCTCAGCCGATGGGCGGGACAAGATTGGGAAACAAAGCGGTTGGAAGGTTGCCTTGTGGAGGGACGGACCGCCGTCGAAGGCATGATGACCTTTGATACGAGAAATCGCCTGCATATCGTCCTGACCACGGTCGATCGCGTGGCCGTCGGCGCAGATAGCCACTGGGGACACCCATCTTCCGAAATCCACTACCTGCAATCGAGTGACGGCGGGCAAACCTTCACCGCGACCGCCCTGAGCCCCGCAGACCCCGGTATGGCCAACTGGTTGCCGTCGATCGCCCGATCGGGGCCTTATCACCCTATCGACTCGCCNACAATCGCGTATACTCATGGTATTGCCGGCCAGGGCGTACGGCCGGATGCGGAGACCGAAGTCTGGTGTTTGCGGCTCGCCGAATAGNACGACGACGGCGACGGCGAGATTAAAAGGGGCTGCGCAGCCCAAGACGCCGCAGTAGCTGGACGAGCTGGAAAACGCCTTGAGNGATCTCCTGTATTCCCAATAATCGACGCGAGTATACTATATTGGCCTATACCNACTGGATCTTCGACCTCGACAATACCCTCGCCGACAGCGCCATCGACTTCGACGCGATGCGCCGCGCACTCGACCTGCCGCTGGGCAAACCCATCCTCGAAGAGATCGACACCCGCCCTGCAGCCGAAGCCGCCGCGCTNCACAAGCGTCTCGAAGAGCTGGAGCNCGCCTACGCATTGCGCGCCACACCGCTGCCCGGCGCCCACGCCCTGCTCGCCGCCTTGGCCGAGCGCGGCTGTCCGCGAGGCATCCTCACCCGCAACAGCCGCGCCAATGCCCTCGCAACTCTCGCGGGCTGCGGCCTCGCAGGCTTCTTCGCCGCCGACCACGTCCTCGGCCGCGACGAAGCCGCGCCCAAGCCCGATCCCGCAGGCGTGCAAGAACTGCTCGCCGCCTGGGATGCGGCACCCGCCAGCGCGGTGATGGTCGGCGACTTCCGCTACGATCTCGAAGCGGGCCGCCGTGCCGGGGTCGCCACGATCTACTACGACCCACAGGACCAGGGGCTGTGGACCGATAGCGCCGATATCCGCGTCCAGAGCCATACCGAACTACTCACCCTAATCAACGGGAATGCATCATGACCGTCGGTCGCATCTGGCCTGCCGAAATCAGCGAATCCACCGACTCCCTCTCCGGCGTCGCCGTGCGCCGCCTCACCGCTTATCGGGGCCACAGCCACCACTTCTATTTCACCAATCCCGGCTGGTACGACGGCGGCAAACGCCTGCTCATCTCCTCCGACCGCGAAAACCGCACCAATCTCTTCGGGCTGGAACTGGCGACCGGCGAGCTGACGCAACTAACCGACCTCGAGCCGCTACCGCTGCCGCGCGAGGTCGAATTCCTGCGCGCCTGTGCAAGCAATACCAGAGACGAAGCCTACTACTGGTACGGTCTTGACCTCGTCGCGCTCGACCTTCGCACGTTGGAAAGCCGCGTGCTCTACCGCATGGACGAGGGCTGGGACGTGTCGATGATCAACTGCTCCGCCGACGGCCGCCACCTCTACGCCTCGATCTCCGAGGATTTATCCGACCGCTTCCGCGTCGATTATTTGCGCGGCTATATCGGCTTCCGCCAAACATGGGAGGCCAGACCACTGAGCCGCATTATCAAGGTCGCCATCGACGGCGCAGGTGGCGAGCCGATTTTCGAGGAGCGCTACTGGATTGGCCACGTCAACACCTCGCCGACACGCAGTGATTTGTTGACCTTCTGCCACGAGGGCCCCTGGAACGAGGTGGACAATCGCATCTGGGGCATGAACGCAGACAGCGGCGAGGTCTGGAAGATCCGCGCTCGCGAGGCAGACGAATCCGTCGGCCACGAATACTGGCACGCCGACGGCGAACGCATCGGATATCACGGCCGCAACCGCGACGGCACCCAGTTTCTCGGCCATGCGCACTACGACGACAGCGACCGCGTCGAAGTGAGCTTCCCCGGCCAAACCGGGCACATTCACTCCAACGCGCCCGAGCTAATCGTCGGCGACGGCGGCCGGGTGGTCCGCCTCTGGCGCTCCAGTGGCGATGGCTACGACGGGCCGCGAGCACTGTGCCGCCACGACTCGTCGATGAAAATACAGCAGCTCCACGTCCACCCGCGCTTCGATGCCACCGGGCGCTATGTGATCTTCACCAGCGATGTCTCTGGTTATGGCGACGTCTACCAGGTCGAGGTGCCGAGCTTCGAGAGCCTGCCCGCGGTGGACGACTAGTACGATCTATCCGCCGCNGCCCACCGTCATGCCCTTTACCCAACTCACCGACGACCTCTGGGTCCTCAACCGCCCCGCCAGGCTCGGCCCCATCGACCTCGGCCACCGCATGACCGTCGTCCGCCTCGCCTCNGGCCGGCTGTGGGTCCACTCGCCCGTGGCCCTCGACGACGAGATTCGCACCGAGCTCGACGCCCTGGGCGAGGTCGAAAACTTCGTCGCCCCCAGCACATTTCACGACCTCTATTGGCCGGCCTGGTTCGCCGCGTACCCAGAGGCCCGCTTCTACGCCGCTCCGGGCGTGCGCGACGAGCATCCCGAGCTGCCGTTCACCGACACCCTGGGCCCCCAGGCCCCCTCTGCCTGGGCGGACCAACTGGGACAGACGCTGCTCGGCGGCATGCCCAAAATCAACGAAGTCGTCTTTCTGCATCCCCAGAGCGAGACCCTNATCACCGCCGATATGGCCTTCAACCTGGATCGCGGCGTCGATTTCGCTACGGGATTAGTACTGCGCATGACCGGCTGCTACGACCGCTTCGGCGTGTCGCGGCTCTACAAGATGAAGATCAAGGACGAGCGGGCNATGCGCCGCTCGNTCGACGAGGTCCTCGCCTGGGACTTCAACCGCATCGTCCTCGGCCACGGCCGCGTAGTTGAAAAAGACGGCCAACAAATCCTCAAAGACGCCTACGACTTCTTGCGCTCGTAGCGCTCTACCACCCGGATAAAGCCCCACACCGCCAGCGGCAGCCCGATACAGAGGTAGGTCATCCACCAAAAGGTGTTGAGCACCTCTTCCCTGGTCATCAGCTCGTGTCCCTGGTTGACCAGATAGAGCGCCCCCGCCGTAAACCCGCCCATCGCCAACCAGGCGATCCAGCACACTATGCAAAATGCCCAGAAAACTCTCCGGGGGCTATCGCGGGCATGTAGTTGTTGCCTCTTTTCCATTGACACCGCTTCTCGGCTTTAACAGTATCCGGGTAGCACCTGCAGAGAATATAGCGCCCGCGGCGCGAAAGTCTCCGACGATTCACCCCAACGCCACGTGAAAAGCCCTATGAGCGCAAGCCCTCGCACCACCCCTGCCGGCAACCCCATCCACATGATCCGACCCCACCTGCGCGACATTCCCGTCACCCCCTTCCCGGACAACATGACCATCCGCGCCCTCCGCGCCGATACCGAAGGCCAGCTGTGGACCGATATCGTCCTCGAAGCCGAAGAGTGGCTCGACCTCTCGCCCCAGCTCTTTATCCAGCAATTCGGCCACGACCTCCAAGCCGCGTCCGAACGCTGCTTCCTGGTCNTCGATGACACCGACCGCGCCGTCGGCACTCTATCGGCCTGGTATCGCAACGACTACCGCGGCAAAGACTACGGCCTCATCCACTGGGTCGCCATCCGGCCATCGCACCAGGGGCTGGGCCTGGGTAAAGCCGGGCTCTCCTTCGCCCTCAACCAGCTAGCTCGCTGGCACGACCGCGCCCTGCTCGGCACCCAGACCAAACGCCTGCCGGCCATTGCCCTCTACCTCAACTTTGGCTTTCTACCAGACCTCGAAGAAGAGAACGCCCGCGAAAATTGGCAACGGCTGAGGAACCAGCTCAAACACCCNGTCCTCGACGGCCTCGACCTCTGAATTCTACGAGCTATGCCCATGCTTAAAAACCAGCCCAACATTCTCCTTATCGTCACCGATCAGCAGCGCGGCGACTGCCTCGGCCTCGACCCGCACGCCCACCCCCTGCAAACCCCCCACCTCGACCACCTCGCCCGCTCCGGCCTGCACTGCACCCGCGCCTACGCCGAGTGCCCCAGTTGCATCCCCGCTCGCCGCAGCCTAATGACCGGCACCGCCCCGGCCGCCAATGGCATCGTCGGCTTCCAGGGCGCCGAGTGGTACCCCGCCCACACTCTGGCCGGATCACTCGCGCAAGCCGGCTACCAGACCGAAATGATCGGCAAGATGCACCTCCACCCGCCGCGCCGGCGCTTCGGCTTCGACCACGTGCAATTGGCCGACGCCACCCGCGGGCAGCAAAACGACTATGTCGAATGGCTGCAACAGCGCCACGGCCGCCACGACATCGACCCCGGTATGGCCCACGGTGCCACCGCCAATGGCTGGATCGGTCGCCCGCACCACTTGCCCGAAGAACAGATGCACAGTTTCTGGTGCATAGACCGCGCTATGGACTTCCTCAAAAAGCGCGATCCCACGGCGCCGTTCTTCCTCAATATCTCCTTCATCGACCCGCACCCGCCGCTGACGCCGCCGGCACCGTACTATGAGCGCTATATCCGCCGAGATTCGCCCGCGCCCGCCGTGGGAGACTGGGCCGCTGGATTCGACGCGCCGCAGAAGGGACTGCACCCCGACGCCTGGGAGATCCGTCTGCCCGCAGAGGAATTGCACTGCGCCCGCGCCGCCTACTACGGCATGGTCAACTTCATCGACGACCAGGTCGGGAGGCTCTGCCAGCACGCCCGCGGGCTGCTCGACGAGTGTCTGATCTTGTTCGTCTCGGACCACGGCGAGATGCTCGGCGACCACAACCTCTTCCGCAAGACCTGGCCCTACGAGGCCTCGGCGCGCATCCCCTTCTTCGCCCGCGCACCACGCAACTGGGGCTGGCCGACCGAACAAGTGTGCCAGACCCCAGTGGGTCTTCAGGACATTATGCCGACCCTTCTCGAAGCCGCCGGCCTCGATGTGCCCGCAACCTGCACCGGCCGCAGCCTATTGCCCGTAATGCGCGGCGAGGCGGACGGTGTCCGCGACCTCCTCCACGGCGAACACGCCGGCTGCTACGAATACGCACACGGCAACCACTTCCTCGTCGACGACCGCTGGAAGTACGTCTGGTACTCGCAAACCGGACGCGAGCACCTCTTCGACCTGGCCGACGACCCACAGGAGTTGCGCGACCTGGCCCGGGGCGACGCTGCCGATGAGCGACTGCGGCCCTGGCGCGAACGCCTGGCCGTCGTCCTCAAAGACCGGCCGGAGGGCTTCGTCGCAGATGGCGCGCTAGTCGCCGGTCGCGACCATCGCCCCATCATGCCCGACTACGACCCCCACCGAACGTCTAACTTCGAGTAAGCCATGATCGTCGCCACCGATCGCTGTGAAATCCGCTCCCTGAACGACAACCTCACCTACTGGGAACAGGGGATCTTTCCCGAATGGACCGCGCTCAATGCGTACCGGCACTTCCCGCTCGGTGCGCCCGGCACCGGCGTCGAGCCGCACTACCACGACAACGACGAGATGTGGCTCTTCGCTGCGGGCCGAGGCGAAGTCTGGCTCGACGGGCAGCACTGCGAAATTACCCCCAACACCATGGTCTACACCCCCATGGGTTGCGTCCACCGCTTCCAGATGTTCACGCCCTACGAGAACAATGCCATCGTCACCCGCCTCGAGCGACAGAAGCGGCCGATCCACATCACGGTCGAAGAACAAGGCCCGCCCGAGCCGACGGTCCCGGGTTTCGTGGTTTCGGGCGCAGACAACACCGGCCCGATCGCGGATCCCGGACCGCGCTGCCCCTTGAGCGAATGGCGGATGCTGGCTCTGGCCGACGGAGAGGGGCTGGCGGAGGAAACCCTGGCGGCAAACGAGCACTGTCTGGTCATGAGTGGGGCGATCGAACTGACTCTAGACGACCGGTCGGTCCGGTTCGCGCCGGAAGACATCGCCCTGTTGCGCGTGGGCATCCGCAGACAACTCACCGCCTGTAGCGACGCACGCGTCATCGTCGCCCGCGAGCGGACCATCGACGTGCCCAGGAGTGATTCGTGAGGGAATTCGCCGACAACACTTCATGCGCCCGGCGCCCGCTTGTCGACGCGCTGCGCTCCGCCCTGTCGCCGATGACCGACCTGCCCTCCATCTACGTCTTCGACTTCGACCAGACCATCACCCACATCCACACCGGCGGCTGCGCCATGACCGAGGACGAGATCGGCGCAGACTATATCCACAGCAATATCAAGGGCGGCTTTGTCGAATTGATGGAGTGCCTGCAACAGCGGGGTGACCGCGTCTACATCGCAACCTACGGCGACGACAGCTTCGGCCGCGGCTTTGCGGGGGCCACTGCCGGCCACGCCCTGGTCCAGCGCTATATGGACACGGTCCTCGGCACCGGACAGCAGTACTTCGTCGCATCGGAAGACCCGCCGGGCAATATCATCGCCCGCTGCAGCAACGACGGCAAACACTACCACCTCGAATGCATCCTCGCTCGGGAAGGGCTCGACGGCAACGACCTGACCGTCCTGCGCCGCATCCTGCTCATCGACGACGATCCCTTCAACGTCAGCTACTTCGCCAGCCGCGGCTGCATGACGCTGGTGCCCGACTCGCCCCACGACTCGGCCCGCATGGCTGCCGACCCAGACATCCTGCGGGCAATACTGGACCGGCTACGGGGCCATGCGGAAGCAAAAGCGCATTGAGTACTGCGCCGGATTAAGGACTGACTTTCCTCAACTCGCCTGCCGCTGTGCCTCGACAAAATCCGCCTGCGGCTCCCCTAAATAAGAAACCACAAACACCCCCTTCTCCCCCTCGCGAACCCCATCGACTTCCGGGATCAACAATTCTCGCTCCTGCGCCGTCATCACCGAAAAACCGTAGTAGTCGTTGACGTATTTGAGCGCCCCAATCTCCGCCTCGCGCTCGGCGACAAAGCCGACGTGGCGCATCAGCCGCGCGCGATTGAAAGCATTGGCCGACTCCGGCAGCGCCATAAGCGACGAGCGCACCGGCTGCACGAAGGTCTCGTCGAGCTCCACCCCCACCCCATTGCGGCCCGCCGCCAGCGCCGCCGCCAGCGTCGTGCCCGTGCCGGCAAAGGGATCGAGCACGGTGTCGCCCGCGACCGAAAACATGCAGATCAGGCGATAGGCCAATTCGAAGGGGAAGGCGGCGCTGCGCTGGCGGGCGGCCTCATCGCCCGCCGTCTGGCCAATACCGCGAATATCGGACCAGATATCCGAAAACCAGATATTGCGCTCTTCCCAGAAAAAAGCGCTCTGGCGCCGGCGTTGGCGCTCTTGGTCGGTCCTGAACTCGCGGCGGCGCCCCTTGCGCAGCACGAGAATGTACTCGTGCTCGTAGGTCACATAAGCGCCCACCGGCAGCATCCCCGAGCCCATGAATTTGTTCGGCGCGTTGGTCGGCTTGCGCCAGAGGATGTCGGGTAGCGCCGCGCAGCCGAGTGCCTGAAAAGCCTGCAAGATCCGCGCGTGATTGGCGTAGAGCTGGAAGTCGCCGTCGAGGGTGCGGGTAGCGTCGCCGATATTGACGCAGGCGATTCCGCCGGGCTTGAGTACCCGGTAGGCCTCGGCCCAGGCCCGGTCGAGCAGCGCGTGCATTAATTCGCAGGCGTCCCGGCCGCGTCCTGCGCCCAGGTGGTCGCCAATGCGCCCCTCCTGGGCGGCGAAGATGCCGTCCCACATTTCGATCATCGGATAGGGCGGCGAAGTGACGACCAGATCGACCGAGGCATCGGCAAGCGCGTCGAGGCGGGCTGCCGTGCCCTGGAGAATGCGGATGGTAGTGTCCATGCGGTCCGTGGTTGGGGGCAAGTCCGCTAGCAATCTAGCAACGGGCCTGTGCCAGCCAGAATTTTCCCTGCAGCGCGTCTGAAAATCGCTCTGCGCCCAAAAGCCGCCGTCCCGATTGGACCTTTCAGAGGCCGCCCTATGCCAGCCCCAGGCGCAGCGCCTGCTCCTGCGGTGCCTGCAGCCGCAGCAACTCGGCGCGCAGCTTGTCCTGCATTTCGGCGAGTTTGTCCGGCCGCTCTGCGGCCAGATTCACCAGCTCGTTGGGATCCTGGGCCTTGTCGTGCAGCGAGGTCGGCGCCGGCCAGGTCATGCCGTCGGCCACCGCCCGGCGGCCGTCTTTGTACGGCCCCAGGTCGTAGTTGATAAAGCGCGCCAGATGGTAGCCGTACCAATAGAGCGGCTGGTTGGCCGCCACTGGCGATTGGTGCAGCGTCCAGTCGCCGTCGGTGACGGATACGCTCTTGCCAAACATCCCCATCAGCGCGCACTCGCGCGTCGGCGCACTCGGGTCGGCCAGTGCTGGTAGCAGGTCCACTCCGTGCAGCGGCCGGCCGCTCGGCATTTCGGGCAAGGGCCTGCCCACCGCCGACAATACGGTCGGGTAAATATCCATCAGCTGCACCAATTGGTCGCGCCGCTCGCCGTGGCCCAGTTCGGGATGGCACGCAATAAAGGGAATGTGGGCGCAGCCGTCGTACTGGTGCGTACCGAGTTTGCCCATGCGGCCATGGTCGCCATTCCAGGTGCCGTGGTCGGTGGTGAAAATGAGCAGGGTATCGCGCCACAGATCCAGCTCGTCCATCGCGTCGAAGACCGCGCCGAGCCAGCGGTCGAGAAAGACCACCTTGGCCGCGTAGCGCGCGCGCATATTGTCGAACTGCTCCTCGCTGTAGTGGTCGCGCCACGGCGCGTACGGGGCCGCCGCCCGCAGGCCTTCGACCGCGTAGCCTCTGGGGTCGAACTGTTTGAGGATGTCTTCGGGCGGGTCCCACGGCTCGTGTGGGTCAAAGATATCGAGGTGCAGGTAGAAATCCCCGTGCGCGCGGTTGCGCCTGAGCCAGTCGGCGGCCTTGCAGCAGACCTGGGCGCAAAAATAGTCCTCATCGCGCTGGCGGATGAAGTGCACGTTGCGCCAGTGGCGCTCGTTCTTGCCGAGCCGATCGCCCTCGGGGCAGGGGAAGTCGATGGGATCGGTGTAGAGCGCGTCGGACTCAATGCCGCGCACGAACTCGAAACCCGTATAGCCCATGTGGTAGTTGCCCGAGCCCTGCTCCCACAAATGAAAGTGATCGGTCAGCAAACAACTGACCCGATGACCCTGCTCCATCATCCACTGCACCGAGCGATTGGGTGGCCCCGAGACCTGGCGTGGCAGGTCGCGGTCGTCCTCTTCGAGAGGCCCCCAACCGCGCTCGAGAAACTCCAGCCGCCCGGTGTAGATGTCGCGGCGCGCCGGCATGCACGGCGTCGAGCCGATATAGGCATTGTCGAAGACCGTGCCGCGCGCGGCCAGGCGGTCCATATTGGGCGTCGGCACCGACCACGCAGGGGCTTCCCCGCTCCAACATTGATCCAGCGGCGCGCCGCCGGTATAGGCNCCAACGTGGTCGCGNCGCAGGGTGTCGCAGAGGATGGTGATGANATTCACGTGTAGGGCTCCGGGTTGCGATCGACCTCGCCGAGCAGGGCATCGACATAGGGGCGGATACCGAAAAGGCGACCGTCGGCCCGGCCCAGCTTGCCGCATTGCAGGTCGCCGGCTCGGTCCCACCACGCGCCCAGCTCCGGCCGCTTGAGAGACGGGTACGGGCATTGGGGATCGACGGATCTGAGACGCTGCCAGTGAAATACTTCGACCATATGGATATAGGTCGATGTCTGATAATCCGTGCCCAGCATCACCATCTTGCCACCGGCGGCGTAGGCGCGGTACATCGGCGAGTTGAAACCGTAGGTCTTCCCCCACGGCGCGCGGTCCCAGGGCGAGGAAAAACCCTCGTTGCTCAAATGGCCAGACGCGAATTCCACCGCCCGCCGGCCCCGGGCCGCCACCGCATGCGAGTAGTGGTCCGAGCGCACAGTGCCGGGCATCTGGCGAAAGTACTCGGTGAGCCAGCCGACGGTCGAAGGCGTGGTCGCCCGATCCCATTTGGCCGCGCGCAGATCCTTGTCCCCTGGCACCAACGAGAAGGAGGGCATCAGCACCAACCCGTCCGGCCCAACCGCGTCTTCCAGCGCCGCGACTACGGTGCCGGCACCGCCGTCTACGGGACCGAGGCTTTTAAAGGACGAATGGATAAAGAGGATGTCGCCCGACTCGACGCCCAGCGCGCGCAAATCCCGGCCCAGCGTTGCGCAGGTCGCGGTCACGGAGTTGGTGGCCTCGTCAGGCCCCCCGCCGCCCGCTGCGCCGCATGCTGCCGGTGTTGCGCGCACCACCGCGAGCCTGAAAGTTGCCGCCGCCCCGCTGCTGGTCGAACTGGTTGCGGCCCTTGCCGCCGGATGCGGATTTTCCCTTGCGCTCCTGTGCCTCACTGACGTGCAACTTCTGACCCTCGAACTCCCGGTCGTTGAGGTCGGCGATCGCCTCCTCACCTTCGTGGCGGGTCGACATTTCCACATAGCCGAAACCGCGCGAGTTGCCGGTCTTCTTGTCGCGGGCGATGGTTGCGGTGACCACCTTGCCGTAGGGATCGAACAACCTGGCCAGCGCTTCCTTCTTCGCAGTCTTGGGTAAATTGCCAATGTGTATGTTCATCGCGCGTTCCTTTCCAATCCAAGAGCCGCCTGCGGGCGGCTTTTACAGGCTTGAGACGCGGGCGGAAAAAACGACCGACCGAAACCCACCCATAACATAAGCGACCGACCCCACGCCGTCACCCGCGCCGCCGCGACTTTTTCCCGCTCGAGCGCTGGCCCCGCGCCCCGCGCCGACCCTGCTGGCGGCGCTTGCGCTCTGGGGCCACAGCCTGCGCGGCCCCAGAGCGCTGCTCGCTTTCGGCCCGGGCGATCGCCGCGCCGATCTTCATACCTGTCAGCGCCCGCACGTCCTGCTCCATGCGGGCCAGCCTCTTGATTTTGCGCAGGTCGGGATAATCGACCCACACCATGGCCATGAACTCTTTGAAGAAGTAGGCAAAATCTTCGTAATCGGCGTAGCGTTTGAGCAGCTGCGGCTGGTTGAAATACCAGGGCTTGAATCCCGCGTAGTGGGTACCGAACAACGCCTTGAGCCCGGGGTAGCCCTTAAAGCCGATAAAGCGCAAGTCTACGCTTCTCCAGCGCCCCGAGTAGCGCATGGTCATGTACTGCATGTCCGGATAGTCGAAGCGATCGTTGACGTATTCGAGCGCCGGCGGTCTGGCAATGCTGTCGAGAATATCCTCAAACTCGCGCAGCGACGGCTCCCAAACGTAACACGAGCCGCTGACCCCGGTGTTATTGCGCGGGTCGGAGACCACCCGGTCGGTGATCTCGGCGGGTATGGGCTGGCCGTGCGGGCAAACTGAGTAGATATCGTGCCAGCGCCATTGGGTATTGACGCTGAGGTTGGGCGGCACTATGTACTGGCCGGTCTCGTCCTCCTCGATGCAGTGTTCCTTGCTCTCGTTCATCACCCCCGACGGCGCGTCNAGCGTAAATAGGTGATCGTACCACCTCATCGGCAGCACGTCGGCGTCGAGGACGACNATCTTTTCGTAGGCGGTGCCCAGATCGCCGTCGGTCCCGAGCCGGAAGGCATTCTGCCGCGTAAACCAGAACTGGCGGTCGCGCCTTTCGTGGCCGCGCTTGTGCGGCACGTAGACCGTATCGACCTCAATTACCCGGTCGAANAGGACGGAGAGCGCCTCGCGCGCGTCGGCGCTGACCTCCGGCGTAACCAGGCAGACGATATCCGCCTCGGTCCACTGCCGCCGCAGGCCGTAGGCCATCAGCAGCGCGCCGGGCACGTAGCTGTCGTTCATCATTACGAAGGTGACATAGGCAAAGCGGGCGCTGCCGTCCTCCCGCTTCANGCGGCCGGGCANGGCGATGGCGGTCACCGGGTCTCCGCCCCTTCCGCAAACAGCGCCGCCCAATCGCGCCAGTCGCGCGTCACCGCCTCGGGCGCCTGTGCGCTCCTGACCACGAAGCCCGGCACATCGGCACGACCGGTAGGCTTGCGGCGATCGCAATAGCGCAGGTCGAGACTCCAGCGGATGACATTCGACGTGTTGGGCACCGAGCGGTGCATGGTTCGGCTCTGGATCAACAGCGCCCCGCCCAGCGGCAACGGGCAGTCGATCACTTCGTGCGGCGGCAGATTCTCCTCCTTAACACCGTGATAACCATTGACCTGCTCGTGCGGTAGGACCTCCCAGCGATGGCTGCCGGGTATCACCTGCATCGCGCCGGTTTCCATCGGTGCGTCGACCAGGGGAATCCAGAAATTGAGCATAAAGGTTTCATCGGCGTCGCGCTGCAAGTAGCCCAGATCCTGGTGCCAGGGCACGACCGTCTCCTGCTGGTTGGGCAACTTGGCGCGAATATTGTACTGCGGGTGGGCCAGAATCTCCGGGCCGAGGACCTGTTCGGCCACGTCCACTAGCTCCGGATGCGTCCACACCGCGAACATCCCGGCCGTCTTGTGGTGCTTGCCGTGACCAACCCGCCACAGCTCACCGCGCGACTCGTCGTCCGCCACGCCCGCGCACAGATGGGCCAATCGCTGGCTGTAGGTCAGCCCCGCGCCGAGATCATCGAGCTTGCCCTGCGCCGCCAGTTCGCGCGCCCGGACGTCGATATTGGCTTCGAGCTCCGCGATCAGCAGGTCGAAAGCAGNAGCGGGCAGCAGNTCGTCGACCGCCAGATAGCCCNCGTCCAGATATTGCGCCAATTGGGCATCGGTAAGCGCCATGGCAATCTCCTGTCAATTACAGGGGCTAAGCCCTGAGCCCGAACCCCGCATACGGTCTGCGCATAACATCAACTATAGCGCCGCTGCGCTGCCCAGTGCTCCATGCGCTGGTCTTCGTGGCGCATGCGCCAGCGCAGTAGCCGCTGGCAGTACTCCAGCGCGGTGGACGCATGCTCGGGCCTGTCGGCCAGGTTCTCAAACTCGCCGGGATCGGCCCCAAGGTCGAAGAGCAGCGGGGGCATCCGCTCGTCGGCGAAATGCACGTATTTGTAGCGGGCGTCGCGGATCACCCACAGCAGATGCTGGTCCATATCGGTGTCGGGCTCTATGGCCCGCGCTGCGGATCTGTAGTCGAATTCGTAGTGGATCTCCTCGTGCAGATCGCTGCCGTCGCCGCGCACCGCTGCTAGCAAACTGCGCCCCTGAAAGCGGTCGGGAATGTCCACGCCGAGCCACTCCAGCACGGTCGGCCCCAGATCGACCGACTCGACGAAGCCGTCGTGCGCCTGCCCCCCTGCGGCATCGGGGTCGCGGATAAGACAGGGAATGTGCATGGCCCCGTCGAAGAACCCGCCCTTGCCGCTCAGATAGTGGTCGCCTAGGTATTCGCCGTGATCGGCGCTAAAGACGATCAGCGTGTCGTCCCACTGACCGCTTTTTTCCAGCTCGGCGAAGATCAGGCCAATATTGTCATCGACTTCGGTAATCATGCCGTAGTAGCAGGCCATGAACTCGCGCAGGTGACGCTCGTCCTTATAGTCGCCGCCGCCGATGGCCGCGCGGATAAAGGGGTGCGCGTGGTCCAACTCCTCAGGCCGCCGCGTGGCCCGGGGCATATCGTCTGGATCATACAGCGAACAATAGGGCTCGCAGTTTATGTTGGGCGGGTGCGGCTTGATGTAGCTGAGGCTCAAGACCCAGCCCTGGTCGCCACCGGAGCGCGCACGGATATAGTCGAGCGCCCTGTCGGTGACATAGCGGCACTCGCTGTGCTCGGCTGCGTAATGGGCAGGGAAGAAGCAGTCGAGGTGCTCGCCGGGGCCTTCCGGCGGCACGTTGGGGCTGTGGATCGCGCCGTGGTTGCACAACTCGTCGGGATAGCCCTGCTCCTTGAGCCAGGCAAAATATTCGTCGCTATCGTACTCGTGGTAGTAGACCCGCTCAAAGCCGGGCAGCACATTGGCGTAGCTCAGCTCGACCAAGCGCCGGTCACCCGGCTCGAGGATCGCCGGGTCGAGGGTGTAGTCGTTGTAGCCGATCAGCCCGGGGTCGTAGCCGGCCTGGCGCAGGGTGTAGGCCCAATTCTCCTGCGCGTCGCGCAGCGGGGTGAGATTGTTGATCGCCCGCGTCGAGCACAAATAGCGGCTGGGGTAGATGCACATCCGGCTCGGGCCGCAGGGCGCGGCCTGGTTGAAGCAATTGCGGAAATGCGCCCCCTCGCGGGCCAGACGGTCGAGATTGGGCGTCTTGATGACCTCGTTGCCGGCGACGCCGAGACAGTCGGCGCGAAACTGGTCGGCGAGAATAAAGAGTACATTGCGGGCCAAGCTAGACCTCCCGGCTGAGCAGCCACCAGCGAATGCGCTCGGGCGTGGGGAAATAATGCATGGCGTTGAGCAGCATCGCCAGCGGCCCGAGGAAGACGCCGAAATAGATCTGGGGGATGTGAGCGACATTGGTCTGCAGGCAGAGCATCAACCAAGCCACACCGCCGATCATGGCGCCGACTTCAACGAGGCCGGCTTTGGCGATCAGCGCCGCCCGCACCGCGCCCAGCGCATCGCCCTCGACATCGCCTCTGGCGATCATATACGCGAAAATCTGGTTCGAAACAAAGTAGAGTACGACCGGGGCACCCATGCCGACATAGGCCATCAGCGCCGCCACTTCATCCACCTCTTCACCGGTGCTCTGCAGGCCGAGAAAAGTGCCGACGCCAAAGAGCACCACCACCCCCATCACCAGCGCCAGGTAGATAATCTGCAGGGGGCGCAGTCTTGCCGGTGTAAACTCCTCGGCCATCAGCGCTTCGATTCGATCCCGATCCATGGCTTGTCCTCCAGCGTATGGCATTAAGCTATAAAAGCCCGGCAGCCTCCTCAAGCGCCCTCCCTGAACGCCGGGTAGAACGGCATCTCCTCCACCTCGCCCCACGCTTCGCGCAATAGCGAGCCCAGCAAATCGACCCAGCGGCCCAGCGCCTCCAACTGGCCGTATTCTTCGGTCAGGCGGCCAAAAATATAGAAGCGCAACAGCACCCGCTGCCGGTGAGTGGCAAGACCCCATTCGCCATCTTCCTGCATTAGCTTGGGCCACCAGGTCCCGATCGCTCCCCAGGCGCAGGCGAGGGCCACGGCCCGGCGGTAGATCGCATCGTCGTCGGCTTGCGGACATCCGGCGACCAGTTCCCTGCGATACTCGTCCTCCATCCGCAGCGGGATGTGCCCGGGGATCTGGTTGACGCACCAGCAACTGGGGAAGTGGATGCGGCCATAGCTGCCGTCGAGCAGCGCGTGCCGATAGGCTCCGCGCTCGAAGTCCAGCAACATGACCCGGCCATCGACCCACAGGGCGTTGTCCGGGCAGGGATCCATATGCGTATAGGCGGCGAAGGGCCCGGGATTATTCAGCGCCTCGATCACATCGTCGATCTGCTCGCTGACCTCTGGCCCAATCCCCAGATCTAGCGCCTCCTCCAGCTCGCGCGTCCGCGCCCGCAGCCAGTCCCAATTAAAAGGCCGGGTCGGCCCCAGCTTCCCCCGCTTTTCCGCAAAGCGCGCCCCGTGCCCGATCGTCGCCGCGTGCATCCGCCCCAGCGCGACAGCCAACTGCACCAGTGCCTCCTCCGCCTCTTCCGCATCATCCCCCAGCAGTATGTGGTCCAGCCCGCGCGGCGACCCCATGTCCTGCATCACCAGCAGCCCGGCTCCGCGATCGCCGCCATAACAAACCGGCGTCGGCGATGCCCCCTCCGAGATCTCGCTCAAAAACTCCAATCCCGCCCACTCGTTGAGCAGCCCCACCGCTGGGCCGTCCAGCGCCTCCGGATCGTACTCCTCGTCCTCTCCCGCCCGCATTTTCTTTGCCACCACGCTGGCCGGCAGGCCATCCGGCCCGTCCACCACCACATAGCGACAGGTAAAGGACCGCACACTTCCCCCCAGATCAGACCCGTCGTCCAACCGCACCTGCCCCCCAAACCGTGCCGACAACACGCCCTCCACCGTCCCCCGCATCTCCCGCACTGCCCTCATTTCCCTCTCTTCACTCATCTTTCTCCCCTTTCAATGCGAATCACTCTCACTTCCCCACTTCTCTCCTCGTTGGGTATTACAAAATAAGTCCACCGCCGCAGCACAGGCTCGGCGGAGCGAGCTCCGGATTGTTTTCGGGCGAGACGGGGAAAGGGCCTGGCATGACCCGCCTCGATCTCCACGATAGGACGCACCGCACCCCCTCCGAAGCCAGGCCCGGGAATGAAGCAGAAAACAACCGCCGTTCGCCCCCCCGAGCCGAAGCGTGAGTCCCCTCCCCAACTCACCGCCACCGCGCCGTCCGCCCCCGCCAATCCATCATCCGCTCCACCATCTCCCCCCGCACCCCTCTGCACTCCTCCCGATCGTACAAATTGTACAACTCATCCGGATCTTCTTCCAGATTGTACAACTCCCCGTAAACCGCCCCCGGATAAAAAACCAGCTTCCACCCCTCCGTCCGCGCCATTATCCGTGCCCCGTACTCCGAAAACACCGTCTCGTGCAAAACCTCCTCCCCGCCTCCCAATACCCCACCCAGCGAAACTCCACTCGCCCCCTCCATCTCACCCAACCCAGCCATCTGCAAAAAGGTCGGCCCCAGATCGATCAACTCCACTAATTGGTCCCGCACGCCCAGCCGCTCCACCCCGGGCCCGGCGCACACCAGCGGCACCCGCGCCACCGAATCGTAATGCGACGAGAACTTGTAAACCAGCCCGTGGTCGCCCAGGCAATCGCCGTGGTCGGAGGTAAAGACGAAAAACGTATTGTCCAGCTCGCCCCGCGCCTCGATTGCCGCCACCATCTGTCCCACCCAGTCGTCGATGACCGACACATTGGCGTAGTAGTGCCGACGCATCCGGCGGATTCGTTCGGGATTGGCGCGGCTCCACCAGATCGCCGCCAGCCCGGTGCGGCCCTCCATATTCTCCATCGACTGCCGCTGCGGCGGCGGCTTACTGTCGAGCTCGCCGTCAAAGCCGACCGGGTCGGGGATCTCCACGCCCTCGTAGCGCTGCAAAGACGACGCGGTGGTGTCGAAGGGATCGTGCGGCCCGGCGAAACCGCTCCACAAAAAGAGCGGCTTTTGAAAATCGTGGTCGCGGATCGCCTCGACGCTCCAGCGCCCGACGCAATTGTCGATAAACAATTCCTCGTCGTGTTCCCAGGTGTAGGTATTGAGATAGTCCGGCCAGTCGGGCACCGTCTCGTGATAGGTCAGCGCCGGCCGCACCAGGCCGAACTGTTTGAGGTAGAGGTCGTAATCGTCCGGGTCGGGGCCGTGGTGGCCCTGCTTGTAGTTTTTGTTTTCGACTACCGTGCGGTGATTGAAGCCGCAGGGTAGGCGGATCGGCGCGGTATGCATCTTGCCGATATTCACGGTGTGGTAGCCGCCGTCGCGGAGTTGCTCGATCCAGTTGGGCTGGTCGGGCGTCAGCCAGGCCTCGTTGCGGTTTATGCCATGGGTGTGGACGTATTGGCCCGAGACGATGCTATTGCGCGAGGGACCGCAGACCGCGCCCTGGGTGAAGGCGCGGCTGAAGGCCACGCCGCGGGCGGCGAGCCGGTCGATATGCGGGGTGTCCATGTAGTCGTAGCCCAGGCAGCCCAGGGTATCCCAGCGCTGCTGGTCCGTGACGATGAGGACGATATTGGGTGGCTTCATCTCATTTGCCTCGCAATGGTTTCTCATTCCGTCGGCTGGCTCACCCGCACCAGTCGCGCCCCGGTAAATATATTATAACGCACGCTCGGCACGCCCGTGCCGCGCACTGCCGAGCGAATATAGCGGCTGCTGTTGAAACATCCTCCGCGCATTACCCGCACATCACCACCCAAAGGCCGCACCGGCCCGATGAAATCCTCCATCCCGTAGGGCCACAGCTCCTCCTGCACCCATTCCCAGGCGTTGCCGTAGATATCGTACAGACCCCAGGGATTGGGCCGCTTGAGTCCGACCGGCAGCGGCGACCGCGCGCCTTTGGCCCAGGCGTTGCCCTCGTACCAGGCGTAGTCGCCGAGCATGGCAAAATCAGAGCCGAAAAACCACGGCGCAACCGAGCCGGCCCGCGCCGCGTATTCCCACTCGGCCTCGGTCGGGAGGCGATATACCGAATCGCCTAGGGCCGCGTTGAGCTGAGCGACGAAGGCCTGGACCGCGTCCCACGACAGGCATACAGCGGCGGCGTTGTGCTGCCCGGAAACATAAGCGCCCCAGGGCCGGGTGCCCATTGCGGCGGTCCACTGCCGCTGCGTGATCTCGTATTTGCCGAGGTAGAAACCCTCGCCGATCGTTTGCTCTAGCGCCGGCTGTTCGTTGCCGAAACTGTTCTCCCACAACCCCAGCGCCCGCAGTTCGGACGCTTCGCCAGGAGTGGAACCCATAACGAAGGAGCCCGGCGGAATCCACACGAATTCCATCGGCTCGCCCCCGGGCAACAGCGCGGTGACCTCGTCGCCCGGCTCGTGCGGCCAGGTCGCGGCGCCAGCACCTGCAGCCCATAACAGCACGGACAAAAAGAGCACTTTGATTGCCATATAAAATCGCTTAAGTCTCTAATTTAATTCAAGATATGCAACAGATGCTGCCAGATCAAAAAACGGGCGCTCAACCCTTCTGCTCCACGCAGCTCTGACCCAGCTATTTACAGGAGTTTTGCGCAGCGCGGCACCTGTACATACTTTTTCTTTGCGCCGTAATGTTGCTATAACACAACCGCAACACTCCCCGGCCACCAGACCAATCTCTCCCCCAAGGAGCTCTCGATGAGTCGCCGACCCATCATCGTCTTGTCCCTCGTTCTCAGCACCGCCGTATTGACGCTCCATACGTACGCCCGCACCGCGATTCAGAACAAAGGTTCAGACACTCTGGTCAACGTAGCCCAGGCCTGGGCCGAAGCGTACAGCCAGAAAGATCCGGAAGTCGCCATCGCCGTCTCCGGCGGCGGGTCGGGCACCGGCATAGCGGCCATGATCAACGGTACCGTCGATATCGCCAACGCCAGCCGCAAAATGAAGAAGAAGGAAATCGACCTGGCGACGCAGCGCGGGCAGACGCCGATTGAGCACGTGGTCGGCTACGACGCGCTGGCGGTATTCCTGCACAAAGACAATCCGATCAACGTCCTCAGCATCGAGCAAATCAAAAAGATCTACGCCCGCGGCAAACAATACGAAAACTGGAGCGATCTCGGGGTCGAAGTCCCCGGCTGCAAGAACAATGAGATCGTGGTAGTCAGCCGCCAGAACAACTCCGGCACCTACGCCTATTTCAAGAAGGCCGTGCTCGGCGCCAAGGGCAAATACCGCCAGGGCACGCTCGACATGCACGGCTCGAAAGACGTGGTGGACCTGGTCGAGAAGACGCCTTGCGCCATCGGCTACAGCGGCCTGGCCTACGCCACCGACCACATCAAGATGGCCTGCGTCGGCGACGGTGACGAAAATTGCGTCAGCCCCTCGGTGGCGACCGCCTCCAACCGCAGCTACTCCATCGCCCGCCCGCTGCTCATGTATACCAACGGCGAGCCGGAGGGCGAAATCAAGACCTACCTCGACTGGATCCTCAGCGACGAGGGCCAGTGCATCATCCTCGCCAAGGGCTACGCCCCGGTGCGCGAAGTAGCGTGCAAATAGGGCTTTCGCGCCCGGCGGCAGACTCTACGGAGGTATCGGCATGAGCCAGTACGAAGCGCGCCTGGAAAAGGATCTGGCGCATATCCGCGAAAAACTCGCGGCCCTGGCCACCGCAGTGCAAACCGGGCTCGCCGACGCCGGCGGGGGCCTGCTGGCGGGCGACGCGACCCGGGCTTATGCGGTCGTGCTTGGCGACCACCCGATCAATCGGGCCAGCCGCGAGCTCGACCGTATTTGCCACGGCTTCTTCGCCGTACACCTGCCCGGCGCCGGCCACCTGCGCTTCGTCTCGGCGGTGATGCGCGTCAACCTCGAGCTGGAGCGCATCGGCGACTACGCGGTCAATATCTGCCGCGAAACCGTGCAGATCGGGCATGCTCCGGCCGAGGCCTTCCGACCGCGGATCGAACACATGGTCGATGCGGCGCGCGAGGTGCTGAGCGAGGCCGTAGCGGCCTTTGTCAGCGACGACGCCGAGCGCGCCCAGCGCGGCATCGTCATGGCCAACCAGGTCACGCGCGGTTTCGGCGAGGTCTTTGATGCCCTAGCCGGCGAAGAGGGCAATCTGCGCGTTCAGGAACTCTTCAATTATCTCGTGGTCTTCAACTCGCTCGACCGCGTCGTCGATCAGTCCAAAAATATCTGCGAGGAGGCGGTCTTCGCCGTCACCGGTCAGACCAAGCCGCCCAAGTCCTACCGCGTGCTCTTCCTCGACGAGGATAATTCGCTGCTGGGCCCGATGGCCCAGGCGATCGCTGCCAGGAACTTCTCGCAGTGCGGTGAGTACGATACGGCTGGCAAGCATGCGGCGACAGCCATCAACGACAATCTCGACCGCTTTGTCGCCGAGCGCGGCGTCGAGCTGAAAACCCTGGCCCCCAAAGCGCTGGACCCCACGGCCGAGCTGGCGGCGTACCACGTGATCGTCAGCCTGCAGGGGCCGGTTCACACCCACGTCGAGGCGGTGCCCTTCCACACCATCGCATTGGAATGGAAGATAGATGATGTCTCCGGGGACGAGCTGGACAACCTCTACCGGACGCTGGCCGCACAGATAGATGAGCTGATGACGACCCTGCACGGGGGCGAGGGGGAAGTCTGAGGTGAGCGACGCCATCCGCGGCGGGGATATCGATCGCCGCAATCTCGACTGGTACATCGACAGGGCGATCCAAGCCCTGGTCTTCGTCTGCGGCATCTCCGCCATCATTTTCATCATCGGCATCTTCATCTTCATCACCAAGGAAGGCTACGGCTTCGTCGCGGGGATGGACTGGGGCGAATTCTTCCTCACCCCCTACTGGTTCCCCAGCGACGAGGACGCGCCGGAGTTCGGCATCCTGGCCCTGATGGCCGGCACCGCCAGCGTCACCGGTCTGGCCATGGTGGTGGCCATCCCCTTCTCGCTGGGCGGCGCCATTTTCATCGCCGAATTCGCCTCGGGCAAAGTGCGCGAATTCCTCAAGGTTCTGGTCGAGCTGCTGGCGGCGATTCCGTCGGTGGTCTGGGGCTTTATCGGCCTCACCATCATGAACCCTCTGATCATCGAGTGGTTCGACGTGCCGGTCGGGCTCACCGTTCTCAATGCCGGGGTTATTCTCGGACTGATGGCCGCGCCGATCATGACCTCGATCGCCGAAGATGCGCTCAAGGCCGTGCCGGACCGCTACCGCGAGGCCGCCGAGGCGATGGGCGCCACCCGCTGGCAGGTGGTCGTGCGCGTGGTCTTACCAGCGGCCAAGAACGGCCTTTTGGGCGCGGTGCTGCTGGGTGTCGGACGCGGCTTTGGCGAGACCATGGCGGTGCTGATGGCCACCGGCCATTCGGTCAACATCCCCGAGGGTTTGTTCGACTCAGTGCGCGCACTGACGGCCACCATCGCCGCCGAGCTAGGCGAAACCGCGGTCGGCTCCGAGCACTACCAGGCGCTATTCGCCATCGGCATTTTCCTATTCATCATCACCTTTATCATCAACCTCTGCGCAGATCTGATCGTACGCGGGATCCGCGAGAGTTGAAGGCCATGTTCGAAACTACCGACCTCAACGTCCGCAACGCCCGCATCCAGACGCTTTTCCGCCTGCTCTTCGGGCTGATGACCGGTCTGTTAATACTGCCGGTGTTGATTATCCTGTCGATGCTGACCTATAAGGGCGGCCCGGCGCTATCCATCGATTTCCTGTGGCTGAGTCCGGTCGACGGGATGACCGCCGGGGGCATCTTCCCGGCGCTGATCGGCACCGTATGGCTGGTAGTGGTGGCGCTGCTGGTCTCGGTGCCTCTGGGGGTGGCCGCAGCGATCTATCTCAGCGAATACGCGCCCGACAACTGGCTCACGCGCGTAATTAACCTGGCCATCATCAACTTGGCCGGCGTGCCCTCCATCGTCCATGCGCTCTTCGGCGTCGGCGCCTTCGTGCTCTTCTTCGACTTCGGCACCTCGATCCTCGCCGCCAGTCTGACCCTGGCGATCATGACCTTGCCGGTGGTCATCGTCGCCACCCGCGAGTCGTTGCAGGCGGTGCCGCTGGCCTTCCGCGAGGCCTGCTGGAACATGGGCGCCACCCGCTGGCAGACCATCCGCCGCGTGGTCCTGCCCAACGCGGTCAGCGGCATTCTCACCGGCGTGATTCTCGAAGTCTCGCGCACCACCGGCGAGACCGCGCCGATCATGTTCACCGGGGCGGTCTTTTTCACGCCTTTCTTGCCGCAGGGCATTCTCGATCAGACCATGGCCATGTCGCTGCATCTGTTCGTGGTCTCGACCCAGGTGCCCGGCGTTCCTGAGGAGCTGCCCTACGGCGTCGCGCTGGTACTGATCGCCATGGTACTGGTGATGAACAGCCTCTCCATCGCCCTGCGCATGTACTTGCGAGGCCGCAAAAAGTGGTAGACGCGCCCGCTAAACTCGCGGTCGAAGGGCTCGCGATCCGCTACGGCGATTCGGTGGTCTTAAGCCATGTCGACCTCGAGGTCCGCGAGCACGAGATCTTCGGCATCATCGGACCGGCCAACGCCGGCAAGACCTCGTTCCTCAAGGCCATCAACCGAATGGACGAATTCAACGCCGATATGCACGTCGACGGCGCGATCCGCTTCGACGGCCGCGATGTCCGCCAGTGGCGCAATATCTACGCACTGCGCAGCCGCATCGGCGTGGTCTTCCCGCTGCCGGTAGGGCTGCCGCTCAGTGTCTACGACAACGTGGCACTGGCACCGCGTCTCTCCGGAGTCCGCGACAAGGCCGAGCTCGACGCCACGGTCGAGCGATGCCTGACGCGGGCTGCGCTGTGGGACGAGGTCAAGGACCGGCTGGATTCATTGGGCAGTCTGCTGTCGGGCGGCCAGCAGCAGCGGCTGACCATCGCCCGAGCCCTATCGCAGGATCCGGAGCTCCTGATGCTCGACGAGTTTTCCATAGCCGTAGACCCGGTTACCACTATGCGCATCGAAGACGTGCTCAAAGAGCTGCGCAGCCACATCACCATTATCCTGGTCACCAATCTGGTACAGCAAGCGCGGCGCCTGGCCGATCGCACGGCGTTTTTCCTCGGGGGCGAATGCGTCGAGATCGGTGATACAGAGGATCTCTTCACCGGCGAGGTCAAAGACCCGCGCACTCGCGATTACGTCGAAGGCAAATTCGGTTAGGCCATGCAAACGACCAGCAGCCAGATCCCCTTTGCCATCCGCACCAACCGGCTCAACCTCTGGTACGGAGACTTCCAGGCCCTGTTCGACGTCGATCTGGAGATTAAGCACGGGATCATCACGTCGCTTATAGGTCCGTCCGGTTGCGGCAAGTCGACCCTGTTGCGCAGCGTCAACCGCATCAACGAGCGGCTCGGCTACGTGCGTATCGAGGGCACCATCGAAGTGATGGAGAAAAACGTCTACGATCCCGGCGTCGAACTGGTGCAGGTGCGCAAGCAGATCGGCATGGTATTCCAGCGGCCCAACCCGCTGCCCATTTCGATCCGCGACAACGTACTCTTCGGCCACAAGCTGCACAGCGGGCGGCGCAGCTCAAAGAGCGACCAGGACGCGATCGTGGAGGACGCGCTGCGTCAGGTGCTGTTGTGGGACAATGTCAAGGACAAGCTCGGAGCCAGGGCTACCGACCTGTCGCTGGAGGAACAGCAAAAACTGTGCATCGCCCGGCTGTTGCCGGTCAAACCCGCCGTGCTGCTGATGGACGAGCCCTGCTCGGCGCTCGACCCCAAGGGCACCGAGGCGGTCGAAGAGCTGATCTGGGAGCTGCGCGGCCAGTACACCATCCTCATCGTCACCCACAACATGGCCCAGGCGCGTCGCGCCAGCGAGGAATGCATCTTCATGCTGCTCGGCAAGGTCGTCGAGCACGGCAAGACCGAGCAGATGTTCGTCACTCCGGCGCAAAAGGAAACCGCCGACTATATCGAGGGCCGCTACGGCTAAGGCCCCGCCTGCTTTGCCGTGCCTTCCCCGATGCGATTCCACGGCCAAAAGCACCGGGGGGCGTGCACGCCGTCCGCTACGGCACTACCAGCGTCTTCATCGACCCCTGATCCCCCAACGCCCCGTTCTCCCGCGCAAACACTTCCGGCAATTCTGCCAGGCGATACCGCACCGAATTTTCGAAGATTGCATCCAAATCGAACACTCCCCGCTGCACTACCCTGTACGCCTCGCGCATATGCTCAATCGAGCGCAGCCGCGTATAGTGAACAGCATTGAGATTGCGGATCTCCAGCCCGTCCTCGTGGAAGCGGTGGAAGCAGAATTCCCGCACCGGCGCGTAGTTGTCGCCATAGAGGGCCATTATGCCATTGTGGCGGACCATGTCTAGCGCCTGTTTGAGGCCCTCGCCGCGGCCGCCGACGGCCTCGGCGGCGACATCGACGCCCTCGCCATCGGTCAGCTCGTCGATCGCCTCGCGCAAATCGACCTCGTTGGGGTTGAGGACGCAGTCGGCACCGACCTGTTTGGCCAGCTCGAGTTTAGCGGGAACCACATCGACGGCGATGACCTTCGACGCGCCGGACTTTAACGCTGCCTGCAGCATGATATGCCCGGCAAATCCCACGCCGTTGACCGCAACCACATCGCCAAGCCGCACGCCCATGCCCAGTGCCGCCCACACCGCGCAGCCCAGGGGCTCGTAGAGGCAGCCGACCTCGAAGGATACCCCCTCGGGGATGGGCTGCACGTGGGCTATGTCGGTCACCCAGTGGTCGGTATAGGTCGGGTAGATCAGGCTGCCGACCCGGTCGCCCACCGCGACCTTGCCGCCGCCCAGATACTCATCCACCGCACTGCCTTTTTCAACGATCGTGCCGCCGCCCTCGTGGCCCAAGGGGCCCATGGGATATTCGTACGAGCCCTCGCCGTGCTCGCCCAGTACCGCATCGGTGCCGCCGCGGGCCTCGTCTTCGGGCCGCACGCTGATGCCGCGATAGAAATAACGCTCGGAGCCGCAGACCGAAGCCTGGTGGGTCCGCACCAGCACCTGGTTGGGCGCCAGCCCGGGCAAGGTTTGTTCGGCAAGGTTTATTTTTCCGGGCTCCAAATAGACTACGCGCGTATCCATGATGGCAATTCCTTGCAGTTATTTTATACGAACAAAGGCCCCCAACTCACGTCGTCCGCGTCTAGGCCGAAGGCCTCCAGCACCAGGCTGCGGATCTGCGACAATTCCTCCTTGCCAGCGGGCGCCAGCGTATTGAGCAAAAGGCGCGGCAGATGGTTGCGCAGCCATTGATCGACAAAGGCGCCCGGCACGTCGAGCCGCTTGCAGGGCCAGATGATCTTGTCGGCGACCATGCGCGTGCGATTGTAATTGCCGAAGGCGCTGACGGGCTGCTCGTTGAAAGTGCTGCGCCCGACCAGCGCCAGGCGCGCGCCGGCCAGCAGCGCCTCGACAGTGGCCGCCGCCTCGCAGCCGTGCCGGTAATAGGCGTCGGGTGCCAAGCCGCACAGCTCGGGCTCGGACAAAAAGACCGGCGGCACCACGCCGCCGCTGTAGAGCTTGAACCCGGAGTGGAAATCCGGGTATTCCTCGTGGGCGGTGGCGTACTCGAAGCACAGCGGCGCGCCGCTGCAGGCCGCCTGATAGTAGAGCGCGTCGAGCAGGATGCGGTCGGCCAGTTCCTCCAGTTCGCCGCGCAGCAAACCCATTGGCCGGTGCTTGGAGCTGCGTCGGCCCAGCACCAGCACCTCGCCCCCTTCGCGCTCCTGCACATAGAGAGCGGTCCGCACCAGATTGAGCAATTCGTTGGCGAAGTGGTCGCCGTCGGCATCCACGGCGGCTACGTAGCGCAGACCGCCGCGTGCCCACAGCGCAGCGACCCCGTGCCGCACCCCGTTGAGCTTGCCCCTGTTCTCGGGCGCGCACACCGTGATAACTCCGTAATTGGCGGCCAATTCTTCCGCGATCTCGCGGCCGTGCGCAGCGCCATCAACGCTGAGGCAGATGCGGCCCGGATCATCGACCTGCTGCACGTAAGCGCGCACATTGTCCTCCAGCAGCGCCCGCCCCAATTCCGAGGCGCCCTCGGCCGGAAAATACATCGGGATTACCACGCCGGTATCCCGGCGCATCGCCTCAATGGCGTGGCTCAGCAAATGGGCTTCCATGGTCTCTTTCCCACGACAAACGCCGGCCCGGGATTCCGGACCGGCGTTGAATCACATATAAACAAAGGCTGTTTCAGCAGGCTTCCTTCAACGGAAGGTCCTCTTCGCCGCAGTGCCAACACTCGCTAAAGGTCGCGGGATTTTCCTCGCCGCACCCGCCGCAGGTCCACGGACCGGTCCTCGCCCCCGCCGGTGCGAGCAAAGCCTCGATATGCGCCCGCGCCTCGGGACCCCGTCCGCTGTCGACAACCCACAACTCCGGCCAGCACTCAATCGGCGGCAACTCCCCGACCCCGCCGAGCAAGTGCTGCCCCCGCACCACGCACTCAATCCCCTGCCCCTCCAACTCGCTCTGCAGATGCCCGAGTACCGCAAAGTCCTGTGATGTGTAAACCATCTCCATAATGCCACAATGTACGGGCTTTCACCACCGATTTCAACATACACCCATACACCACATCTAGACCGCCTCTACCTCCGACCCAACCGAAAAGCAAACAGACTAGCCCGCCAGTTTTTCTCGCAACGCCGGCACCAGTCGCCCCACCTGCACCTCCAGTAGCGCCAGCGCCTCCACCGCCCCCGCAAAAACCCCCGCCTGTCCCATCTCCTCCAGCCGAAACGCCGCCGCCGCCGCGCCCTCGGCCCCAAAAACATGCGCCGACCCCTTCAGCGTATGGGCCACCCGCCGCAACTCCGCGCCATTCTCGCTGGCGATGTGCTCGCGAAGTTGCTGTATCAGCCTTGGACACTCCTCGAAAAACATCTCCGCCAGATCGCGCAGCATATCCTCCTTGCCACCGACGCGCTCCAACGCCGTCTCCCAGTGGTAGGGCAGGCCCGACGCGTTGGGGGACGGCTGGGCCGCCTCGTCACGCTCTACCATCGTGGCAACGCCCTCCACCACTTCGTACAATTCGCGCGGGCGCACGGGCTTGGCAACATAGCCATCCATCCCCGCCGCGAGGAAGCGCTCGCGGTCGCCCTTCATCGCGTGGGCGGTCATCGCGATGATCGGCAGGGGGTCGCCGCTTTCCTCTTCGCGCGCCCGGATCGCAGCGGTGGCTTCCAGCCCATCCATCTCCGGCATCTGCACATCCATCAGCACCAGGTCAAACGTCTCTCCAGTCGCTCGCATCACCGCATCGCGCCCATTGTCCACGGTCTCGACTTCGTGGCCACGGTCCCGCAACAGGTTGATCGCCACCTGCTGGTTGACCAGACCATCTTCGGCCAGCAGCACCCGTCGCCGCAATTCGGGCACCGCCTGCTCATCGACCGCCGGCGCGGCTTCCGGCAGGACACCCTGATCAAGGGCGGCGATAATCGCGTCGAGCAAGTCCGACTCCTTGATCGGCTTGATCA
>PBOD01000171.1 GCA_002724215.1 Gemmatimonadota bacterium | reverse complement strand
CATCGTCGCTGGTCTGGAGGACTATCTGGGGGGGCTATAACGCTGCTTGTCTATATATATGGACCTCGTTAAATTCAATGCAGCGATGAATTTGCGCTAAATATGACCGAGAGTAAAAACCGCAATCGCTGCTGGGATAATCCAGCTGCTACCGCAGCGAACACGCCCATAAGCCCGTTGATCGGCACCTATGGGGCGGCGTTGTGTGGGCCGTGCAGCGGGTTTTCAATTGCGCTGCTTTGCCGCGGCCAAAGAGAGGGCGACGGCGACGTTTGCCAGCGGCGCGCGCTATGGGGAGGGCCGCATGACCACGCTCAGCGCTAAAAATCAGGAACAACAAATGATCCAGCGGCTATTGCAGGTGCCGCTGTTCAACAGGATGTCGGGGCGCCACATCCAATTGCTCGTCAAGGTGGCCCAATCGGTCAAGGTCAATGCCGGTGACTTGCTGTGGCTGGACGGGGACGATCCCGAAAGCCTTTTTGTGTTGCTGAGCGGCGAGGTCGAGATCTTCGCCGCCGGCGAAAAGGTCGATCACATCAAGCCGGTACAGACCCTGGGCGAGGTGCCCCTGCTCTCGGGGGAGCGGCACGACGACGAGGCGGTCTGTGCCACGCCGTGCGTCCTGCTGGATCTATCGGCCCAGGTCATAGCCCAGGTCTTGCAGCGAAATTCGGAAATCTGCCAGCGAATCTGCCGCAATGCCGTCGGCATGCTCGCGCTGAAATTGCAACAGTCCAACGATGCTGTCGGCGCTCTGGGAGAAGAGTGCAGGGCTCTGGAAGAGAAAATCGAGCAAATCGAACACCAAGCCAACGATTTGAACATGATTCGCAGTTTGCGTGGAGGCTGATGGCCGCAGCAGACAAAATATGGCGCGCCCACCCGCGTTTGGCCTACCGCAAATTGGTGGACGGCGGCATGCTCTACGACGCGGACCAAAAGCAGGTCCACCACTTCAACGAGACAGCGGCCCTAGTTTGGGAATCGTGTCGAGAGGGCCGTAGCACCGCGCAGATTGTGGCGGCGCTCGCCGGATCCTATGCCGAGGACGAAGGGCAGATCCGCACCGATGTCGAAGAAATTCTCGAGGAATTCGGCGAAAACGATTTACTGCAATGACGATAGAGGCTCATCTCGAGCGGGTGGTAATCGCTGGCGAACTCGACGGTCTCGGTGCATTGGCGGACGAGCAGTGGGAGGAGCTGGTCGACCTCGTCGCAGCCGAGGGGTTGGAGGGCCTGCTCTACCACCGCTGCACGAGCGATGGGGTGGATTTGCCGGCGGAGGTACACTACGCCTGGCGCACCGGGTACTGGGGTTGGGCGACGGACAATTTTGCCGCTCTGCAAGCTTTGAAGCCGGTGCTGGCCGAACTGGGTCGGCGCGGCGTCGAGGTCTTGGTGCTGCCGGGGGCACCGCTATTGGCGCTGTATCCAGATCCGGGCTGTCGGCCGATGGAAGATATCGACCTGTTGGTGCGGCCCGAGCAAGTCCCGGCGGTCACCGCTGCCCTGGTCGAGCTGGGCTTCGAGTCGCCGGAGCGCTACGCCGACCTCTTCGCTCGGGGCTCGCTACTCATCGACTTGCACGACGACCTGTTCCACTGCGGGCGGATCGCGGCGCGGCGGCACGCGGGCCGACTCGACATAGACCGGGTCTGGGGGGGGCGGCGGACGCTGGAGGTGGAAGGGGTGGAAATGTGCACTCCCCGCCTTGAGGATATGGCGCTCTATACCGCGGTACACGCGCTCAGGCATAGTTACCGTCGGTTGTCGTGGTTTGGCGATTTGCGGCTTTTGCTCGATGCGGATCTGGACTGGGATTATCTCCTCGACGGGGCGCGGGCAGGTGGTTTGGAGCGTCCCCTGGCGTATGCCCTGCGCTTTCTGGTGCGCAGCGTCCCTTTGCCGTCGCCCCTGGCGGCCTGGTTGGAGCGGCGCGAGTGGTCTGGCTTTGAAGCCTGGTTGCTTCAGCGGGCTTTCAGCGACCGCCGCGGCGAACTCGGAGATTTGCTATGGTCGCTNAATATTGANAGCCGCTACAAGCGGNTGCAGTTTCTGGCGCAGACCTACTTTCCCCAGCCTGCGGTGATGCTCCAGGTCTTCCCCTTTCTCCCCAAACCCCTTTTTCCGCTGGCCTATGGTCTGCGCCTCGGGCAATTGGTNTTCCGGGGCGGTAGGCAGTTGGCTGGCNTGGTGAGAAAAACGTGACGACAACATTGAGNAGATATGCCGCGACCTTGCGNATGGGCATTCTCGTCGCCTGGGCGCAGGGGTTAATGGGGTGTGGTGGTCCGCCGGCGATGCCCGATCTGTCGCCGCCGCCGCCGCGGGCAGAGGTCGTTGNNGCGCCGATCTTGCCCGTGGATCCGCTGCGCCAGGGCTTCGTAATCAAAGACGCCTTTCCCGAGTATATCGTGGGACCGGGCGATAAGCTCAACCTCATCCTGCGCGATGTCGAGCCAGTGCGCGAAATCGTAGAGGTGAGGCCGGATGGCAACATATCCTTTCTCCTGGTGGAGAATCTGCGCGTTGCGGGTATGACGGTGGGCGAACTCGACTCGGCGCTGACCGGGGCGGTGGGACGCTATCTCAAATCGCCCAAGATCGATGTCCATGTCGCCGAGTACGGCAGCAAGATCATCTCGCTATTGGGGGCGATAGAATCGCTCAATATATCGGGCGTAAAAACCGGCCAGGGGCGCTATGCCCTCAAGAACAGGACCTACTTGCTCGACTTGATCCTCGAGGCCGGCGGTACCACGTCTGATGCCCAATTGAGTCATGTCCAGCTCATTCGCGGCGGCAAGGCCTATATTCTGAATCTGCAGCGCGTGCTCAACTACGGCGACACGGCGCACAATCCNATCTTGCNGGGCGACGATATCATNATTGTCCCCGGCGCCAGTCGGCTCACCAAGAAGGTCGTGGTGCTGGGCGAGGTCGGCCAGCCCGATGTTTANCTGTTGGCCAGCGACGCGAGCCTGCTCGAAGCNGTCAGTAAGGCTGGTGGCCTCAGCCCGACCGCGCTGCGCGACGATATCCGCATCATCCGNCCCGGCGAAGTGGGGCCGGAGATGNTCNCCGTCGATTTCAAGCGCATCACGTCGCACGGCGATNTCANTGATGTAATCACCAAGATCGAACCGCTGCTCAATGTGCTGCTGCTGCCGGCAACCTACCGCGATCTCTATACTACCGGCGGCGGTTTGCGAGTCGATACGGGCGAACCCATCACTACAGGCACGTCCGAGGGCTTTACCCTGCCTTTGCCTGGCACGGCCGCGGGCAAGCCGGTGGTGCCGGCCGCGGAGGAAGACGAGGAGCGGACACAACCGGACGAAGAGGAAGCAGAAGGGGAAGAAGGAGAAGAGTGAGTAAGCTCAAGACCGTTGGCGATATTCTCGAGGCGGTGGGCGACACGCCGCTTATCCGCCTCAACCGCGTCGCACCGGCTACCGGCAGTGCGCTCTACGGCAAGCTCGAAGCTCGCAACCCCGCTGGTAGCGTCAAGGATCGCATCGGCGCGAGTATGATTCGGGCCGCGGCAGCCGCGGGGTGCCTCAAAAGAGATATGACCATCGTCGAGCCGACTAGCGGCAATACCGGCATCGCGATGGCGATGGCGGCGGCGGCGCTCGGCTACCGGTTGGTTCTGACCATGCCCGACAGCATGAGTGTGGAGCGGCGCCAGGTCATGGCGAGTTATGGCGCGCAGATTGAGTTGACGCCGGGTGCGGCAGACATGGCTGGAGCCATCGCCCGAGCCGAGGAACTCAAGGCCGCCGATCCAGACGGGGTTTTCATTCCGATGCAATTTGCCAATCCGGCCAATCCCGCCGCGCATCGCGATAGCACCGCTCGCGAGATTTTGGAGGCGACGGGGGGCGAGCTAGACGCCTTTGTCGCTGGGGTCGGCACCGGGGGGACGATTACTGGCGTTGGGAGCGTGCTCAAGCGCGAGGTGCCCGGGGTGCGCATCGTCGCGGTGGAGCCGACGCGCTCGGCAGTGCTCTCCGGCAATGCGGCGGGTCTACACGGTATCCAGGGGATTGGCGCGGGCTTCGTGCCCGAGGTGCTGGACCAGGATGTAATCGACGAGGTCGTGCAGGTTGAAGACGAGGAGGCCTATCGCTTCGCGCGCCGCCTCGCACGCGAGGAGGGCCTGTTGCTCGGCCCTTCGTCAGGAGCTAATGTCGCGGCCAGCCTCCAGGTCGCGGAGCAGTTTGGTCCGGAGGCGCGACTGGTCACCGTGCTATGCGATACGGGTTTTCGCTACTTCAGCGTCGATGGTTTCGTCGGCGAGGGGGATTTAGCGCAGGAGTAGCATCTTCATCGCCTGGCGGAACCCGTCGGCGCGCATCACCAGCAAATACGGACCGCTAGCCAGATCCACCCCCCGGTTATCCCTGCCGTCCCAATCCACGCGATAATTGCCCGCTGCACGCCGCGCCTGAACCAGGGTGCGAACCTGTTGGCCGAGGGCATTGTAGATGCGGAGTTCGATGTTGGACTCGGCGGCGAGCGCGTAGCCGATTTGCGTCGCGGCGTTGAAGGGATTGGGGTAATTGGGGTCGAGGCGAAAGGCGGTCGGCCGCGGCGAGTTTTCGCCAATGGCCGTAGGCTGTACCGGCAGGGGGGGCGTTGCCAGGGCGATGCCGCGGGGATTTTGTCCGATGGCGTAGCGGCCGATGATCATATCGCGGCGGGTGTCGATGATGTGGATCTCGTTGGAAAACGAAGAGGTGACATAGGCCTGCTCGCCGTCGGGCGAGAAGGAGATGGCGCGCGGATTGCGGCCGATGGCCAGTTTTTTTAGCGGCGCGCCGCTTTGTGCATCGACGATTACTAGGGCATTGTCGTCGTGGGCGGTGAGGTAGATTTTGCGCCCATCGGGGCTGGGCATGACGGCGAAGGTGCCGCTGGCGTCGAGTTCGAACGAACGCGATACGGTTTCTGCTGCGGGGTCGATCAGCGTCAGTAGGCCGGTTCCCATACTGGTGACGTAGAGGGTACTGCCGTCGGGTGCCAGGGCTAGCGAGCGCGGCTGGACGGGCACGTCGATGCGGCGGGCGATGCGGCCCTGTGGCGTGATGACGAGCACCTGGTTATTGGCGATATCGGTAGTGAAGATCTTGTCGGTCGTAGCGGCGATGCCATAGGGTCCCGAACCGACGTCGGCGAGCCAGATGGTGTGGGCCTGGCTCGATCCGACATCGATGGTCGTCAGGGTGCCGGCGCCGGAATTGGTCGCGTAGATCGTACTGCCGTCGGGCGCTAGCGCCATATCGAGGGGTTGCACTGCGGTTTCGATGTGGCGCAGGACCTGGAAGGTAGCGGTTTCGATGACGCTAATGTCGTTGGAGGAGAGATTGGACACGAATAGTTTGCCATCGGAGAGCAACACTTGTATCGGTTCGTCGCCGACGGGGATGCGCGCCAATTCGCGGCGGGTGCCGGTATCGACGACGCCAATGGCATCGTCGCCGCGCAGGGCGGTGAAGGCCAGGGGCGAGCCGGTGAGTTCGATTATCGCAAAATCGAGCCACGCGTTTTCGTTGGGAAAGAAGGACACCTTGCCGGCGGCGGAGCGGGCCTCGATCTGGTAGGCGATGCGGGTGCCGACCGGCTGGCCGGGGATTGCGGCGACGTAGTGGCCCTCGTGCTCTCGCATCGGCAGCCGGTGGTGTGCTGCTGCATCGCCGAGCCGGTAGTGGAGCCATATCTGATCGGTATTGCGGGCTTCGACGCGCACGGCATAGGGACCGGCGGCATTCGGTGTATTGGCGGCCAGGCCCACCGGCAACACCAGGGGAAAGCCGGGGGGGACGAAGCCGCTGACGAAGTTGATGTCGCCGATGCGCTGGGTGGCGACCAGATCGAGGATACGGGCGTAGGAGCCGTCGCGGGCGTTATCGAAGAATTCCTCGGCAAAGCCGGTGGCGAAGTCGGTGAATATCCCACCGAAATTCTCCTCGTTGATCGCGCCCTCGATGGGGGCCATANTCAACCGGTAGCGGCCCGGNGTCAGACCGTGNAGGCGGTAGTGCCCGTCGCCATCGNCATCGGGTTCGGCGCCGGAGACGGTGCTGAACAACTCGCCGGTGTCGAGNTTTTCGGCAGTGATATGGGCGCCGAATAGCGGTTTTTCGTCGAGGTCGGTNACCCGACCGGAAATGGTGCCGACACTGGATCGATAGCCCGTGGCTGGATAGAGTACACTGATNCCGGCGATATCGTCGGGCTCGAGGCTCTGGCCCTCGCCGGGGCCGTCGCCGCGGTTGAAGGGATTCATGGTCGGCCGGGTCGTGGGGGGGCCGTCTAAGGGCGTGTGTTCGAGCCCGAGCAAATGGCCTATTTCGTGGATGGCCACATCCTTGAGATTGACCAGGTTGCCGTTGCCGTCGTCGCCAGCGGCGAAGCGAAAATCGCGGCCGTTGAAAATGATATCGGCGTCGCTGATCCGTCCCGTGAAGGGGTTTGAGGAGATCCGGGTAATGGCGATGACNCCCGAGTCGGATGGGGTGCGCAGTTGGCGACCCGTCTCATCGAAGTAGACCAGGTTGCGTTCGTCGTCCTGCGACGGTTGGTGCGAGGCGGTCTCCCCCTGGTCGATAAAGTCGACGCGGGCGGTGGCCACCTCTTCCCAGACTTGGAAGCTCTCGCGGATCAGGCGATGGGTTTGCTCCGGTGTCAGATCGTCGGAGCCGTCGGCGTGGAGCAGGAAGGGAATGCGGTCGGGGCGGTTCCAGGTCTGCTGGACCTTGCGACCGGAGGGCGTTTCGAAGGTTTGGATCAGGAAGCCGGAGGCGGTGTCTGCCAGTAGTAGGACGCTGAGCAAGAGCGCGTTAATGCGCATCGGGGGCCTCCGCGGCGGGGCGGGATAGCGAGCGGACTCGCTCGAGGAAGGTGTCGAGGGACANACCCTGGACGGGATCGACGGCCGGCGCTTGTTTCGCCGCCCCGGTGGNGTGGAGGGAGAGGCCNTCCAATGCCTGAAAGACGCGCGGATGGTTCTGTCCGTCGCGGACGATGGAGAACCGGCCCTGGGCCAGACCGACGGGCCAGGCGTGGCCCAACTGGTTGGTTGGNGTGAGGAAGAGCACGGCTTCGTCACNTGGGGCGAAGACCGGCATGCCGGCAATGCGGGAGAAGACCCCCTGCAAATGGCCGCCGGGTAGATGTAGTTCGAGCCGGCGGGCTGCCTCGCCTTTGAGCGCTTGATCGACGCTGAAGATATAGCGGGTGTAGATCTGGCCGTCGATCAGGCGGGGTTCGGCGCTGTTGCAAATCCCGACGACGATGCGGTCGGCACGGGTGACCAGGTCTGCGAGGTCGAAGCGCTGCACGGTCGTCGCCGCGAGTGGGCNGACCAAGATGGACAGACAGAGCAATAGGACTAAGGCCATCGGGATTGTATCTCCTCGCCATATAAAATAAGGCCTGACTGTGGCCGCGCGATTGATTTGGATCACACCGGAGAGCTTCCGGCGTTTATTAGAGACGCCAGGGGCCGGATAAAAGTTGCCCGCCATGCATCGGCCAGATCGCGTACTGCCAGGGCTTGACTTTTGACTAGATCGGGGATAAGTTGATTTAATTANTACAATGTATANNAATAGTAAGGTCGTTTCATTGGCATTTGCGTTTACGTCAAGTGCATTGCCATAGCCCCGCAAATGAACTTTCCGCGAGATTCCCTGATGCAGATTGGCGATCTGGCCGCTAAGGCCGGCGTCACCTCGCGCACGATTCGCTACTACGAAGAGTTGGGGCTCGTCGAACCAGAAGAGCGCACTGGCGGCGGTTTTCGCCTCTATTCGCAATCGCAGTTGCGCCGGTTGCGAATTGTCCAGAGCCTCAAGGATCTGGGCTTTGCACTGGAGCGNATCCGCGAGTTGTTCAATTTGCAAAATGGTGCGGAGTCCGGCGGGGGATTGGCCATGGCGCTCGTCGCCCATCTGGAAGAGCAGGATCGGCATATCGACGAGCGCATTCGCGAATATATGCTGATGAGAGAACGGAACAAGAAGGCCATTGAGATTCTCAATGGCTGTCTTTGTTGCACCGTCAAGGTCCTCGAGCGCGATTGCCACCGCTGCGAGACCTACCGGGGCCACGATGCGGTGCCNGACCTAATAGAATGTACCATTTATGAATCTCGAGCCGGCTTGCGCTCATCTAAATAGTTAAAGTACAGCGGAGGATATATGGTTACCGTCACCGATGCCGCAGCTGATAAGATCAGGGTCTTGCTCTCNGAACAGGGCAACGAGGGGCACGGGTTGCGCATGGGCGTTATGGGTGGNGGGTGTTCGGGATTCCAGTACAAACTGGATTTCGAAGAACGNGAAGGCGANATGGACCAGGTCTTCGAGACCAAGGGCGTNAAGATCTTCATCGATATGAAGAGCAGCCTCTATCTCAATGGTGTAATNCTNGATTATNACGACGGGTTGATGGGGGCGGGTTTTAAAATCGAAAACCCCAATGCCCGCACCACTTGCGGCTGCGGGGAGTCGTTTAGCGCCTGAGGCATCGCGTNCGTGNAAACCCCGATCTACATGGANAATATGGCCACGACGCCGGTCGATCCGCGCGTTCTGGAGGCGATGTTACCCTACTTCGGGCCCCACTTCGGCAATCCCTCCAGCAAGACCCACGCCTTTGGCCTGGCCGCTGCCGACGCCGTTGAGCGGGCGCGGGCCGAAGTCGCTCGCTCGATTGGGGCACGTCCACGCGAGATCGTCTTTACCGCCGGTGCCACCGAGGCCAATAACCTGGCGCTCAAAGGCGTCGTGGCAACCGCCGGCCCGGGGGCGCACGTCATTACCAGCGCCATCGAACACAAGGCGGTGCTCGACTGCTGCCGGACTCTGGAGGCGCGCGGCGCGGAGGTGACCTATCTGCCGGTCGATACCGAGGGGCAAATCGATGTCGACCAGCTGGCCGCGGCCATCAGCGAGCGCACGGTGATGGTGTCGCTAATGGCCGCCAACAACGAGATCGGGGTGTTGCAGCCGCTTGCCGAAATCGGCCGTCTGACCAAGGCGCGCGGTGTCCTGTGGCACTGTGACGCCGCGCAGGCCGTTGCCAAGATCGAGCTCGATGTCGAGGCGCTCGGCATCGATCTCTTGTCGGTTTCGGGCCATAAGCTCTACGCTCCCAAGGGCGTCGGTTTCCTCTACGTGCGGTCGCGTGGGCCGCGAGTGCGGCTTACGGCCCAGGTCGAGGGCGGTGGGCAGGAGCGCGGCCTGCGCGCTGGCACCCTCAACGTGGCGGGTATTGTCGCCCTGGGGCGGGCCTGCGAGTTGGGGGGCGAAGAGTTGCCTGTAGAAGCAGCGAGGTTGCTGCAGATGCGGCAGCGCCTGTACGAGGGATTGACCACCCGGCTCGGACCGCTGGTCGTAAACGGTCACCGAGAGGCCCGTCTGCCCGGCAATCTCAATTTGAGCTTTGCTGGGATCGACGGCGCCGAATTGCTGGCGGGGCTGCGCGAGATCGCGTTGTCTTCAGGTGCCGCGTGTTCCTCGCAGGAGCAGGTTCCATCGCACGTGCTCAGGGCGATCGGCCTGAGCGACGACCTGGCGCGGGCATCGCTGCGCTTCGGGCTGGGGCGGTTCAATACGATGGATGAAGTCGAATACGCGATAAAACGCGTCGCGACCCAAGTCGAGCGCCTGCGCGCAGGCGAGATGGTCGCGGCTTAAAGGCGTAGCTATAGCCACCGAGGAGAGAGTATGAGCGTAACTTCAAACCAACTACTCGACAAGGTTAAGGCGGATATCGCCGAGGTAACTGTCGCCCAGGTCGAGGCGGATCTCAAGGCGGGCAAGCCGGTCCACGTGGTCGACGTGCGCGAGCGCGATGAGGTAATGGACGGCTATATCCCCGGCGCCGAACTGATCCCGCGCGGCTTCCTAGAACTCAACGTCGAGGAAGACGTAACCATGGATCGCGACGCCGAAATCGTGCTTTACTGCGCCGGCGGCAACCGCTCGGCGCTGGCGGCGCGCGATCTGGCCTTTATGGGCTACACCAATGTCAAGTCGATGATCGGTGGGTTCAAAGGCTGGAAGGATGCTGGTTTCGAGTTTGAGCAGGGCGGGCTGTTGTCGGAGGACGACATGCAGCGCTACTCGCGCCATATCATTCTGCCCGAAGTTGGAGAAAAGGGGCAGCAGCAATTGCTCAAAGGCCGGGTATTGCTGGTGGGGGCGGGGGGCCTGGGTTGCCCGACCGCGCTCTATTTGGCGGCGGCCGGGGTCGGCAAGATTGGTTTGGTCTATGCCGATGTGGTCGATAAGAGCAACCTGCAGCGCCAGGTGCTCTTCGGCGAGTCCGATGTCGGCCGACCCAAGGTCGAGGCCGCTCGCGATCGGTTGCAAGACCTCAACTCCGGTGTCGATGTGGTGACCCATTATGAATTGCTGACCTCGCACAATGTCTTCGATGTTATGGACGGCTACGACATCATAGTCAATGGCTGCGACAATTTTCCGACGCGCTATCTGGTCAACGATGCCGCGGTGATGCAGAGCAAGCCCGTCGTCGATGGTAGCATCTTTCGCTTCGAGGGGCAGGCCACAGTCTACGTGCCTGGCGATGGCCCCTGTTACCGCTGCCTCTATCCCGAGCCGCCGCCGCCCGGCGAGGTGCCCAGTTGCGCCGAGGGTGGGGTCTTGGGCGTTTTGCCGGGGATCGTTGGAGTCATGCAGGCGACCGAGGTCGTCAAGTTGATCCT
>PBOD01000170.1 GCA_002724215.1 Gemmatimonadota bacterium | reverse complement strand
TGAATCCCCCATCGACGGCGATCAACTGGCCGGTCATGTAGGGAATCTGGGTGAAGGCGAAGGCGGCGCCGGCAATATCCTCAGGCTGGCCGATCCGCGGCATGGCCTGCGAGCCGCCCTCGGCCATCAGCCCGTAGGTTTCGGCCACGGTATACTCCTGGTTGGTCAGCGGATCTACCAAACCGGAGGGGCGCGAGGTCAACGGCGTCTCCACTACCCCTGGCCGCAGAGCGTTGACGGTAATATTGTGCCGCCCGCCCTCGAAGGCGGCGCCCAGCACCACGTGGTTGAGCCCGGCTTTGCTCACCCCGTAGGGGATGCGCATGCTGTCGGGCGCCACGTCCGAAACTGTGGCGATAAACAAAAAGCTGCGGTGCCCGACCTCCTCGCCCACCTCCCGCTCCGCCTCAGCCTGTTCGATCATGTATTTGAGCGAGCGCTGGCACAGGCGATAGGCCCCTTTGAGATTGACGCTNATCGCCCGGTCGAGCTCCCGCTCGAGATGATCGACTGGGGTCTCGGTAAAGCGATAGCGCGCGATCTGCCCGTCGGCGCCGCGCACGAAGTTGGTCACGCCGCTATTGCTGATGACGATGTCGAGACGACCGAAGTGCTCATAGGCCCGATCGACGAGGCCGAAAGCGGCCTCGGGCTGGCTCAAATCGGCACCCAGGCACAACGCCTCNACNCCGCATTCGGCCTGCAGTTTCTCGGCTACGGCTGCCGCGCGCTCCGCGCCCGGTTGTTTGTGGCCGCGCGGATCGGACGCGTCGCTGCCAGAGTTGTAGTGGACGACTACGTCGTAGCCCCTGGCGGCAAACGCCCCCACGATGGCCGTGCCGATGCCGCTGCTGGAACCGCTGACCAGACAGACTGGATTGCCCATAATGCGATCCTGGTTATTGCGAGCAGGNTTTNGGTNCGGCGCTTACCACAATTGCTCCGTCGCCAGTCGCGCCCCGGCGGCCATCGCCTGAAACTTNGCCCACACCACGGTCGGATGTACCTCTGGCCGGTAGGTCGCCTGGGTCGAAAAGCCGCAATCGCTGCCGGCGATTATATTCTCCCGGCCCACGATATTGGCGAAGCGCACGATGCGCTCGCAGATCAGCTCGGGATGCTCGACGATATTGTTGGCGTGGGCGACCATCCCCGGAATGATGAGCTTGCCATCGGGCAGTTTGACGTCCTCCCACACGCGATACTCGTGCTCGTGACGCGGGTTGGCCGCCTCGAANGAGTAGGCGCCGGCGTTGATTTTGAGCATAATCCCCACGATATCCCTGAGGTCAGCGTCGTGGACGCGCGGCCCCTCGTTGATTCCGTAGCAGGTGTGCAGTCGCACTTTTTCGGGGGGTATGTCGCGCAGACTGTGGTTGAGCACCTCGACCGACAGTTCGATTTTCTTCAGCCGCTGCTCCATCGTCAGCGAGCCATCGCCGTGCACCACCGTCATCCACGGGTCATCGATCTGCACCAGGAAGCCCGCGTCGGTGATCGCCTTGTACTCGGTGCGCATGGCCTCGCCGACCGCTTCCATGTATTGCTCTTCGGTCGCGTAGTATTCGTTGCTGCCCACCCCGCCCGGCGCCACNGCGGGCATAAAAACATCCTCCTTGTCGACATCGGCGACCGCGGCCTGGAGGTTGGCGATGTCCTGGTGCAGTGCGTCGGCGCCCTTATAGCTAATCGGACCGGTGCAGACGACNGGGTCCACCTTGCTAACAGCTCCTCCGTGCATGGCTTCGGCGAAGTAGCGCTCGTAGTATTCGGGGAACGCGGCCAATTCCTCCGAAAACTCGTCCTTGTCGATGTGGCCCGGCCGNGNCTCGTAGCCGGCCAGCCGCTCGTTGACATACGACGAGAAGCCGAGTTTGCTCTGCTCTCCGTCGGTAACGACGTCGATGCCGCAAGCGACCTGTTTTTCGACGATCTCCGCCACTGCGGACGGAATGCGCCTGGCGTAGGCTTCTTCATCGTACGACTCGCCATCGACCTTGGCCTTCATCAGGTCGAGCAAGTCCGTGGGGCGNGCCAGGCTGCCGACGTGGGTGGTGAGGATGCGTTCGCTGCTGCGTTTCATGGTGCTTGATCTCCTCGCTCTATACTAAGCCAATCCGATGGCCGCGTCGATCTCCTCCTGATAGGCGTAAACCTCGCCCTTGAGCACTTCCTCCATGCTCACCGNCCGGCCCGCCAGGATCGACTCGTAGGCACCGTAGATCGCCGCNACCGCCGTCATCCCCAGGTAGCCATCGACTTCGGGCGTGCCGCCGGTCAAGGCGGCATCGGCGAAGTCGTGCATNTCGATGGCCATGTGCTTGGCATCGACGGGCGGGAAATCGAGGTCGTAGGTGACCGTCTTCTCACCGAAGAGCCGGNTGGTGATCTCGGTCATCTGAAAGTCGGGCAACAGTTCAAGTATTTCGGCGCCCGATAATTCGCGGCCCTCAAGCCGCAGGATCACCGCGTTGCCATTGCGATCGCCGGGCGCGTACAGCGCCCCCAAACGCCCGTGCACGCTGCGCTCAAAGCCGCCGCTGCCGCGGCCGGCACCGGCGTAGTTGAACTGTACCATCGCCCCGGATTCCATCTTGTACATGGCAAAAATCGAATCCTCGCCGGTAGCCTCNANCGAGTCGGGAAAGGTCTTGAGCCGCTCGACATAGGACTCGAGCTTNATNCCGGAATCATCGGGCTTGTAGCGCACCGGCTCGACGATCCAGCCNGTGCCGTAGATCTGCGCGAAAGGCCCCATATAGTACTGCACTATATCGCTGTAATGCACCGCCATGTCCAACCCGATCGCGCCCTTGTCCTTGAGGTGCCGCCACGGGGTGATGATCATCTTGTCGTTGCCGCCGAGCGAATTGTGGATCATTAGGTACGGATCGCCCAACAGCCCCGCATCGAGAATNGCCCGCGCCAATCGGTTGGGCGGGTCGCGTCGCAGATTCTCCGCCGTCGCCAGCACCACGCCATTAGCTTGCGCCGCGTCAATCATCGCCTGGCAGGCCTTCATCGTCAGCCCCAGCGGTTTTTCGCATAGCACGTGCTTACCGGCCTGCAGCGACGGCACTGCCACCTGGTGGTGGTACGAAGGCTCGGTAGCCACGTCGATGGCCTGGATCTCGTCGTTGGCCAGNGCCGCGTCGAGATCGGTATAAACCTGCGGCACGCGCCCGAAGAGCCGCTCGATCTCCCTCCTGCCCAGATCCGCATTCTTGGGATTGAGGTCGCACACCGCCATCAGTTCGACATTGCCGATNCCGCTGTCTTCCAGTTCCTTGTAGGCCAGAATATGCCGGTGCCCCATACCCCCACAACCCACTAGACAAAGCTTTAGCTTCTCCATATTTACACTCCTTNACTCNTCAANTCTTNCNTTTTTTNAGCNCAGGGCGCGATTGTCGCGNAGGTCNATCGTAGGGTATACCCTTGGTCAGACCGTCCAAACGTGACANCGCTCAATACCCCAACGACCGCAGATACNCCAAATTGTACTTGCACGATTCCTCCGCGTCGAAATCCGCATAACTCGACATCTCCCCCATAATCCACCCCGTGTAGCCGATCTCCGCGAACGCCTCGCGAATCGCCGCGAAATCCAGCCCCGCCGTGCCCTTGCCCATCGGGCAGAACTTGCCGTTGGTCCAGTCCTTCATGTGCGCGTAGCCGATGCGATCGGCGTATTTGCGGATTTGCGCCACCGCGTCCTCCTGCATAAAGGCCGCCACCGAAACATCCATGCAGATCTCAAGCCGCTCGGTATAGGCCAANAGCTTGTCCTGCTCCTCCTCGCTCTCGACCGTGCAGCGCGGGTGCGCGTGATAGGACACCGCCACGCCGAGCGGCTCGGCGTAGTCAATCAATATTTCCGCCTGCTCGGCCAGGCGCTTGAACTCATCGTCGTCGGGCAAGCGCAACGCCACCCGGTTGCCGCCGAGGAAACAGTAGTGCGGGGCGCCCAANTCGGACGCATACTCGATAATGCGNCGCTGCCGNTCCAGCACCTGCTCGGCNTCGTCGCCCAGCGACACGCTGCCAAACAGGCACACCGGCGGCAACTGGTGCGCGTCGAGCAAACCGCGCAGCCTTTTGGGCGTGCCCAGCCAATCCAGGGCGACGCTGATAAACTCGACACCTTCCCACCCGGCATCGGCGATGGTGCCGAAGACCCTGTCGAGATCCGGCGTCGGGCCCCAGGTGATGGTCGAATAACCCAGGCGGAACGACTGCTCAGCGCACATGACAACCTCCGTTTCTTGACGATATCCCGCCGTCTGCTAGCGACCATGCGATATCTCGGGGACATCTTTCAGCAGGGTTTAATAGGGGTTTATCCGCGCCGGGTCAACTTCCCAGATGCTAAATAACTTTATAATTGCCTGAAGCTGGACGCGTCGATGAGTTCGGATACCTATCAGCGCAACAGCAGGAGTTTGCGGGTCTGTTGGCCCGTCGCGGNGCGCAATCTGCCGGCCAGGTAGGATCCCGCCACCAGCNGTACNAGCNCCATGAATCTTTNAAATACGCTTCTGGTNANCCCCGTGTTTCCNGTNCANTGCGCCTTGCNAANANNGNANCGAAATCGNGCCGGGAATCACTCTTTGACCGCGCCCATGGTCAGGCCCTGGATCAANTAGNGCTGCATAAAGCGGATGAAAATCACTGCCGGGACNATCAGCACGGTGGCGATGGCNGCGATGCGGCCCCAGTAGACCTGGTCGAAGGAGACCTGNCCGGCAATCAGCACAGTGGTCGTCTGGGCGTCGGGNGTGCTGGTCAGCAGTGAGGCGAAGATATACTCGTTCCAGGCNCCCAAAAAAGTGAAGATCGCGGTAGCCATCAGCCCCGGNGCCGCCATCGGCACGGTCACGTGCCAGAAGGCCTGCAGGCGGTTGCAGCCNTCGATGCGGGCCGAGTCCTCGAGCTCGGCGGGGATGTCGAGCAAGAAGCCGCGCATCATCCAGATCACGAAGGGCGTCAGGAAGGCCGAGTAGACCAGGATCAGCGCGAAGTGAGTGTTGAGTANCTCGAGCGAGCGCACCATGTGATAGACGGGGATGCCGACGGCCATCGCTGGTACCATGCGAACAATGAGGAAGAGCACTGCCAGCAGCGAACGGCCGCGCATGCGGAAGCGGGCCAGGCCGTAGGCGGCGAGCGTGCCGACGACCATGGTGATGACAATGGTGCAAGTGGTGACGATCAGCGAGTTCTTGAGATAGGAGGCCACCGCCACGCCCGAGGTGCCGGTTTCCTTGAAAACATAGGCGTAGTGGTCGAGGGTTGCCTTGGCGAAGGCCGGTAGCAGCGGGTGCCCGCCGAATATTTCGAGGTTGGGCTTGAAGGAGGTGATGACCACCCAATAGAGCGGCAGCATCTCGAGAACACAAAAGACCGCAATGACCACATAGGCCAGAAGCAGTGCGAGCTTCTTCTTTATTTGCACGGCCGTCATCCGTTGCGCACCTCGCCGATCTGGCGGTCGAGCAATTTGGTCAGGACCACGGTGAGGAAGACGATAAAGACCAGGAAAACCATGCCGATGGCGGTTGCATTGCCCATCTCGCGCAGCTTGAAGCCCGTCTGCCAGATCAGGAAGCTGAGNCTACTGGTGCTGCGACCGGGCCCGCCCTGGGTCAGGACGAAAACCAGCTCGTAGACGCGCAGCGCATCCATCACGCGGATGACCAGAACCACCAGATAGACCGGCCTGAGCAGCGGCAGGGTGATGTAGAAAAACGACTGCCAGCTGCGGGCACCGTCGATTTGCGCGGCTTCGAAGGGCTCGGAAGGCAGGCTCTTGAGACCGGCCAACAGCACGATGGTAACAAAGGGCAGCGACCACCAGACATCGATGGCAATCAGCACCCACGGCGCCGCCGACTTCTGCACCAGCCACGTCTGGTAGTCGGCGATGCCGAATTCCTGTAGCAGGAAAGTCATGGTGCCGTAGTCGGCATTGAGGAAGAATTTCCAGGTGATCCCGACGGCGACCGGCGACAGGGCGATGGGGGCCAGCAGCAGGGTGTTGAAGAATCGCATGCCACGGATCGGCTGGTTGAGCAAGAGCGCCAGCGCGGTGCCGAGGACGATTTCGATGCCGACGGCGGTCAGCGCGTAGAATAGCGTGAACTCGATCGAACCCCACAGCCGCTCGTTGCCCGGCAATTCGAGGTAGTTGGCCAGCCCGACGTATTGCTCCTGGCCAATGGTCGCCAGCTGCCAGTCGTAGAGGCTGAGCTTGAAGCCGGTGAGGACGGGATAGCCGACGACCGCCAGCAGTAAGAAGATACTCGGCGCCANGAACAGCCAAGGGGCAAGGCGGGCGTCGTTCATCCCTTAAAGCGACCGCTGGCCCGGGTGATCTGATCGATGCGAGTGGCGATGCGGTCGAGCACCTGTTGCGCGTCGTCGGTCTCGTCGGTGATAAAGGGACCCAACTCCTCCTGCAGCACCAGTTCGATCTCGTCCCACTCCAGGGTCTGGTGTTGCCGGTCGCGACCATTGTCATTGGAGGTGCGGATCGCGTCGAGCCAGGGATAGGCGGCCCGGGCTTCGGGGTCGTCGTAGACGCTGCCGCGCGAGGGATTGAAATTGACCACCGAGTTNAGGAAGAATTTCTTCTGCCATTCGTAGCTATTGTATTCGCGGACCAAAACCCAGGCCAGTTCCTTGTTGGGCGAGTTGGCGGCGATTAGCGAGAACCAGTGNCCGGAGTCGCTGGCACTGACTTTGAGCCTGGGCCACGGCGCCATGCTGAGTTTGCCCGAGGCCAGCGAGTTTTCGGGATCGTCGTAGATNCCGCCGAGGTTGTTCCACTGCGGCAGCATCGCCCCCCTGCCCTGCTGGAAAGCGGCGTGGGCCTCGGCGAAATCCCAGGTCAGGTTGGTCGGCGAGGCGTATTTGAGTAAGTCCTTAAACAGCCGGGTGGCGGCTAGCCCGTCGGCGTTGTTGACGATGCACTTGCCGCTCTGGTCCCAGAAGTAGGTGTAGTCCTGCGCCAGCCACAAACTCATCCACAGCCGCGTAAACTGTATGGCATTGGGCGAATACATCAACAGCAGCGGCTTGTCGCGGCGCGAGTCCATGGCCTGGCCGTAGCGCTGGACGTCATCCCAGGTCGACGGTGNCACAGCCTGACCCTNCTCGTCGACGAAGCCAGCAGCGGCGATTTTGTCGGTGCGGTAGTANAGCGCCAGGGCATTGGCGGTGACCGAGAGATTGTAGAGCTTGCCGCCGACGCGGCCGGATTCGAGCGGGCCGGGCAGATAGTCGGCGAAATTCCACGCCGGAGGCGTCAGATTGGGATCTTTGATGAAGTCGTCGATGGGTTGGACCAGGCCCTGCACAATAAGGGGGTATACGGCGTAGTACCAGGTGAGATCCATCTCGCCTTTGTCGGCGGTCAGCGATAGCGCGATTTGCTGGCCGAGGTCGGCGTTGGGAATCGAGACGAAGCTAATTTTGGCGCCGGTGAGGTCTTCGAAATAGGGCTGGAAGAGCGCAAAAGCCCCTTCGAAGATGGGCGAAGCCTGCTGGTAGATAGTGAGCGATTTGCCGGCGTAGGGTTTTAGCCTCAGGTTGGGAAAAGCCAGTGTCGGCGCCAGGGTGGCAGCGGCGGTGGCGGTGGTGGTTGTCTTCAGGAAGGTGCGGCGATCGGTGTTTTTGCGTGTCATGGATGGTCTCGGGTTTTGTCGATGGGTGGCGCTGGGGACCGGCATTGATGATGGGGTCAGGCGGTCAACAGGTGCGACATTCACTTTTCCCACAGTGCATCGCGGGGATAGTTTTGGCGGCCTGGAGGCCGCCTTTGCGGAAGGGAAAGTGGTGGTTGTCGTTCCACAGGGCAATCGCGAGGTTCATAGCGGCACCAATATAAAGGGGCACCCCATCGACGCCAACACCCGCCCACCGCCTGGCCGCAAATAACCCAGCGCCCGCGCTTGACCGCCCCCCGACCACAAAATAGGTTGTGCGCCAAAAGGGAGACCGCCATGACCTACACCTGGACGACGCGAGGATTCGAGGCTTTCGGCGCCGGCACTTGCGGCCACGGCGGCCAAAACCTCTACGTCTCCCGCGCCGGCATCCTCCAGCGCATCCACCAATACGATTTCGCACAGACAGGTCATATCGATCTGGTGATGTGCAATAGCCAGGGCAATCTGGAAATGCCCCCAGCCGGCGTCTACCGGCATCCTTTGGGCCAGTGTACACTGCTCGAACTACCCGCCGACGGCGCTCGCTCTGGTGCAGTACTCGACCTCAACGGCAATGGCTGCGACGATCTGGTGCTGGGCAATCGCTATAATGGCATCGGCCACTATATGAATGCCCTGATCTACTACGGCGGAGCTGACGGCTGGAGCGAGCGGCGGCACCAGCGCCTGCCCGCCCCGGTGTGCACCTCGGTGGCCGCTGGCGATTTTAACGGCGACGGGCGCCCCGACCTGGCCTTCCTGTGCAATGGCAAAGTTCGGCTCTTTTACCAGTCCGAATTGGGTTTCGAACCCAAGCGCTTCGCCGATCTGGAAATTGAGGGCGACCAACTGGGCGCCGGCGACCTCGATGGCGACGGCTGCGCCGAATTGCTGGTGCGCTCGGAGGAGGGGGAAATCGCCATCTACTGGGGATCGCCCGACGGCATCGAGCCAGAGCGTCGAACGCCGTTGCCGCTAGCGGTAGAACAGAGCGACGAAGAAGAAGACGCGCGCGACCGCTCCTCGGCCGAATACACCCAGGACGCGCGGCCGCTGGTGCAGGTGATCCACCTCGCTGAGAGACCACACGTCTTCGCCGCCCGCACCCACAGCGCGCTGCTGGTGCCCGTGGAGCCAGAACGCGGGTTCGGCGCCCCCTTGGTATTTGCCTGCGCCCAACCTATGGCCGTGGCGCTGGGCGATGTCGATGGCGACGGCCAGGCAGACCTCGTTTTCGCCTGCCGCCAACCCGATGGCGAGACCGAGTGCTCGTGGATCTACTGGGGCTCAGCCGACGGCTTTGGCGACGAGCGGCGCAGCCCTTTGCCGACCTATCGCGCCTGCGATGTGGCGCTGGGCGATGTCGATGGTGACGGCTGCGACGACATCGCCTTTTGCCTGGGACACACGCCCGATCTCTTCACCCGCGAATCGCTGCTCTACCGCGGCGGTGCAAAACCCGGCGGCCAAGCCGCGGCCCTGATCAGCCACGACGGGCGACGAGTCTTTATGGCGCGACCCCGGGGCGAGGGTCTTCCCGACGTGGTTTTCGCCAATGCCCAGGCCCGCCGCAAGGTCGAAGACGTGCCGATCTCGATTTTCTGGGGCGGCGAAGGTGGTTTCGACGGCGAGCGACGCCAAGATTTGCCCGGCTGGGGCGCGGTCAGCGCGCTGTGCTGCGACATCGATGACGATGGCCGCGCCGACCTAGTGCTGGTCAACTCCTCGCACAACACGCCCTCGCGCGATCCCGGTTCCTATATCTATCGCAATAGCGCAGACGGCTTCCCCGCGCAGCCGACCTGGATTCTGCGCACCGATCTGGCGCACGGAGCCTGCTGCGCCGACATCGATCGCGACGGCTACCTCGACCTGATCTTCGGAGGGCATTTGAGCCCGGATATTTTGATCTTCCACGGCGGTCCCGACGGTTTCGACGCCGAAAATCCCCAGCGCATCCGCATGGAACGGGACGGCGTAGTCTACGACAGCCCGCTGTGGATCTATCTGGCCGATTTGACCAACGACGGCTGGCTGGATCTGGTCGTACCGCAGAGTAAGACCGACCGCAGCCTGATCCTGTGGGGCGGCCCCGACGGCTTCAGCATGGACCGCTGCCAGTTGCTCTCGGTGTGGAAGGGGGTCTCGGCCCGCGCCGCCGATCTCACCGGCAATGGCTGGCTCGACCTCATCGTCGGCGCCGCGCCACCGACGCTGGCCACGCCGCACGACTGCTTCGTCTATATCTACTGGAACGGTCCCGACGGCTTGCGCGAAGACAATCGCACCTTGCTGCCGGCCAACGCCGTGCTCTCGGTGGCGGTGGCCGACTTCGACAACGACGGGCTGCTGGACCTCTTCGTACCCTCGTACTCCGACGGCAATTCGCGCGACCTCGACTCCTACATTTATTGGAACCGGCCGGGCCGCGGCTTCTCCGCCGCCGACCACACCCGGCTTTTCACCCACTCGGCCTCGGGCTGCGTCGCTGCCGACTTCGACGACGACGGCTGGGTCGACCTGGCCATCGCCAACCACAAAGTCGAGGGCGACCACCGCGGCTGGTCGGCAGTATGGCACAACGGCCCCGACGGCTTCAGCCAAGAGCGCACTACGCGCTTGCCCAGTTCGGGTCCGCACGGCATGCTCTGCGTCGATCCGGGCAATATCGCCGACCGCGGGCACGAGGAATTCTACACCTCAGCGCCGTCTCGGCTGCCCGAGCGAACCCGGGCACAGCGCATTTCTTGGGAGACGGAGTTACCTCTCCGCACCTGGGTCAGAGCCCAGCTGCGCGCGGCCGCCACAGAGGAGACGCTGGGCGCTGCCGGGTGGCAGGGGCCCGACGGCAGTGCGCAGAGCTGGTATGAATCCGGCGAGGAGCTCAGCGGGGTCGCGGGACCGTGGATTCAGTACCGCCTGGCACTGGGCGCATTCAACAGCGGCTGTACGCCGCGAGTGGAGGCCGTGCACGTCGAGTGCGCGGACGCATAAACATGCACCTGACCTTTCTCGGCACCTGCGCCGGCACCGAGCCGATGCCCGACCGCAAGCATACGTCATTCGCAATCGAATACAACGGCAAGGTCTACTGGTTCGACGCCGGGGCGGGTTGTTCCTACACCGCCCATCTGCTCGGTATCGACCTGCTATCCGTGCGCGCGATTTTCATCTCGCACACCCACATGGACCACGTCGGCGGTCTGGCCAATTTGCTGTGGGATATCCGCAAGCTCAACGGCCGCGAAAAAGACCCCGCGCGACGCATCAGCGACCGGCGCATCGATCTCTTTATCCCCGACTTGCAGGTGTGGCAGGGCGTGCGGCAAGTGCTGCATGGCACCGAGGGTCAATTCGCCATCGACTTCGACCTGGCGGCGACCGATTACGCCGACGGCGCGATCTTCGGCGATGGGGATTTTCAGGTCCGCGCGCTACACAACCGCCATCTTGGCGTCCCGGCGACGGGCGAGGCGTGGAAATCCTACTCCTTCGGCATCGAAATCGCCGGCAAGCGGATCGTTTTCTCGGGCGATATAAAGGACGTCGCCGAACTGGAGCCCCTGTTGCAAGACTGCGATCTGCTGCTGGTGGAAACCGGGCACCACAAAGTCGAGGACCTCTGCACCTACGCGCGGGAGCAACCCGTCAAGCGCCTCGGCTTTTTGCACCACGGCCGCGCGATCCTGGCCGATCCCGCAGGCCAGGAGCGCAAAGCACGGCACATTTTCGGCGACGATGTGTTTCTGGCTGCAGACGGAATGCGCATCGACCTTTCAACGCTGTAGCGCAACGGAGCACCGCCAAAATGGCAATTCCGCCGTCACTCGAACGCCGCAGGAGATTGTTATGAAGATCGCCGATATACGGGTGCGGGAAGTTTCGGTGCCGCGCCTATACGACACCTATTCCGCGGATGTGCAAAAATTGCAAAGCGCCGATGAACGCGGTCGCTCGCGCTACCAGATTATCGAACTGTTTACCGAAGACGGCATCGTGGGCCTGGGCGAGGTGTCGGATATCTACGATCGGATGCAGCCGCTGTCGGCCGCGGATTTGCGGAATTTGTTACAAAGGGAACTGGCAGGCGGCGATGTGGCACAGTGGGCGCTCCTCTACCAGCGGGTCGCTGCAGCCCTGCCCGATACCTATCACCCCGAATTGCGGGGGCTGACGCTTTTCGGTGTTGAAATCGCCCTGCTCGACCTGGTCGGCAAGCGCTTTGACGCGCCGCTCTACGAATTGTTGGGCGGGCGCTGCCGCGACGGCGTCGAGGTGTGCTGGGTCGGCTTTCTGCGCGGCGAGATCCCCATGGTGGAGGAATTGGCGGCCTTCGAGGCAGAGATTGCCGCGAAGGTGGCCCAGGGCATGCGGGCATTCAAGCTCAAGGTGGGGGAAGACCACCCGCGCGATCTGGCGCGCATCGAATTGTTCCGCCAGATCGCCGGCCCAGATCTCTACCTCAGGGTCGATGCCAGCGGCTCCTGGCAGGAGCTGGAGGCGATCGACAAAATCGGGCAAATGGCACGGGCGGGCATCAACGCCTGCGAGACCCCGGTCGTCGCGATAAGCCGCCAGGTGGCCAACGACAATCCCGAGCAGATAAACGCACGGGCCGACGAGGCGGCCCTGTCGCTGGCGCGGGTGCGGGCGGCGGTGCCCATCGACATCATCGAACACGTCGCGGACCTCGGCGACGCCTTCTCGGCGGCGCTGGTGCGCCACAGGGCTGTGGACGTGGTCAATGTGATCCCCTCGCAAGGTGGTGGGCTGATGCGGGGCCTGCGCCTGATCCACACCGCTCAGACCGCGGGTATGGCAGCGCTCTTGGGCAGCACGGTCGAGATGGGGCCGGGAACGGCGGCCTTCGTCCACCTCGGCGTGGCGGCGCAGAATGTGACCGTGTCTTCCGATCTGGTCGCCCCTGGCTTACTGGTCGACGATGTGTGTGCGCATCCGTTCGCATACCAGGACGGCGCACTGAGACCATTTGCGGGCCCCGGCCTCGGTGTAGCGTTGGACGAGGACAAGATGGCGAAATGGGCGCTCTCCAATGGTTAGGTCATTCGAGAGTTCCCCCGACAAACGGCAACTCTTCTTGGATTTTGCGGGCTTAGAAAGGCGCGGAAATCTCGACCATACCCTACTCCCGATGAATCGACTATCGCATTGCTTGTCAATCCTGGTTCTTCTGGTGGAAATCGTCCACGCCCAGGATTCTTTTGTAGTCGATACCAAGGCGCAGTGGGAGACGTGGAATTTCCCGCTAGGAACCCTGAATATAGAAGTTGATGGTTCGATAACGCCGGTCCGGTTCGATCAGCCTTTTAACGCCGCGCCCGACTCCCCTCTCTTCACGCACGAGTTGAGGGCCGGTGCCCAGCGCGGCGGAGTGTGGAAGGCCGGATCTAATTTAGCCGCTGCCAGCCTTATCATCGATGGCGATACGAGCACCTACTGGCAGCCCAACCCGGCTGACGGGGCGGACCAGTGGTGGATCGAGATAGATCTGGGCCGCATGGTGGCCGTCGGAGAAGTGCGCCTGCACTTCCCCGACGAGGCCGGGGCCCGCCCCTTGCGGACTTTCAGGGTCTTTGGTTCCGACGGCAAGTTCCAGTCGATCGCCGACGATGTCTTCACCTTCAATCTCATCGGGGGCACGACCAAACGCAACGAGGAGACCCTGGTGGCGTTTCCCGTGGCTTTCGGAGAGGCCACGAAAAGAGTAATTCGGCTGGGCCAGTCCGATGGCACCACCGCTGCGAATACGGCCTTCGCCCCGCTCCAGTATATCCGTATCGTCGCAGACGCCAAAAGCGACCAAGCGGCGCTCGCCGAAGTCGAGGTCATGTCATTTGGCCAGAATATCGCGGGAGAAACGATGGCCCGGGGCGGCCTGATAGACGATCAGGGCAAAGGGCGCGCGTCGGCGATGATCGACGGCGACGTCAATACTTTCTGGGAGGAACTCAACTGGTTCGAGGCGGGTCAGTTCATCGCCCAGTGGCAATGGGACCTAGGTGCCGTCTACTGGATCAACCGGGTTATCTTCGTGGCGTTCCAGGAATCCACCACCTTTAGTCGCCCGCGGATCCTCCGCCACCGGCTGCTGGGCTCGGACGGGTCACTGAAGCCCTCCGGCGAAACCGACTTCGACGTGCTATTCGATTTCCCGGATCCCGCAGGCTGGCACAACCCCCAGCCGATTACCTACTTGCTGCGACCGTCCCGGCCTTTGCGCCACCTGGGGATGGTCTTTGGCGGCAGTAGCAGCGGCGCGATAGCCGAAATTGTCGCAGTCCCCACGGGCTACGTGGCCGAGGTGGAGATGCGCTCCGATTTCATAAAAATCGGTGAGCGCCCGAAGGTTTTCCGCACCCTGGAGTGGGACGCCGACTTGCCGCCGGGGACGCAGATCCGAGCCCAGACGCGTTCGGGCAGCGGCCTCGACGAAGGCAATACGTATTACCACCGCAAAGGCCACGAAGTCACCGAAGATGAATACAACGCGCTAAAAAAACGCTGGAAGGGCGATATCGTCCCCTACATTCGGCCGAGTGCGGATTGGAGCGACTGGAGCAACGACTATCTTTTTTCCGGCCAGGAATTCCTCTCGCCGAACCCGAGGCGTTATGTCCAGTTCAGGATCTCGCTCAAATCGGATACCCCAACCGCGGCTCCAACCCTGAGAATGTTGCGTATTCTTTACACTGACTCGTTCCTCAATGGGGCGTTCGGCGAGGTCACCCCCAAAGAAGCGCGCGCAGGTGAAGCGGAGGATTTCACCTATCGGCTGCAGCCCGATTTTGCCGATGGAGACCGGGGATTCAACCGCCTCCGTCTCGACACGCCGTCGCAGACCGCGCTTGGGAGCCTAACCATTCGCATCGGCGCAACGGAGATCGAACCTCTAGCGGTGGAACTGACGCCAGACTCGGTCGTAGTCGCACTCCCGCAAGTTGTTCGGCGCCAAGCCGTCCAGATCGACTTGCGTGTCAATGTGTTCGAAAACCCCTACGCCTTCAACGCCTTCGTTGGCCATACCGATGATATGGGGTTCTGGCAGCAGGTCGATCCCATGGGTCGGAGCGCCACTACGGTCTTCCTGCCCGAAGTACCCGCGGCCTTGAAGCTAATCGATAAAATCGCAATTTCGCCCGCGGTGCTCACGCCCAATGGCGACGGGATCGGGGATCGGACCGAGGTCCGCTTTGCGGTCCTGAAGACCGATGCGCCGGTGGATGTCGATATTTATTCACTCGACGGACGGTTGGTGCGCTCGCTCGCAGGCGGTCGCGGCAACGACGGTTTTCTGGTCTATACCTGGAGTGGCGATGACGCCTTGGGGCGGACGGTTCCGCCGGGGATTTACGTGGTGCGAATAGACGTCAAGGCGCAGACCGATGTCGAGGGCGTATCGCGAATCGTCAATGTAGTGTATTAGGTTCATCCGGGCAGCAAATCGAAACCAAGACCCGGTGACTGGGGTATCTCGATACAGCCATCGCAAATAGTGTAAAGAGGGGGATTGGCGATAATCTGGTTGGCTGGTTCCCAGTGTTCCTGTGGTGTCAGGGGCGGTGTAACGACACAGATTTCCATCCGGTCGCAATTGGGTAGGGCCGCGGAGATCTGGAGGCCGGCAGCCAGGCCAAAGCCATTGGAGCCGTGCAAAATGCAGCGTTTGCCGTGAGCTTCGGCCAGCGCGGCGATTTTCTTGATATTGAGAATACCGCCTCCAGTGAACGCATCGGGCTGGAGGATTTCGAAGCTACCGTACTTCAGGTACTCCCTGAACATTTCCAGCTCGTAATCACCCTCGCCGCCGGTGATGGGGATATCGACCACCTCATTCAATCGCGCCGATTCGTGCACTTCGCCGCGCCCAAACGGCTCTTCCACCCATCCGGCGCCGACATCCTCTAGCGCCCGGGCGACGCGATAAGCCGTGCCGAAGTCCCAGATCCAACCCGGACCGTCGGCCGTCCGATCGACCATAATGTCCATGCGGTCGCCCACGGCGTCCTTTACCGCCTTGACGACAGCCACGTCGTCCATGGGATCGGGCCGCCAGGACCGAATCTTCATAGCCCTGAACCCCTGCTCCAGATAGGCCACCGCCTGTTCGGCCACGACTTGGGGAGGAATGTGGGACTGATCGGCGTCGCCCGGCCAGACGCAGGTCAGGTAGACAGGCAGCCGCTCGCGGAAGCCGCCGAGGAGCTTGTGGATCGGCAGACCGGCTTCTTTGCCGATGATGTCCCATAGGGCGTGCTCTATACTGGCCCAGTGGAGCAGTCCGTTGCCAATGTGCGCTTCAATGGCGTGGGGATCTTTGCCGATCAACGCTTGCTGCGCCGAGTCGATGAAAGTCCGCGGATCGTTGCGGCTGAACGCACACCCTTCGATTCCAGAATCCGTTCCCACCCGCACCAGGGCTGAGGCGGCATGTCCGAGGATGCCGTCGTCGAAGTCTCTAATGATGTCGATGTGCGTGATTTTCATGTCGCGCCTTTCGCAATAGCGTTGCGGTGATGCCGATAATTAAAGAAACTTGATACGTATTTGCGAACAGATTGGGGTGTAGGCCAACGCAGACAGAGGCGATCCACGTCGCTCGAACGGAGCCCGCAAAAAGGCCCTTATTCTCCGCTTGCGTCGAGTATATACCAGCACACAGCGTTTGTAACAGTGCCGTGTAAGGTAGAGCGGCACATAGGAGGTCCATGGCAGCCAAACTGTATAATCCCTATCGCGACATGGCCGGCCAATGGGTGCGCGGCAGCTTCCACGGCCACTGCGACGAACACAGTGCCTGTGCATCGGTGCCATTGGAGCAGAGCGTAAAGTGGTACCGAGATGTCGGGGCGGGTTTCGTCACCTTGACCGACCACGATTTCATCACCGACCTGGCCCCCCTGCAGGCACGCCATCCCGATGTGGCCTTCGTGCAGGGTTTCGAATACAGCAGCCGCGAAAACGTCGTCTTTGCCGGTCCGGGTATAAGCCCCCTGTACGAGTTGCCCCTGGAACAAGCTCTCGCCCAGGCCGGCGACCTCTTCACCATGGTCTGCCACCCGTGGCCCGTGGAGGGCAAGCGCGACTACTGGACCCTGGAAAAGATCGAAACCCTGGGCACCCTACCCGACGGCTTGGAGGTGTATAATGGCCACTATGGCCACGCCAGCGCCCGCGCCGCCGGGCGCTGGCCGCTGTACGATGAGTTCTGGGATCAGCTGCTCACCGCTGGGCACCGCATCTGGGGCTTTGCCAACGACGATTTCCACGACCCGGAGGACTTCGACAACGCCTTCAATATGGTGCTGGTGGAAGAGCGCAGCGCCGCCGCCGTCATCGCCGCCGTCAAACGAGGCCGCAGCTACGCCACCACGGGCCTACTGCTGAAAAACCTGCAAGAAAACCAGGGTCTCATCCAGGTCGAGACCGACGCCCCCTGCACGGGTCGCTTTATCGGGCCGGAGGGCCGGGCGTTGGGCGTAGCTGACGGCACGCACTTCAGCTACCAGGCCAAAGACGAGGCCTATGTCCGCTTCCAGGCGGAGGGCGAGCGCGGGCGCCTGTTTCTCCAGCCCCTATTCGCGCCAAAAAGCCCGACATGACGCCCCACGCACAACGCTGTCGAGTACATTTGCTACGTTGAGGTGCCAATGCCGGATAGAATTGACGTCATCGTCGTAGAACAGGGCACACAGCGCGGCATCGCCGGCGTAGCGGTAACCACCGGTGATGGCATCGCAACCACCGGCGCCGACGGCACCTGCGCGATCGAGGTCGATCCCCTCGCGCGCTTCGCGTGGATCTCATGCCCCGAGGGGAAACGACCCGTCGGCGATTTCTATTGCCCGCTGCCAGCCTCTGAGGTCGTGTTCGAACTCGCCGCTGCGCCGGCCTCAGCGGGCAACGCGGCGCGACTGGTGCAATTCAGCGATACCCATTTGGTCGGCGCGGGTGCACCGGTCGCCGCACCCGACTTGGCCAACGCGCTAGACGCGCTGCTATCGGAGTCGGCTCCGGATCTGCTCATAGCCAGCGGCGACCTGACCAACCTCGGCACACCAGCGGAGTTGGCCGAACTGCAGAGCGCCACCAGTGCCGTCGATACGCCGCTGTTTCTGATGTTCGGGGGACACGACGGCAATGCCGAGCGCCGCAGCGCAGGCAATGAGCCGCCCTTCACCCTGAACTGGGAAGCCTGCTTCGGACCGACCTACTACAGCTTCGACTGGGCGGGACGCCACATCGCCCTGTGGCCCAATGAGGAGACATTCTTTTCCAGTGCCGACCGCGAGCGCAAGAGGCGCTGGCTCGATGCCGACCTCTCCTTAAATGCAGACCGGGGCAACACCATTCTCGTCATCCACACACCGCCGTCGCGGGCTTTCATTGATGAGATGACGGGACTGGGGGTCTCGCTGATCCTGCACGGTCACTGGCATTCGATGAAATCATTCCACTCCAACGGAGTCACCGTGGCGGCGACTGGGCCGCTCTGCTTTGGCGGCATCGACACTACGCCCAGAGGCTATCGCGTCGTCGAGTGGCAGGGGTCGATCGCACCACCCACCCGCGCGGTCGCGCTCGGGGCAAAACGTCTGCAACCGGCAAATCCCGAGCGCCTGGGGCCGTTTCGTCTCACCTGGGCGCAGGATGTCGCGGACGACGCGGAGCAGCCTCTGGTCCCGGCACACCGGGCAGCGCCGGCGCTAAGCGGCGAACGCCTGCTGTTGGGGGGCAGCTGCAACGACGCCGGCGCCGTGCAGTGCCGATCGGCGACCACCGGCCATCTGCTCTGGACCGCGGACCTGGAGGCTGCGGTCCGCAACCAAGTGACGCCAGCCGGCGCACGGGTTCTGGCGCTGGCGATGACCGGAGCACTGTACAGCTTGCGGCTGGAAGACGGCAGCGTCGAATGGCGCGCGAATCTGCCGGGGCACCCAGGTCGCTGGCTCTACACCATGCCCGTCTGCGCCGACGGCATCGTATACGCCGGAGGCAAAGCAGGCATCGGAGCCTATCGCGTGGACTCCGGTGAGTGCGATTGGTACGCGGAGATAGAAGCGAGCGATGCGTGGTCGTGTTACGCGAGCCCGCTGATCACCCCCGAGGTCATCGTCCTGCTGGTATCGCGGCGGGGACTCGTAGCATTGTCGCGAACCGACGGGCGCATCGCATGGGAAACCGAGTTAGATGTCGAATATCAGTACGCCGCGCCGGTGCGCTGGGGCGACGACATTCTGACCGGCAGCGAGGCGCGGCGGCTGGCGCGGCTGCGCCTGGGTGACGGCGCCATCATCTGGCACGGGGAAAGCCTCGCCGGCCGCTATCCATGCGCATTGTCTGTCGATAACGAGCGCATTTACGTCTCGACCTCTGCGGGCGCAATCCAGGCGCTCGACCCGGAAACCGGCCGGGAGCAGTGGCGAGTGGATACTGGACACGACCTGCTCGACATGACCCCGTACGCGCGCGGCGTCCGTTCTTCGCTCGCCTCACCCGTCCGCATGGGCCATTGGCTGATCGTCGGCGCCTGCGACGGGGTGCTCAGGCTGCTCGATCCCGCCAGTGGCGAAGTGCATGCGGCAGCGGCGCTAGGCGCGCCGATCACTGCGCCGATACAACCCATTGACGAGACGGCCTTGCTGCTGTCGACGTGGGACGGCAGACTGCTGCGCTACGACGGATGAGAAAAGCGCTCGCGGATACGTCCGTCCGCATCAATGGTCTGCAGGCGAAGCTCCTTTTCGTCCAGGGCGGCTTGCGCGAAATGATGGTACTCGCCTGCTCCCATGAAACCTCCAGGGCCGTAGTTGGTGCCCGCGCCGCCGGAGCAGATCTGCACGACGCCCTGGTGTTCCTGGACGTCAAACGCAATGATATGCGAGCAGAAATAGGCCAGAACCCCATGCTGTACCAACGTCTGCCAGAAAGGCTCCGCCTCGCTTCGCGCAATACACCACTGTGGCCGCTCGTCGTAGCCATTGACCGGCAAGGCGGGATGATGGCCGGCGACGATCTTGTGGCGCGCGTCGCGATGTGCGGACAATACCGAATGCAACCAATCGCTCTCGACGTGGCCAGGACCGCCTAAACCCGAGTAGCTGGTGTTGACGACCGCCAGCAACAAATCATCGCGCCGGACCCAGTAGCTCAAGCCCTCCTGCCCGGGTGGACCGTTATCGGGAATATCCGGCAGCACTTCTCGCCACACATCCTCCGCTGCCGCGTTCAGCGTGTTGTGGTTGCTGGTGGTGTGATAGATCGGCACCCGATCCGCGTCGAGCCAGGCCATCTCCCGCTCGAACCAATAACGCCACTGTCCTTTGAGGTCGTGCTCCTCCGCGTACGCCCCCATAATATGGTCGCCGAGGAAAAGAATAAAGTCTGGCTGTGGCTGTAACCGCTGCAGGGCGGCGTTGACCTGGGCAAAGTTGCTTGCGAATGGCGCGCCCGGAATCCCCGAGCAACAGTCGCCGTAAAAGACAAACTGATGGCCATCTGTCTCGGGCATGAGGGCGGCGATAGAGTGGGGGTCCATAACAGCGCTCCCTATCCGAGCACATCGCGAGGATGCCCGCTGCTGCAGATCCTGTAAAAGCCCGGCCCGGCGTCGAGCGCGACCGCGCCCTCTCGCTCGACGGCGCCCGCCAATCCGGCCATACCCGGCACATAGCCGCCCTTTTCCCATACCACAGCGCCATCGACGCATATGCTACCCGCGGCGCTACCGGGCACGCTGACCTCAGCGCGACAATTGGCGGGAATGTCCACCGCCATCTCCACACCGTCGTCCCGCTGGCACCAGTCCACCCCGATATATCCGCGCACCGTCTGCACCCCCCCGCGCGCCCACTCCAATCGATCCACCAGCTGCGGCGCGATCTCAATCCGGCCATAGCCCGGCGCCGTGCCGCGAATCCCCAGCACGTCCCAATAGAAGAATTTCTCCAGGCTCCCGAACATTTTCATATTGAAGCTGTATTCGAGGTTGCCTTCCCACGTCTCCCACAGGGTCGTCGCGCCCCGGGCCACCTGCTCGCCCCAGCTGGGGAAGGTCGTCTGGCTCGCAATTTCATGGGTCATATCCGCGCGCCCGCACTGGTGCAGGGCATGTATTAACGCATTGGTGCCGATGATGCCGGTAGAGAGGTGGCCGTCGTGGTTTTCGCGAATGTCGCGCACCAGATTATCGACGACTGCGGCCCGCCGCGCCGCGGGTACCAGGTCGAGATACAGGGCCATTGCGTTGGCGCACTGCGACCCGCGCCCGTACTGGTTGGTCTCCTCGTCGAGAAAGGTGCGGTTAAAACCCGCCTTGATCGCCGCGGCATGCTTGCGATAGCGGGCGGCATCGCCGCGCCGGCCCAATATCGCCGCGACCTCGGCGACGATCCAGGTATCGAAGTAGTAATAGGCATTGCTAGTCAGCGCCGCCGGCGTGGCTACCGGCCCGCTGCTGCTGGTGCCGTCGGGTTGCGGCTCCATGTGGTCGCCGAAGCCAAAGGGCAGCACGTGGTCCTCGGCCAGCGCGGAGATATAATCGACCAGTTTCATCAGGCCGTCGCAATGCGTCTCCAGCACGCGCGTGTCGCCGTAGTGCCAGTAGAGGTGCCAGACCAGCAATGGGTAGGTGCTCTGCCACTCTGTGGTTTCCGGCCCGTAGCAGTCGTGGGGATCGCGCCAGTGGATGGGGCTGACGACCGGAACGCACCCGTCTTCCCGCTGCGAGTCGGCGATATCGTCGAGCCATTTGGTCCAGAACGACGCAGTGTCGAAGTTGAGAATATAGTCTTCGGCGACAAAGCCGGGATCGCCGAGCCAAGCCACCCGCTCGGCGCGCTCGGCGGCGTCCTGCGGCATACCTTGCAGGCTGCCCCTGAAAGTGCGGCAGGCATTGGCGTGGATCTGGTTGAATAAATCGCTAGCGCACTCGAACGAGCCGCTCGGCTCCACTGCCGAATGCACAAAACGCGCCTGCAAATGGGCCGCGCTCGGCGCGGCGGGCAAACCCGTGACCTCGGCGTAGCGGAATCCGTGCAGGGTAAAGCGCGGCTCGTATACTTCCTCGCCCGTGCCCCGGGGGATATAAGTGTCGAGCTGCCGGGCGGGATGGGGTTCGAGGAGGTTGGCGCGCTGGTCGAGAGTACCGTCAGCGTGGAGGCACTGCGCGTGCCGCACGGTGATCTGCCCGCCGCCGGCGCCGCTGGTCCGCAGCTGCGTCCAGCCGGTGATGCACTGCCCGAAGTCGTACACCGCGGCTTCGCCGCGCGGGCTTACCGACACCGGCGGAAGTGTTTCGGCGACGCGGATCGGCGGCAGACTCTGCGCCGCCAGCCGGCCCTGCGGCCCGCGCACCACCAGCGCCGCAGCCCAATCCGAATCGTCAAAACCGACCTCATCCCAGCCATCCTGTTCGCGGGTCGCGTCGTAGGTTTCGCCGTGGTTGTAGTCGTTGTAGAGAATCGGTCCCGCCGCGGTCTGCCACGTCTCGTCGGACGCCACGCGCAGCACCGTGCCGTCGCCGAGTTCGACGACGACCTGCACCAGCGCCACCGGCCGGTCGCCATAGGCGTCGCGGTGGCCGGGCGATTCGGGGACATCCGCTTCCTTGCTGAACCAACCGTGCCCCAGCATCAGACCGATGGCGTTGGCGCCCCCGCGCAACAAGCCGGTGATATCGTGAACCGCGTAGAGCACCCGACCGCCGAGCACAAAGGGTTGGTCGTTGTCGTAATAGGATGTTGCCGGGTCGAGGACATTCTCCCCGACCTTGCGCCCATTGACCGTCAGCTCAAAATATCCGAGACCCGAGACATAGGCCCGCGCCCGCGCGATCTCGGCTCCCGCAGCAATGGAAAACTCCCGCCGCAGCAGCGGTGCCGAGACTCCGGCGTCGGGCGACGCCACCCAGCGGCCGCGCCAATCACCCGGATCCAGCAAACCCATTTCGAAGTGCGCCGGCGCGCTGTAGTCGCTGCAGCGCTCTACCGATAGTGCCTGCGCAATTTCGGGATTGAGATATTCTGCGATCGAATATGCGCCTTCATTACCCGATTTATTCCAGCAGCGCACCTGCCAATGGTAGTGTTGACCGCTGGCCAGCGGCGCTCCCCCATAGGCGATGCCGACCGAGTCGGCGCTGTCCACCCTGCCGCTGTCCCACAGATCCCCCTCGCCCCGAGCCAGCGCCGCCGCGCTGCCAGCCACCAGAATCTGGTATGCCGCCTGCGACTGATCGCGGCGATCCGCCTCGAGCCTCCAGCTAAACCGCGGCCGCCGGTTGTCGATGCCCAGCGGATCGACGGCGAAGTCGCAGCGCAGAGCGACCGGCCGGACCCCGCAGCGCTTTACAATCGGCGCATACGGATCATCGGGCTTTAGCGCCACATCGACATAGCGCGCCAGATCGCGCAGGGCGACAACCGTGCAACCGCGTTCGGCGAGGCAGGCGACGATTTGCGCGAAGAGGTCGGGATCGGTGCTGCAGTGCGGGTGGATATCGGGGACGCCGTGCAGCGTCAATACCGCGATTTTGCCATCGCGGGCCTGGTCCAGGACCCGTTGCACGTCGGTCAAGCCATTGGCAGGCCCCGATACATAGCTCGACGGAACCAGCAACGGGTGATCTTGCGCCGGATCGTAGGCCCGACCCCGCTCGCCGGTCTCGACGATCGGAAACTCCGGGTAGGCGCTGCGCCGAGCGAAGCGATAGTCCATCTCATCTAATACCTGCAAGACGGTGCGGTTGTGGTGCCCGCCCGGATAACCGAAAGTCACCGGACGCGGCAGGCCGTGTGCCGCGCACTGCGCTTCGACCCCGGCGATCTCGGCGCGAATCTCTTGCGGCGACAACTGCGCCATATTCGGATGGCTGCAGGTGTGGTTGCCGATCTCAAAACCGAGTGCATGCAGTTGGGCGATTTCCGCCCAGTTCAGATAGTCGCGCGGGCGCTCCGGGGCACCGCCGCTGCGATTGACGAAAAACGTCGCCGAGAACTGGTGCTCCCGCAACAACGGGGCGACAAACTCGAGATCCGACCTGCTGCCATCGTCAAAGGTCAGGACCACCAGGCCGTCGGGTATGGGTCTCAGCGGCATCGTCTATACTCCGGCTGCGGTCATCCGGCGTACAGATAATCGATGCAGGTGGCCGCGTGCACTTTCAATACCTGCCCGAATTCGGATTCGAGAATGTACTCGTCGGGAACGGCGATATTCTCCAGCCCGGTGCCGTAGATGGCGGCCGGTATGCCCTCCAGCCACCAGAACCGGGCGTCGGTGGAGCCGAAGCTGGTGTTGACCTCGATCGGCCGCCCGGTGATCTCCCGCGCGTTGCGCGCCACCAACGCTACGATCTCCTCCGTCGGCGCCGAGTAGGTCGCCTCGAGGCAGACCACCCACTCCAGGTCGATTTCGCGGCGGTCGAGGCCGGTCGCAGCGAGCACTTGCTCCACCTTCGCTTGCAGGTCCCGGGTGCTGACGCCGATCGGCGTGCGGATGTCCACCTCCATGTGGCAGTGGACGGGAATGGTATTGCTCTGGACCCCGCCCTGGATGACGCCGACATTGACCGTCGTCGCGTCCACCACCCAGCCTGTGTCCCCGCCGCGCGCTTTGGCGCGGGCGACGGCGCCGGCCACGTCGGGGGGCGTCGCCAGCTTCCATCCTTGCAGCGTCTTCAGTGCTTCAGCTACCTGTACGGCGCGGGCGATGGCGTCGTCGGCGACCGGGATCGCGGCGAGGCCGCCGGGGTGGCGGGTATCGACATTGAGCCAGTACTTGCCCTTGTGCCCGATTAGCACCTGGTCCATTTCGGTGGGCTCGCTGTTGAGATGGGCGTCCCCGCGCGCCATCGGCACATTCTGCAACAGCCACTGGGCGCCCCAGGTGCCACCCGTCTCCTCGTCCGCCACCAGCGCGGCGGTAAGCTGACCGGCGATGGGAATCTCCAACTCGTGGACCAGCACCAGGCACAGGAGCGAGGCGACGGTGCCGGCTTTCATATCGCCGACGCCGCGCCCCAGGATCTTGCCGTCGCGGCACTCACCGCTGTAGGGATCGAAAGACCACGCCTGCGGGTCGCCCGCCGGAAACTGGTCGAGGTGGCCGTTGAGCACCAGGTTGCGCCCCGGCCGGTCGCCCTGGACATAGGAGACCAGGCTTTGGATCGTCGGCCGAGGCTCGTAGATATCTGCCGGTAGCCCCTTGCTCCGCAGGTATTCGGCGATATGGGCCACGCACTGTACCGTGTCGCCGGGCGGATTGTCGGTAGGTATGCGGATAATGTCGCGCAGGAGGTCTTTAAACTCCGGTAGCCTGCGGTCGATCTCCGCGAAGAGGCACGCCTTTAGCGCTTGTTGTTCCATGACCTTTCCCCAGCGCTAGACGCAGCCGGGAAACTCCCGTCCGCGAATCAACGGCCAGCCATTGGTCGGCTCGGGTCCGACGAGACAGCCGATGTTTTTGATGCGCTCGGTCTCCTCGGGCGTGCCAATATAGCGCGTGTCCGCCGAGACATAGTGCAGCGACCAGCCGCGGCGGCGGTGGGGCGTGGTATTGGGACCACTGCAGTGCAGGGTCATACTGTGGTGGAAAGTCGCGTCGCCCGCTTGCAGCGGCACATCGACTTCACGCGCCAGCACGTCCTCCGTCAGCATATAGGGCAAGTGCTCCCAATCGACGAGACCGAAGTCCTGGCTGCCGGGAATAAAGCGCACGCAGCCGTTCTCCCGCGTCGCGTCATCGAGCATGATCTGGCAGGTGAGCTGGAAATTCGATGCGAAAAAACCCCAGAACACCGAATCCTGGTGGTAGCGGTTGGCGCGGGCATAGGGCGGCTTGGCGAAAACCTGGTCGAAGTAGAGCTTGATGTCCGGCCCCATCAGGTCTTCGACGACATCGACGATCTTCGGATCGCGGACGAAGGCGTCGAAGACCGGATGGCAGCGGCTTGGCACATTCATCTTCATCACGGCGTCGAGCGGGTCTGGAACCGGCTCGCTGCGCTGTGCGGCGAAGGCTTCTTCACCCCTGGGATAAACCTGGGTACCGCGCCGTTCGTGTGCGGAGCCCTGCGGCATAGGCGCTTCCAGTTCGCCCTCTGTGCGCGCCAGGCCAAAATCGGCGCGACCCTCCACGTCGCGGACGGAGATGTATTCCTGGGGAAAGTCCGCCACGCGGCCCAGCGCGAGATCCTCGTAGTGCCGGCGCAAGGTCTGCAGTTCGTCCTGAGAAATCAAGTTTTTGACGACAATATAACCGTCTGCGAAAAAGCGGGTTTTCTCCGCTGCGCTCAAAGCCATGTCCAGCCGCCTTTCTCGTTGGGCTCGGTGTCGAGGATTTCCGCGCGCTGGTGCGGCCTACAAGATAGACCGCAGCAATCCGGCGGGTCAAGCGAGGTCGCACCGCTTGACCAGATACCCCGATACGGCTTATAACTTGAGTACAGCAGATCTCAAATGCGGCGCCAGCGCGCCGAGGGAGCACGAGTTGTGAACCAAGCAATGACAGAGCGCGAAATCGAAGCCGTCGTCCGGGAAGTCACCGACGAGGAAGTGGCCTTCTACCAGGAATATGGATGGGTGATGATGAAGCAATTGGTGGACCCGGATTTCGCATCGGAGCTGTTGCGCGTCGGCCAGGCATGGCGGGAACGCAAGAGCGCCGAGAGCCCGGCTGCTGGCCTGGCGAAGCAGGAGGACACCGAGCCGTACCGGTCGTTCATGTTTAGCAAGCGCATGGCCGCAAACGCGACGCGGCTGGTCAATAGAAAGCGGCTCAAGGGCGTCGATGTCCCGCTGCGCTACCGCGTCGATATCCTGATGCTCAAACCCCCCGGGGCCGCCGGGTCCACCTACCACCAGGACTCGGCGGAACACGGGTCGGACCGGGTCGGCGAGCTTCAATTCTGGCTGGCATTGGCAGAAGTAAGCGCGGAGATGGGCGCCATGCGCTTTGTCAGCCGCTCGCACCGCGAGGGCCCACTCGGTTCGGTCTTCAACGACGACCAGGGCAACCTGCTCGAACAGTTCCCCAACCTGACGTCGGTGCTGGAACTTTCGCCGCCCTTCCACTACCAGCCGGGCGACTGCACCGTCCACCACGGCTACACGGTACACGGCGGCCCGCCCAACAGTACTGATAAACCGCGCTGGTCGTATCTTTTTTCCTACGCCCCCTCCGACACCCGCTACTGGAACGGCAACGCAGGCAACTGGGGCAGCGAGCGCAAGCGCCTGGGCGACGCCGACAATCCCCTTGTGCCAGCAGAATAGCACGACGAACCATCCAAACAGAGGACCGACTTACCATGAGCGACGCGACCGCATCCATCCCTTTCCCCGCCCTGACTCCTGCCCAGCGCCTGCACATCGAAATTTACGGCTATGTCATCATTGAGAATCTGCTCGATCCGAGCGAAATCGGCACCATTACCGACGCGCTCTATGGCATCGAGGACGATTTTCGCCGCACCGGCGAATTGCCCGGCCCCAGCTGCTTCAACACCAGTACGACCGAAGAGTTTTTCCGCATCGACAACCTGCCCCACCTGGCCCCCTGCTTCTTCGACTACGTCACCCACCCCCGCATCGTCGGCATGGCGCAGGAGATCGTCGGCGGCAACGTCAGACTACAACAGTCCGACGCCCATATCCGCCGCCCGCTGGACGAGATTCCGCAAACATACGGCTTCCACCGCACCATGGGCCCGACCTACCATCACATTGAAAAAGGCCTTTACCACTTCACCTTTATCAAGGCCCTCACTAATCTCACCGACCTCGGCCCAGACGACGGCGGCACCACCGTTATCGCCGGCACCCACAAGATTCCCGACGAAGTACCCAGAGAAGCCATCATCGCCGCGGCCTACGATGACCCCGCGATGATCCACCAGGTCGAAGCGCCCGCCGGCTCCACCCTGCTCTTTTTCGAGTCGCTGATGCACGCAGCGGGCATCATCCGCTCTGGCAAAGAACGGCCGCTCATTCTCAGCGGCTATTTGCCGGTCATGTTCCAGGCCTGGAACCACTACGATCCCGATCCCGACTTTCTCACCACCCTGTCCGACGAGCACCGCGCCCTGCTCAGCGGCGAAGCCAAGTTCAACTGGCAGCGCCGGGCCAGAGATCTTGCGGCACCCACAGACCCCGCATAGAGGCAGCAGGCTATGGACGGTAAGGCAAATATCTCATTCACGCATTAGACCAAAATCGAAAGTAAAGCGATGGACCACACAGCACCTGCCAGCATCAGCGCCTGGGAACTCATGGAACCCATTGGTCAACCGATAGCCCGCCATGAGGCGGCGTTTGTCGAAATGGGCGGCAAATTCTACTTGCTCGGTGGGCGACGGATGAATCCGGTCAGCGTCTACGATCCCGTGACCAATGCCTGGAAAAACGGATCGGTGCCACCTGTAGAGATCCACCACTTCCAGCCCGTCATCTACGGGGATCGCATCGTCATGGTGGGGGTAATGACGGGCCCTTTCCCCAACGAGACCGCCGTCGATCGCGTATTGGAGTACTATCCGCAAACCGACCGCTGGACCTGGGGCCATGCCATCCCAGAGGAACGCCGGCGCGGGGGCGCAGGGGCGGTACTGGCGGACAACGGCAAGATCTACGTCGTCGGCGGCATCGTCAACGGTCACGTCGGTGGCTATGTCAACTGGATGGACGAATACGACCCGGTGACGGGCGAGTGGAGGGTCTTACCCGACGCGCCGCACCAGCGCGACCATTTCCAGGCGGTCGCGCTCGACGGCAAGATCTACGCAGTGGGAGGCCGCCATACTTCGGGCGAGACCGGGCAATACTTTGAACTGGTGGTACCCGAGATGGACATCTTCGACCGGGCGACGCAAAGCTGGTCGGTCGCCAAAGAGCCGCTCCCGACGCCTCGGGCCGGCTGTTTCGCGATGGCCCACCGGCGCGACGTGATCGTCCTTGGCGGCGAGAGCATCGTGCACGTACGAGCCCACGACGAGGTAGAGGCCTTCGATACCATCAACGAAAACTGGCGCGCTCTGTCGCCGATGCAGATCGGGCGCCACGGCTCGGGGGCTTTTATATTCGACAACTACATATACACCTGCTCCGGCTGCGCCTTTCGCGGGGGCTGGCCGGAGATGACCCACATGGAACGCATCGCCACCGAGCAGTTCGCATAAGCCGCACTCAATCGCCCTTGCGCCACGGCGCGGGCGCGCAGGCTATGATAACTGTCAGCACCAACCCGACGGCGACGGCGACCCATGCGCTCGGCGTATTGCGCGCAAAGAGCAACAGCCCACTGGCCGCGAGCAGGAGCAGTCGCAACAGCGGATGCAGATTGCCCCGCAATTGACCGGTCACTCCGCCCGCCAGTGGCACGATACCCAGTAGCGTACAGGCGACCGCAGCGAATATGGCGGACAGGGCGGGCGCGCCGCCGTCCTCGGCCAGCAACAGCAACTCGGGATTCAGCACAAAGCAATACGGCAACGCGAAGCCAATCAGCGCGAAGCGAAACGCCGCCAATCCCGATTGCATCACGCCCGACCGGGCGATGGCGCTGGCGGTATAGGCCGCCAGCGCCACTGGCGGCGTGACCATCGACATCATCCCGAAGTAAAAGATGAACATATGCGCCGCCAGCGGCACGAGGCCGAGGTCGTCGAGAACCGGCCCGACGAGCGTCGCCATCAGCAGGTAGCAGACCGCCGACGGCAGCCCCATCCCGAGGATAATGGTCGAGACCATCAGCAGAATCAGCGCCAGGGCCAGATTGCTCTGCGCCAGCGGGATCAGCACGCCCGGCAGACGCGACCCGATGCCGGTCAGAGTGACGACGCCGATGACAATCCCAACGCAGGCGGCGGCGGCGATGAGCGAAACGCCGGCCGACGCCGCGCGCTGGGCGATGGCGACGAGATCCCCCGCGCGGATGCGCGTATCCGGATGCAGAGCGGCCTGGATCAGCACAGCCAGCAGGCTCAAAGACACGGCGCGGAAGGGCGTGAAACCGAGAATGAGGAACAGGATCAAAATTGCGAACGCCGTGGCGAACAGCAGTCCGGCTGGCTTTGCCAGCGGCAGGTCGTCCGACGCCGCTGCTCCCGCGGTCTGTTCCACACTCTGCAGATGGACGATCAGCAGCAGCGAGGCGTAGTAGAGGACCGCCGGCACCACGGCCGCGGCGATGATCTGCAGATACGTCACGGGCGGATCGACGATCTCCAGCATCATATAGGCGCCCGCGCCCATAATCGGCGGTACCAGCGCGCCGCCAGAGCTGGCCGCCGCCTCGACCCCGGCCGCGTGCTCGCGCTTAAAGCCCGCCGAGCGCATCAGCGGGATCGTAAACGTGCCGGTGGTCGCGGTATTGGCGACAGCGCTGCCCGACAGCGAGCCCATCAGACCGCTGCTGATCACCGCCACTTTGGCCGGGGCACCGCGCCTGGCACGAAACAGCCGCGTCGACAGGGCAATGATAAAGTCGGTCGCCCCGGTCCTTTCGAGCACCGCCCCAAACAATACGAACAGGAACACATAGGTGAGCATCACCCGCAACGCAATGCCGAAAACGCCCTGCGAATGCAGCACGGTCTGGCTGACGATGCGGTCCCAGCCATAGCCCCGGTGCGGGAAAAGCCAGTCCGGGACATAGGGTCCAAGCGCGGCATAGGCGATAAAAAGTAGCGCCAGGATCGGCAGGGTGTTGCCAATGGTCCGCCGCGTTGCTTCCAGCACCAGCAGCAGGATCGCGAGCCCGATCAGGTAGTCGGCATTCGCTTCCTGGCCCGCGCGTTCGCCGAGCGATCGGCTATCGAGCCATAGCCCGCTGAAAAGTGATTCGTTCTGTACTGCGATGAAGCCAAAGGCCAGGCCGGCGGCCAGCGCGGCCAAGCGCCGGAGGTAGACTGCCGCGCCCATCTGGAGAAAAATAAGCACCAGACCGAGGCCGCCGAATACCGCTAGTTGCGACTGCGGCGTGAGAAAGGGGTAGTTGACTTCGGCCAGGACGAAGACCGACAGCAGCACGGACGCAACCGCGACCGGCGCGTTCGTGCCTTCGGATGATATAGTCAAAGCTTACGCGTCCGGCCAGATGCCGATCTCTTTGAAGTAGCGGATCGCGCCCGGGTGGAACGGTGTACCCGTGTCGCGCACGATATTCTTGGGGTTGATAGCGCGGCCGGCTGGATGCTTCTTGACGACCTCCGCCCGATTCTCGTAGAGTGCTTTGGTGAACGCGTAGGCCGTATCCTCTTCCAGGCTGGCCCGGGTGATGAGGTGCATATTGCCCACATTCATACCGGCGTATTCCTCGCGCTGATCGCGATAGGTGTCGGCGGGGATCTTCGCGGGCGCAAAGAAGGGATAGCGCTCGAACAATGCGTCCCGGGCCGCCGCGTCGAATGGAATAAAGTGGATGTCCTGCGACGCGGACGCCTGGGTAATCGAGGCAGTCGGCACCGCACCGCCTAAAAACGCGGCCGCGGCCGAGCCGTCGGCCAGCATATCGACCGCGCCCGCCTGGGTATTGTGCAGCGGCGTGAAGTCGTCGTAGGTAATGCCGTGCGCCTGGAGGATCGGCTGCAGAAAGTGGTCGAAACCCGCGCCCGCCGGGCCGACGACCACGCGCTTGCCCCGGAGATCGGCCATCGTGTTCACACCCGAGCCGCTGGGCGTGATAAACAACGCGATGTTGGGTGCCAGCGTCATTACCGTGCGGATCTCTTGCTTTGCTTCCCACTTGCCTTCCCCGCGCACCGCGAAATACGAAATCGCCGCATTGGCCAGCGCAAAATCCAGCTCGTTCCTGGCCAGCCGGCGGATGTTTTCCTGCGTGCCCTTAGTCGCCTCGGAGGAGACTTGCCAACCCGTGGTGCGGGTGTTTTGGTCCACTACCTGGGCGATGGCCCCGCCGACGACGAAGAAGGCGCCGCCCGGCGGTGCGGTGCCGACGCTGAGAAATTTTGGACCGCCGTCCGATCCGCCCGAGCAGCCGAGTAGAGCCGCCGCGGCGATGCCGATGAAGATCTTGCGCATATCGACTGCAGTGAACATCATTCCCGTCTCCCGGTATTCGTCCATGGCTGATGTGCTTTGAAAATGAACGCCAAGCGGTGATACTCCGCAACCTGTATCCAGTAGCTGTGCTCATCCCTCATTTGACCAATGCTGCGAAAAGACCCTTTATAATTTCTGCGTTGCAATGATCAATGGAGGTGCCGGACAATGGAGCCGAGATTTTGCGGATTCAGGTTCTGGTCGACGCACTCTACGCGTCGACCGAGCAGGGCCGCGAAGGAGTCGCGACCCTATTGAATGGCGAGGAGCGAGCATGGGACTGGTCTATATTGAGTACATCAGTCGGCGTGCCGGAGTGGACCTAGCAAGCTTTCACGCGGGCGCAACCGCCGGGCAGGAGGGTTGGCACGATGACTATGGCGAAGATCGGCTGATCTTGAGCGCAGGACGGACGTGGCGCCTGGGGCCAGAACCCGAGTATATGGCGGTATGGCACACGCCCGACGCGGGTTTTGAGCGGATCGACGCTTGGGATCGCATCTTCCGCAGCGGCGATGCCGAGAGTAGCGAACAGCCCTTCTTCCAGGTGGCGCGGATCGACGTGGCCGGTTGCTACCAGCCCCTTCTCGAACCCGTGCAGGCCCGGCACGGCACCTATTATGGCGAGTTCTTCCGCGCCACCGCCGATCTGGACACCATCGGCGCCTTCTACGCCGAGCGGGCGCAAGGGCATCCGCAGTGCGTGCTCAATCTGCTGCTGCACCGCATCGGCAAACTGGCGCCGGAGCCAGGCGGGTTGGCGGTGTGGACCCTACCCGATTTTTCGGCTCTAGCCGAGATTGCGGCGGAACTGGATGGGGTACAACAGCCCGTAGAGTTGGTCAATGCAGGGACCTACGCCGATCTTGGTCGGGAGATCCTGTGATGGCCAGAAAACACGACAGCAGGCGATGAAGCGCTTAGACCTCAGCGGTAACTAGCAGCAAAAAGGAGCGGATTGGGGCGACGACTAGCTGGACCTGCAGGTCAGCCAAGAGCGCCTGCGCAACGAGCATTTTTTTGCGCCCTACAAGTCGTGCATTCTCCCCACTGCAAAGGTGAAAATAGCCGTAGAGGAGATCGCACCCGGCCGCAGAGCACTTCGCAACATTACTCGCCGCACGGCACTTGCGTGCGACCTACAAGTGAGGAGGACCGTTTGTCTGACCACGCCCTGGGCAGCACCACCCGCCCCTACAACCAATTGACCTTTGCCGAGGCCTGCCAGCGCATCGCCGCCGCCGGCTACTCGGATGTCGCGGTCTTCGCTCACAACCGGGAGATGCCCGTCGATTCGGGCAGTTCGGCTGACGAGGTCGCCGCAACTCGACAGGCCGCCGCAGACAGCGGCCTCGACCCCTCGATGCTATTGGGACGAACCCACCTCGAACTCGGCCTCGAGGCCGCCACCGACGACTACAAGCGACTGATCGACAACGCCGCGGCGCTCGGATGCCGCTGGATCCTCGAACTAGGCACGGGCAAGGAAGAGCACTACGGCGACTATCCCAGGCTGATGTCCGCCGTCGCCGACCACGCGCAGACCGCAGGTATCGGGATCTCGCTCAAGCCACATGGCGGCATCAGCCTGACCGCTCGGGAGCTGATCGACCTGCACGACCAGATCGACCATCCTGCCTTCCGCATCTCCTACGATCCGGGCAATATCATCTACTACACCAAGGGCGCGGTGCGCCCGGAGGACGAGGTCGAGCAGATTGCGTCGCGCACCTCCACGCTGATCATCAAGGATTGTACGCTCGACGGCGATAAAGCCGACGTGATGGTGACCGCAGGCGATGGACTCGTCGACTTCTCGTTCGCGATCGGCACGCTGCGCGCGGGCGGGTTTAGGGGACCGATGTACGTCGAATGCGTCGGATCGACCGAACCGGACGAGGTCGATGCGGATCTCAAACGGACCCACGCCTATATCGCCGCCCTGATCCCGTAGTCAGCTCGCAAGGACTATTGGGGAACCAGAGCGAAAGGGCTTCCATGGGCAAAACGGCTATTGCGATAGAAGACGAATCCTTTCTCATCGACGGCAAACCGACCTATTCGGAGATCGATGCGGGCAAACGGGAAACCCGCGGGCTACTGATGAACGCCCGCTTTATCCAGGGCATATTCGACGACAAGGCCGACCCGGGGCGCTTCGCCCGCTGGGGACACGATCACTGGGATCCGACCGCCAATACACAGGCACTCATCGACGCGCTGCCCGAATGGTACGACTGCGGTCTGCGCGCCTTCACCACGGGCTTTCAGGGCGGCGGACCCTGTTTCACAGCCCCCAATCACACCATCGACAACAACCCCTTCGGCGAGGACGGCACCCGACTCGACCCGGCCTACGCAGAGCGCATGGACGCGCTGTTAAAGGGCGCCGACGCGCAGGGCATGGCCGTCATCGTCAGCTATTTCTACGGTGCCCAGGCCCGGCGACTCAGAGATGGGCGCGCGGTGCGCAATGCCGTAACCACGGCCTCCCGCTTCCTCAAAGAAGGCGGCTATAGCAATGTCCTGGTCGAGGTCGCCAATGAAATGAATATCGGCGACTTCTCGCACCACCCGATTATTCGGGAGCCGGAGGGCATGGCGTCGCTGATCGACCTGGCGCGAGACGCCTCGGGCGGGCTCGCGGTCGGCTGCAGCGGCGGCGGTGGCTATCGCAATCGCGAGATCGCAGAGGCCAGCGATTATATCCTGATTCACGGCAACGGCCAGACGCGGCAGAAGTACTATGCGATGGTCCGCGAGGTCCAAAGCTGGAATCTGCACAAACCGATCGTCTGCAACGAGGATTCGCAGGCACTCGGCAATCTGGGCGTAGCCTACAAAACCGGAACATCCTGGGGCTACTACAACAATATGACCAAGCAGGAGCCGCCCGCTGATTGGGGCATCACCCGGGGCGAAGATGCCTTTTTCGCGCACCGGATGGCAGCGGGACTCGGCATCACAGTCCCCGCGCTCCCGCTCAAGGACCAGTATTACCTGCAGGGACTGGAGCCGAATTGGTCCTACCGAGGGCAACGCTGGATCCGCCTGGCCAGCCTCTATCCCGAGACGATCAGCTTTGTGGACTTCTATCGCGACGGAGAGCTGTTCTACACATCCTACGACGAGCCCTTCTCGATAAACTTTCAGAGCAACTGGCGCTATGGAGGCGTCGATATTGGCAATGACAGCGAAAAATGGAAAGCGGTGATCCACCTGGCCAGCGGCGAGATGCTGGAGCACACGGCAAACTAGGGCATGAAAGGCAACCGGCACCCGCACCCACATATCGACCCGCGCCAACCGCGCGATCGCACCCGCCCCGGGACCAATCCCCCCGTATTTGCGTGGAAGCCGGTTCAATCCGGGCCGACGTGCCGCCTGGAGATCGCCCGCGATTCGGTGTTCAGCGACATCTGCCTCGACATCCGGGATTTGAGCGACTCCGTGTTTTTGCCCGCAGAGTCATTCGACATAGGGATATATTTCTGGCGCTGGTCGCAGGGCGATGCTACATCTGAGATCTTCCAATTCGAGATAAGCGCGACATCGGTTGTTTTGGAAGTCCCCCTGGTCGAGGAATGGCTCCGGCGCTTTTCCGCTGGACATCCGCGCTTGTTGCTGCGCCCCGAAAATCTCGCCGCATTCCGCGCGGAAAGAGCAGCGGCGGATGAGCCGATCGACCGGCGGCTGCGCGCCGTCGCCGACTCGGTATTGGCCGAACCCCACACCATCGAAGAACCCGCCTTTCTGGCGGACCGGACGGTGGACTACGAAGCATTCTGGCAGGTGTGGTACCCCACCATGTGGGGATCGCGCCGATTTGTAAAGGGAGCTGAAACGTTGGGGATGGCCTGGTTGGCCTCCGGGCATGTCGCCTATGCGCGAGCAGCCTGCCAGCGCATGGCGTCTATCGCCCGCTGGGACCCCGAAGGCTCGAGTTATCTGGGGCATAACGACGAAGCCCATATGTCGGTGATCTGGCATGGGTGTCACGCGTGTGATTTTGTCTGGGACCAGTTTACCGACGCCGAACGAGCGCTGGTGGTCGAGCAGTTCAGACGCCGCGGCGAACTCACCTATGAGCACATGCACGATCGCGGGACATACGGAATTACGCGCTTTGATTCGCATGCGGGGCGGGAGATCGTGTTTTTGGCTCATATCGCCCTCACCTTCCACGAGCATATCCCCGCAGCCGTGGAGTGGCTGGCGTGGCTGCGCCCGGTGTTGTGCGGGCTGTGGCCGAGTTGGGCCGGTGATGATGGGGGCTGGGCCCAGGGGCCGTCCTATGCCAATGCTTATGTCCAGATTATGGCCATGTTTGCTTCGGTTTTAAAACGGGGGGCGGGCGTCGATCTCTACCAGCGACCGTTTTGGCGCAATCACGCCCGCTGGCGTCAGTACATCTTACCGCCTTATGCCCAGTGGATGGGCTTCGGCGACCACTCGGAGCGGTGGCGCGACGCCTGGACCCGGGGCGCGGACCTGGTCGATCTGATCGGACGGGAGACGGGGACCTCGGAGTTTTCCGCATATGCCGCAGCGCTGCGCGAGGAAGCGCAGGATATGACGACGCCTGCGGAGCGCGCAATGCCGGGGATTTCCTCTGAATTGCTCACCGCGCCGCAACCTGCTGCCGAAAACGCTCGGGCAATTAACGACGACGGGCAGGTGTTGCGGACTTTCGCCGCTGTCGGCTGGGCCGCCATTCGCACCGACATGGCAGATGCCAGGAGGGACATCGCCTTTATTTTCAGGTCTTCGCCCTTCGGGTCGATCAGCCATTCCCACGCCAACAATAATGACTTTATCCTGCACGTCGGGGGGCAGGTGATGGCGATGCCGAGCGGCTATTACGCAGGCTACGGGTCCGACCACCACGCGCACTGGGTCTGGCATACCAAATCGCACAACTGTGCGACCTTATCCGACGCGTCCCAATTAATGCGGTCCCCCGAATCGACCGGCGCCATCGAAAACGCGTTTGAAGACGACCGATTGGTCTATCTCAAGGGCACGGCCGACGCCAGCTACACCGACCGAGCCGCACGCTACCGCCGGCATGTGGTTTTCGCCAAACAGCTACAGTACTTTGTTATCGTCGATGAATTCGTCGCCAAGCCGGACATCGCCTCCGCCCTGCAATGGAATATCCACTCGTGGGCCAAATTCGAAACCGATGAACAGCGGATGTTCTGGGCCAGACGGGGTACGAGCCTGCTGCGCGGACACGTGATGTGCCACAAAACGGGTTTCTTTTCTCTGAGCAAAGGATGGGACCCGCCCCCGATGCGCGGTAAGGACAGCGCCCAGTGGCGACAGCAATATCACTTGCGGTTTACGCCTACGGGTATCGAGGTTGCACAACGCAATTTGGGGGTGGTGTTGTGTTTGGAGCACGAGTACTTGCAGGCACCCGTGGTCGATGCGCGATTGGCGGGCGAGACCGAGGTCGCCGCCGTGGGTGACGATCTGGTTCTGGTCAACCAGGGCAAGGGCATTGATTATCGAGAGCACGCGTCCGCAGCTCTTATTCGGCTGTCGATAAACAGGGTGATTTACGACGTTGACGACGACGGCATAGCGGAGCAGTGAAAGATGAAACTTCTACTATTGATCTTACCGCTCTACCTAGGCGCAGCCCCCCTTTTCGCACGGGAAGCGCCGGCGGATTCCACACAGGTCGAACGCCCCGTGTTTGCCATGACGCCCACCTGAGTGGGCTGACCGGGCGAAGGCGCACCGCTCCGGGGGAGCGGCATTCACAGCAGGTTCACTTTTTCAGGGCGCTACGTGGACACGTCACTCGCCCGCCCGCAATGGCGTTTCACCGCCAATTACAGCCTGCATCGACAGTTGCAAGTCGGGGTCGAAGTCAACCCCAGGGCCGCAGAGATCGGACCGCTGGTGACGCTGTTTCTGCTGACGGAAACAGAGGCGCGGCCCGCGCTCTTTTTCGGCACCAGTTCCGATCGCATCGGTTCCCCGGCCGGCGAGCAATCTTATTTCGCGACCGTAAGCAAATACGTGCCCCGATTGCGCACGTCTTTTTACGGCAGCCTGAATTATTCTGAATGGGACGGGAGCTTCAACTTCCCGCTGGGCGTTGGCATCGAGTTGGGCAAGGGCTTTTCGCTGCGGCCGATGTACGATGGCAACCGTGGACACGCGATGCTGAATTACTTTACCGAGCGCTACGGCGTCAGCTTGATGTGCGTATGGCTCGACACCCCGGGCATATCATTTTCTGCCGGATTTTAACGCGGAGGAGCGATGCGCTATTTGACCTCGTTGTTCACACTTATCCTGATGAGCACAGCAGCACTGGCAGCCAACGCGAAAATGCCCGCCAAGGCGCTTTGCAGCGTATGCGCACTGAAGGGCGGCGAGACGGAGCTGGAGAAAGTCAGAGCCCATTCGCAGCACCAGGGCAAGGCCTACTATTTCTGCTCCGAAGAGTGCAAAGTAGAATTCGACGCCGATCCCGTGGCGTACTTGCCGCCGGTCTTTCCGCGGCCCGCCCCCGCCTTTTTCATCGAAATGCTCGAGGGCGGGGACCGGTCGTTGGCCGATTTTCGGGGCAAGATAGTACTCGTGGATTTCTGGGCGACGTGGTGCAAGCCCTGCCGCGAAACCATGCCCCGGTTGCAAAAACTCCACAGCGCTTATGCCGCAAGGGGCTTTGAAGTTTTGGGCGTGTCTATAGACGAGGACGACAATCGGATCAAAAAAATAGGGCCGATGGCTGAGAAATTGGCTATTTCCTATCCGATTTTTGTCGATGCGAAACAGACGCCCGCCTGGCACCAGTTCAAGGTCAAGGCGATTCCCGCGATGTTTCTCCTCGACCGGGAAGGCCAGATCGTCGCGCAGTGGACGGGAAAGATAGATTACGAGCAAGTGGAACAAGCCGTCTTGCGACGGTTGGAGCCCAGAGCCGAAGCCGAAGGTCCGTAAGACACTGCAAACAAAGCCTCTTCGCTTCTATTTACACTGGCTTCAAGAAGAGTATATTCCCCACATCGTGCCCCGGATAAACGCGATCCGCTGAGAGCAACGCGTATGCCGAAAGACAAATACCCCCTGCCGCGCTTTTCGGTCAACCGGCCGGTAACGGTGACGATGGCGCTGGTCTCGCTGCTGGTGGTAGGCTATATCGCCTATACGCGCATCCCGCTGATGCTCATTCCCGAAGGCCTCGACTTCCCCCAGCTCTTCGTCTGGGCCGCCTATCCCAATGCCGGTGCGGTCGAGGTCGAGGAAAAGGTAGTACACCGCCTCGAAGAGGCCATCGCCCAGGTTTCGCGGGTCAAGACGCTTCGTTCCAATGCCTCGGGTAGCGGCTGTCTCATCCGTATCGAATTCCAACGGGGCACGGATCTGCAATCGGCCTTTGCCGAACTCAAGGATCGCCTCGACCGGGCGATGCCCGATCTGCCCGAGGAAATAGAGCGGGTCGATGTTCGGCGCTGGAACCAAGACGATATTCCGGTCGTTCAGGGCGCACTGGTATTCGCGGGGCAGCCCGACGATCCGGCCCTGCTGATCGAAAACCACATCGACCCGGCACTGCGCCGCGTCAAGGGCGTCGGCAATATCCAGGTCTGGGGTTCCACCAACCGGCAGGTATTGGTTGAACTAGACCAGGGAAGGGCGCGCGGCCACGGCGTCAATGCCTACGAAGCGGTAACCGCCTTGCGCGAGCAAAACCTCACCATGCCCGGCGGCTGGGTGATCGAGGGCGGCAAAAAGATCTACGTGCGCTCAATGGGGCGCTTCCAGGCGCTCGACGAGATCGCCGACGCGGTGGTCGATGCCGAATACCATCTGCAGATAGACGATATCGCCGATGTCGCCTACCGCCGTCCCGACCGCGAATCGGTCAACCGCATCGACCGCAAGGAATCGCTGGCCTTAGGCGTGATCAAAGCCTCTGGAGCTAATGTAGTCGCCGTCTCGCAGGGCGTGCAGAGCGCGATGGAGGAGTTGCAAGATCACCCCAAGCTCGAGGGGCTGGATTTCAAGGTATTCTTCGATCAGGGCGAACAGGTCATCAATTCGACCGACAACCTGAAAAAATCCGGTTTATGGGGTGGGCTCTTCGCGGCATTGGTGCTGCTGTTTTTCCTGCGCGCGGTGCGCATCACCCTGATCATCACGCTGGCGATCCCACTGTCGATCTTGGCGACGATCGCCGCGCTCTACTTCACGGGCTGGTCGCTCAATGTGGCGACGATGATGGGGCTGTTGCTGAGCCTGGGGCTGGTGGTCGACAATGCGATCGTGATCGTCGAAAACATCTACCGCAAGCGCCAGGCCGGCGTCGCCGCGCGCCAAGCCTCGATCGAAGGAGCCGGCGAGGTCGGGCTGGCGGTGACGATGGCGACGCTGACGACCGTGGTGGTCTTCCTGCCGCTAATCCTGATGAGCGACGAAGACCTGTTTTCGTTCTGGATGATGCGGATCGGACTGCCGGTGATCGTGGGGCTGGTGGCCTCGCTGCTCATCGCGCTGATCTTCATCCCGCTGGCAGCGCTCAAGCTGTTGACGGTTGAGACGAAAAGCGAGCCCGCGATGATCGCATGGCCGCGCAAGTACTATGTGCGCGCACTGGGCTGGGTGCTGCGCAACCGCCTCGACGCCTTGCTCATCGCGCTGGCGATCGGCGGCAGTATCCAGATCCCCCTCAACGGCATGCAGCGCACCGACATGCAGGAGCGCGGCGATGGACAGATGACCCTGGTCTTCGAGATGCCCTCGGGTCAATCGCTGGAGCAGGCCGAGCGCTATATGACCACCGTCGAGGACACGGTGATCGCGCACAAAGCCGAATACAACGTCGAGTGGATACGCACCTACTTCAGCCGCAACCGCGGCGAGTTGATGTTGTTTTTCGCCGCAGACGAGCGCGTGGAATGGTACCAGGTGGCGTGGGACGACCTGGCGACCGCGCTCGGGTTGCGCACACGCGACTACCTCGACTACGACGCGGTGGAAAAAGACCTGCGCCAGCGGCTCTATCTGCCGCCGGGGGTCAACCTGCGAGTCAACTGGGAGAACACGTCCGCTGAAGCCAAAATCGACGTCGGCCTCTACGGCGAAGACACCCAGGTCCTGATCCGGCTGGCCGAGGAGGTCGAACGGCGCCTGGAGACCATCCCCGGCCTACTCTCGGTCAGCACCGACATGGACCGCGGCGGCACCGAGCTGCAGGTACGCCTCGACCGCGACCAGGTCCAGCGCTACGGAGTCGATCCCTGGCTGATCTCCAGCACCATCTCAACCGCCCTGCGCGGCACCAATGCTAGCAAATTCCACACCGACGACGGCCGCGAAGTCGATATCCGCGTGCAACTGGCCAGTTATGACGATGTCAATATGCAGGATTTACGCAACATGACCTTCGCCACCGCCGAGGACCGCGAGATCCCGCTCGAATCGCTGGCCGACATCTACGTCCAGCGCACGCTGGGCAACATCCGCCGCGAAAACCGCCAGACCATGCTCAACGTCAGCGCCCTCGCTACCACCGAGATGGTGCAGGATCTCTTCGCACGGGTGGACGACGCGATGCAGGGCTTCGAAATGCCGCGCGGCTACCGCTGGGACAAGGGCGCGCGCTTCGTCAGGCTGGAGGAGCAAGACCAGTCGCAGATGTTCGCGGTCATCATGTCGGTGATCTTCGTCTTCTTGTTGATGGGCGTGTTGTTCGAATCGTTCGTGCTGCCGCTGTCGGTGATCGTGTCGATTCCGTTCTCCTTTCTGGGCGTGTACTGGTTCCTCTATCTGACCGACACGCCGTTCGAGATCATGTCGATGATCGGCTCGGTGATCCTGATCGGGGTGGTGGTCAACAACGCGATCGTGCTGATCGACCTGGCCAATCGCCTGCGGGCGGAGGGCAAGTCGCGTTACGACGCGCTGGTCGAGGCGGGCACCCACCGCTTCCGGCCCATTCTCATGACCACCTTCACCACCGCCTTCGGGCTGATCCCGATGGCGGCGGGCAACTCCAAGATGATGGCAGGCATCGGCTACGCACCTCTGGGCCGGACCATGATGGGGGGATTATTGGCTTCGATGGTCCTCACCCTCGTGCTGGTGCCGTTGTTCTATACCTTCTTCGACGATTTCCGTAACGCGGTCCAGCGGATCATGGCCTCGGCCTTTGGCAACCGGGCAAAATGAGCTAAATTGGGCTGGGCTACGCCGCCGAATAGCCCATCAACCCTCAAACACGGAGCACAAACCATGGCGACAACCGACCCCTACGAAAAAGGCCTCGCCGCCGGTGAAGCCGCCGCGTCCGCCGCCGGAACTGCAGCGTCTACACCGGCCAAGGGCGAGCGCATGTACGTCCGCACCCAGAGCTTCGGCTCGTCCGACGAGGAGTTGCGCTTTTTGCAGCGCAATGGCGTGCACCACAAGGGTGTCATCTTCCCCTTCCACCCTGGCATCGGCTGGAAACAGGACGAGCTGGAGCAGGTGCGGGAGCGCCACGAGGCCTTCGGGATTTCCCCCGACATGAGCTCGATCCCGATCTACGAGCAACTGCCCAGCATCATCTTCTACGGCAAGAGCCCCGACCGCGACCGCGATATCGACATCGTTTGCGACATGATCCGCACCGCGTCCCGGGCCGGTATCGACTCGCTGCGCTACAACACCTGCGTCTTGCCCATTGACCGCACCGAGCCCGAAGAGGGCCGCGGCGGCTATATGCACACCGCCTTCCGCCTCGACAAGATCCCCAAAGAGGAGCAGGAAACCTTGACCGACGCCGGGCGCGTCACCGCCGAGATGCACTGGGAACGCATCGAGTATCTGCTGGAGCGGATAGTACCCGTAGCGGAGGAGTACAAGGTCCGCCTCGGCAATTCGCAGGAAGACCCGCCGACGCCCCCCGGCTACAAGGGTGTCGATAAGGTGCTCAACGACTACGAGGGCATGCAGCGCTTTATCGAGATCCAGCGCAGCCCCTACCACGGCTGGAACTTCTGCGTCGGCTCGATCGCCGAAATGTGCCAGGATTCGGCGACGGAGATCTTTCCCTTCATCGAGTACTTCGGCAGCCGCGATACCATCTTCCTGGTGCACTACCGCAACCTCATGGGCAAACGCTACAGCTTCCGCGAAGCTCTGCCCGACGAGGGCGATATGGATTTCTTCAAGGTATTGAAGGCGCTCAAGGACGTGGACTACTGCTACGGCATCGACCCCGACCACGTGCCGTGGACCGACGACGACCCCAATAGATCCTACCAGGCCTACGCGTATTGCTTCGGCTATATCAACGCCATGATCCAGGCGGTCTACGCCTGAGCGCCTATTCCGTGTAGACGGATTCGCGGATGCCCTTGAGATAGCCGACGGCGAAGAGGCGCGCCATGCAATGCTCGTCGGCGTAGTCGTCGTCGCCCATCTTGGGGTAGTGGTCGGGGCGCAGCACGCCCTCGTAGCCGATGTCGCGATAGGCACGCATGCACTCGACGAGGTCGGTCTGGCCGTCGTCGTGGAAGGCCTCGGTGAAATTATCCGGAGTACCGCGCACGTCGCGGAAGTGCACGAAGTGGATCTTGCCCTGGCCGCCGAAGTGACGAATGGCGGCGGGCAGGTCGTCGGTCATCAGCGCGAAGTTGCCCTGGCACAGGCCGATGCCGTTCATCTCGCTGGGGACCAGATCGACCAAGCGCTGATAGTTGTCGAGATTACTCATAATGCGGGCCACCCCGCGAATAGGCGATAGCGGCGGGTCGTCGGGATGCATGGCCATTTTGACGCCCGCCCTTTCGGCGGCCGGAACCGTGCGCTCCAGAAAATAACGCAGGTTTTCCCACTGCTCATCCTCGCTGATGACGCCGTGCTCGGTCAGCGGCTCGCCCGCCAACGCAGCGTGGTCGAAGCCGCTCACGCGAGCGCCGGCGCGCGTCGGGATCTCAAACGAGGTTCGCATCACGCCCAGTATCGGCATCCACATGCTGCACCACACCGGTATGCCCAGTTCGCCCATATTGCGCAGCATCTGGCACACGACCTCGATTTCCTCGTCGCGGCCGGGCAAGCCCAGTTTGATCTTCTCCATATTCGGGCGCCCCTCCCACACGGCCAGTTCCAAGCCTAGCGCTTCGTACGTCTCTTTCACGCTGCGCAGCGAAGACAGGCTCCAGGGCTGGTCTTCAGCCGCGGCGCCAGGTATGGTCTCGAGGCCGCCGTGGCATACGGCGTACTCGACGCCGCACTGGCGCATCATGGTCATCGACAGGCTGGGCTCGGGCGGGAGACATATGGCGATTTTTATCACGGCAGTCGCTCCATCTATTGGCGTAGGAGGGGTTGGGCCGCCAATTAACACAATCCCGAGCAAAGCATCAACTACATACAACGGGAAGTACGTAGCTCATTCGTACAAGTGCACAAATGGAAATATCCTCCATGCCCGCCACCGGTAGCGACTACCCGACCCGTTGCTATCGGGCGTGTTTTCTTTGATTATCTTAAACGCAAAGCGGTCCACCATATAAAAGAAAAGACGTGTAAATTGACCACGACCCGTTGTTGCGCCCTCTTTATTGCCGTCCACATGGCGGCTTTTGCATCTGCCGGCGAGGCGGTTGATAACCGTCTGGTCGCCGATCGCAATAAGGGCGAATGGACGCTTGTCGTCATCCCCGATACCCAGCACTATTCGCAAAACAGGGGCAATGCGCCCATCGCCTATATGCACGACGCCTTCGACTGGCTGGTGGCAACGCGCAACCAACTCAATATAAAGTTCGTGCAGGGACTGGGTGATATTGTGGAGAGCGGCAGTTTCTTTGCCGAATGGGATCGGGCCAGCGCCGCCTGGAACAAGCTCTACGGCGAGATCCCCTTTGCGGTAAACCAGGGCAACCACGACAGTATCAGCTCAATCAACAAATACTTCCCGGTAGCCAATTTCGAAGGCGAGCCCTGGTGGGGCGGGAGTTACGAGGGGATCCACAACTCCTACCAGCTATTCAATTTCTACGGCGAGGATTTTCTATTCATAAATATCCAGTCGCACGACCCCTGGGGTACCGACAATCCCGGCGCACGCCAGTGGGCCAGTCAAGTCATCGCCGCCCACCCCGACCACAAAGTATTGCTGGGCACCCACGACACCCTGGAAACGAGTACGATCAAACGGGATATTCTGACCCAGCACGACAATATCGTCATGTCCAACGCGGGACACAGTTGCGCGCGGGAGACGCGTTTTGTGACCTTTGGCCCGGAGGGCGGGGTGGCGCAAAACTTCGTCGTCGATTATCAGTGCGACAAACAGGAGATCATGCTGCTCCGATATTATGTGTTTAGACCGCTCGAAGACAAGGTCGACTACTACACCTACTCACCGATCAAGGATATCTTCGAGGAGGATACCCTTTCTCAGGGGTCTTTCGATCTGGAACTCCGCGACGACATAGGCACGCCGGTGGTGGAAGCCCCCTTGGGCCAAATCAAAGCCGGGATCAGAACGAGCCGTTGACGGCCACGACCCCATTGCGGATCTCGCCCCGATTTCGCTCGAGTTGGGTGTAGTTGTAGTTGAGCAGATTGTTGCCGCCCAGCGTCCACTGCATTGCCCATGTCGGTATTTTCCGCCATGGCTACTATACAACAACTCGCCGCCCAGCTGGGGCTACGCATTCTCGAGCTGCACCTGTGGCCAGAGGTGGGAGACTGCGCAGCGCCCGACCGCCGCACCGCGCTCAGGTGCTGAACGCTTCCCACTCCCGCTCGATACCCTCGCGATCCAACGCTCCGCAAGCGACCAGCAGACGGTGGCGAAATATCGCGGCCGCACCCGCTGGAATTTCCCAATCCCCCGCCAGCGCGCGGCACGGGCCGACGCCGAGCTGGCCGTCGGCCCGCCACGGAGTCGGGTGTTCGGGGTTGGAGGGATGGTCCATAATCGCGATCCAGCACTGCGGCGCAGCCGCCCTTTCGCGACCGGGAATCGGCATCTCGACGCCGACCCAGCGCGCCCGCTGCCCTTCCGCGCCCGGCTGGTCCGCGCCCTCGCTATTTAAAATCCGCCCGCCGTTCTCCGGCCGATAGGGCATGCGCAAAAACATCCCGCCATAGGCGAACTCGCCAATCCTGATATCGACCTGCGCCGCGCCCCGCCATACCAGATCGAGAACGAGACACCCGGCCCTTGCGCCCAGCGACCAGGTCTGGGTTTCGACCAGGATCGCATTTCCCGCGTCATCCAGCATATGGTATACGGTTCGCCATTCGACCCCGGCGCCCGCCGCCACCAGCACCTCCGCTGCGGCCCGCTGCCAGAAGCCCGCGCCGGGGTTGTGAAAAAAATCGCGGCCGGTCTGGCGCTGGATCGCCGCAGGTTTATCCTTGTTATAAAACCACTCCTTGAGCAGGTCGGGATCGGTATTCGCAGTGCCGTTGACCCGCGTAAAGCCCCAGTAGAGGCCGGTCTGGTGCGGATGGTGGCCAGGGCTGTATTCGGTCAACTCGCCGACGCCGTCCGGCGCCGCGATCGGGTGGAGGTAGGGCCGGTGGTCCGACCCGGCCACCTGGGTGACAATTGGGTCGGACGATCCCTCGCGCAGTACGTCTATTTGCGAGTCTTTGTGCTCAGCGCGGAATGCGTTAGTTTCCATCGAGTCTCCTGGGTAGATATTCAGTCACAGATCCGCCAACCCCGAAATAAACCAGCCCACACCGCCCACGGCAAGTTCGCCGATTTTCTCGGAGATTACCGTCCATGGCCGAGCGACCGAATTTCCTATTTGTCTTCGACGACCAGCACCGCTACGACTATCTGGGCGCGGCAGGCGCGGCGTGGATCGACACCCCGAATCTCGACCGCATCGCCGCGCGCGGCATGCGCTTTACCCAGTGTGCGGTCAACGCCCCGGTCTGCGCGGCGTCGCGCATGGCCCTGGCGACCGGGCTTTCGCCGATCCGCGCCGGGGTACTGATGAACGGCTTTGGCAAAGCGGCGCACGACACGCCGACCTTCTACCAGCGTCTGCGCGACCACGGCTACTGGGTGGCGAGCACCGGCAAACTGCATCTGGGACCACTCGGCGCAGCGGGACCGCACGGCCAGCCCCCGGGCGCCTATCGCCTGGGTTTTACCCATCCACACGATTGCGAAGGCAAGATGGCGGCCGGCTACCAACGCAAGGCAAACGGACCGTATTCCCATTATTTGCAGGAACTGGGCCTGCTGGACGATTTTATCGACGACTATCAGAAACGCATCGAGGTCGGTTGGGGCCACGCCAACTGGGACTCGGTCTTGCCGACAGAGGCTTTCGCAGACGCCTTTATCGGGCGCTATGCCACCGAGTGGATCGCCGACGTACCCGACGTGAATCCGTGGTTTATGGTCGTCAATTTCGTCGGGCCGCACAGCCCCTTCGATCCGCCAAGAGAATACGCCGACAAATACCGCGACCGGGAAATGCCGAAGGCAATTCCCAGGATCGAAAACGGCAAGCCGCAGTGGATATTAGACCGCGACCTGGGTTTGTCGCCCCAGGCTGTCACCGAGGCGCAGCGCCAGTACTGCGCGGCGATCGAAGCCATCGACGACCAGGTCGGCACCATGCTCGACGCCCTGGAGCATCGGGGCATGCTCGACAACACCTATATCGTTTTTTCCAGCGACCACGGCGAAATGCTCGGCGATTTTGGCATGTATGCCAAATACGTGCCGTGCGAGGCCGCGCTGCGCGTCCCGCTGCTGGTCGCCGGACCGGGCATCGAACCAGGCCAGGTATCCGACGCGCTGGTCGAATTGATCGACATCAACGCGACGATCTGCGAACTGGCCGGGATGAGGGCGCAGGAGCATATCGACGCCCAATCCTTCGCGCCAGTATTGTGCGGCGAAGCGACTGAGCACCGCACCGAGACGGCGAGCCTCCTCGACAATTTTCGCTGTATCCGCAATCGCGACTACAAGTTCATCGAAAACTACAACGACATTTGCGAATTGTACGACCTGCGACAAGACCCTGGAGAACGGAACAATATCGCAGACGAAATGCCTGCGGTGCGCGAGGAAATGCGCGGACGCCTACGCGAGCGCTTCTTCGGCGGCCGCAAGGCGCCGGCGGGGATGCCGATCAAACTTTAAATCGGTGGCAGGCTGCGGTTTATTTTAGCGCTTCTCATACCCCGTGTCGCCCCTTGTGCCCAATAGCGGCCTTTGCGCCGAGCGGATAGTCCTGCCAGACCGCCTAGAATTGCACAGGCAAAATACATACGGGATTCGGCACGCTGGCGACGTGTCCCGTCGGCTGCAGGTCGCCCGTCTCGCGATCGATGCGGAAGCTGACCACCGTATCGCTGTCCTGGTTGCCGACGATCAGGAAATCACCCGTGCTGTCAATCGCGAAGTCGCGCGGGATCCGACCCTGGGTGCTGGTGTGCCCGAGGGCGGTGAGCGCGCCAGCGGCAAAGGCGAAACGGGCGATCGAATCGTGGCCGCGATTGGAGGCGTAGACGAAACGGCCGTCCGCGCTCATGGCGATCTCGGCGCACGAGGGGTCCGCGGTGCTGTCGGCCGGCAGGGTCGAGATGCGCTGAACCGGGTTTAGCATCCCATCGCGATAGGCGCAGACCGTAATCGTCGCATCCATTTCACCCAGGACAAAGCCGTACTCTTGCCGCGGATCGAAGATGAAGTGCCGCGGCCCGGCGCCGGTGTGGACTTTGAGGTGCGGGGGATCGGCGGGCGCGAGGCTGCCGACGGGATCAAAACGGTAAGCCAGCACCTGATCGAGACCGAGGTCGGGCACCAGCAGGCGGTCGTTGGCGGCATTCAATACCACGCCGTGAGCATGCGGGCCGACCTGGCGCGGATGGTCGCTGCCCGCGCCCTGGTGCTGAACGACGGCGGCGGCAGCGGCGAGGGCGCCGTCCTCGCCGATCGGATAGGCCGCAACGCTGCCGGTTTCGTAGTTGGCGCTCACCACGCAGCGGCCGGTGGCATCGACGGCGATATGGCAGGGCAAACCGCCGTGCGCCGGTTGGCTATTGAGCGGGCGCAGTCCGTCGCCAGCCACGGCGAAGGCGTGGACCCGGGGGTCGTCGCCGACTTCGGTTTCCTGTACGGAATACAGAAAGCGCCGCTGCGGATCGATCGCCAGATAGGACGGATTGCGGGGCCCGACAGTCGTGCTGAGGTGGTGCAGTTCGCCGCTGTCCGCATCGAGGCGGTAGGCGTAAATGCCTGCGGCCTTGCCGTCGACAAAGGGCAGTTTTTCGGTATAGGTCCCGATGTACACTGTCTGTTCTGCCATTGCAGGCTCCCTTATGGTATACAGGCGACGGCTCACGTCACCGTCGTTTCTCCCCGTCCGCTCCCGCCGCGGCCGCTTGCCGTTCCAATTCGCCTCGCCATCCGAGCACCTGCCCGGCTTTGATCTGCTCGATATCCCACGGCGTATAGCGGTCCTCGAGGGTATCGCCGAGGATCCGCGTCTCGGCATAGCGATCCCACGCCGCCTGCATCCACTCGTGCGGCAGCGCATCGCGCACCGCCGGATCCAGCATCCAGGCCAGGCGCGCATCCTCCACCTTCGGCTCTCCTTCCGGCGGCCCGCCCCACTTCGACCACCCGATGGCCAGGGTCGTTCGCTCCCGCCCCGGCACGGTATGACCGGTGTGGATCGTCGCGCCATTGCGGATCAGGGCCTGGCCCGCCCGCAGGCGTATCGCCGTCTGGCCGGGCAGGGGGTCTTCGCCGTTCCAGCTCGGCGTATGGGGGATCCCCGCGTCTTTCATCTTCCGCGGCAGCAGCACGTCGTGCTCGAGCGGCGAACGCCAGCGATTGTGCGTGCCCGGAATCAGCTCGTGGCATTCGTCGTCGGTAAGCGCCAGGAACATGCTCACACCATTGCGCTCTTCTATTTGCTTTTTATTGTCCGCTCGGACCCCTTCCCAGCGCTTGCGCTCCACTTCCTCAGTATACTCTTCAACGCGCGTCGCCCGGTCGTCCCGCTGCGACGGCTTGCGCTCACCCGTCCCCCACCAGGACAGGTCGCGGTGCCAGCCCAGCGCGTGGTCTTGCCGGCGGGGGTTACACCAGAGCAGCCAGTGGCTCAGGACCACGTCTTCGCGCCGCAGGCCCTTGCACCAGGCCGAGCAAAACCCGAAGAATTCGTCCGATCCGCCAAACTCCGCAAAAACCGGCTCCTCGAACGCTGGATGGATAATCCCGCGGATCGCCCACGGCTCGTCGTCGCCCGTGCGGTGGACGTAACCTTTGGAGGTGTCGATGCGATCGTAGCCGACTTCCGGGGCACAGGCCGCGGTCAGGCGACGCCCGGCTTCACGCAGCCTGGCGATCCAGGGGCTGCCGGCAAAGTCGTCGATGATCACGAACCCGTGCTCCTCGAGATGCGCCAGCCGCTCGCGCGTCGGTCCGGGCGCGGCGTGCTCCGGCTTGAAATCGGCAAACGCAGGGGCGCGGTAGGCTGGCGGGCTGCTCATTTCGACCTGCTTTCTCGGTATCGATACACTGCATGGGGACGGCGCTGGCTCAGCCCAATCAAGATCCGATCAACGGCATTGTCAATCCCGTCGTCCCGTATTGACCGACCCGCCGGGAATGCTCTTAATCATGCCCGTGCCGCGCCTCGGCCTTGCGAGGCAAAGCGCCAGCTAGGAGGCATGCCGAGCGAGTCCGACCTTTGCGGCGGTAAAATCCCACCGCGGCCGGCGCGCGCAATATCACCCGCAGCCCTGGAGGAGAAAACCATGCGACTGGCCATGTCCGGCGACACCGACGAAGACCTCAAATTCGCCC
>PBOD01000169.1 GCA_002724215.1 Gemmatimonadota bacterium | reverse complement strand
ATTGTCGTCGTCGCCGTGGCCTCGGATTCGCGATCGAGCGGGATGGTCAGATCCGCGACCTCCGAGCGGAAGGTTCCATCGGCATTGGCCAAGTTGCCCTGGACGGCGAACCCGGTGCCCGGATCGTAGATCTTGCCATTGGTGTCGAAGGCGAAAGTGCCATCGCGGGTATACAAATCCTCGCTGCCATTGCTGACGATAAAAAAGCCCTCGCCTTCGATCGCCAGGTCGGTATCGATGCCCGTGGTTTGCAGCGTGCCCTGGCGGTGGATCGTATCGATACTGGACACCTCGACCCCCATTCCAGATTGCTGCGGATTGGTTGCGGCGATCTGGCTGCGCGCGGGACCGCCTTCGAGCAGCAGCTTGCTCATCACGTCTGCGAAGTTGGCGCGCGAGCCCTTGTAGGCCGTGGTGTTGACATTGGCCACGTTGTTGCTAATCACGTTCATCCGCGTCTGATGGCTATTGACGCCGGTGATCCCTATAAATATCGAATCCAACATGTATTCAACTCCTCGCCCCGGACCGCGCCAATTGCGCGCCGGGTGTGGTTAGGGCCGGCTGAATCCCCTCCTGGGAGACCGGCCCGATCCACTCGCGTCCCTCCATGACCGCAAATCCTCGCATAACTCCCCTACAAATTTAGTCGCTGCCCTCTAGAACACCGCGCAAGTCGGCCAGCGCGAGCTCGCGACCGTCGGCCCAGACCCGGGCCTCATTGCCGCTGTAGCGCACCGCATCGACCTTGACTCGTTTGAGCATATCCGCCTCTACCGGCGCACCGCCGGGGCCGGTGGCCGCCACGACCGCCAGATAGGCTCCCTTGGGCACCTTGTCACCGGTGGCGCTCTTGCCGTCCCATTCGACCGTGCCATAAGCCTGTGTGGTATCGAGCTCGAGCTCGCGCACCAACTGGCCGCGGGCGTCGAGTATCCGCAAGCTGGCGCTGTGCGCCTTGTCGCCGAGACGATAGGCCACTTCGGCGCTATCGCCGTCGTAGGTGACCTGTTGGGTCGGCACCTCGACCGACTTGCCGACCAGCGAGGTGACCAGGTTGTTTTTGAACGCGGTGTGCAGCTCCGCCTCCGAACCCTGATTCTTCTCCAGCGACTGGTTCATATTCTGCAGCTGCTCGAGCGAACTGAACTGCGCCATCTGCGCAATGAACTCCGTGTTTTCCATCGGGTTCAACGGATCCTGATAGCGCAACTGTACGGTCAACAGGTGCAGAAAATCGTCCTTGCCCAGCACGTTCTGCGCACCGGACACCGGCTGCTGACCGGCGCCGGCGGGGTGGGTAATGCTACTGATATTCATCCTGGCCTCATCTCGCGCTAGTGCTATATGTTACGTGGTAAAATCAACCGCGTGGTCGCCGACGCTCACCGCAACGGGAACCGGAGCTACCGCGGGCGCGTTATCAGCAACGCGCTGGCGCCGACCATCGCGCCGATTCTGTTCGGCCTCGGCCGCGGCGTACTGTGGATCGCGATCGACATTGACGTCAAAACCCTCCAGTTCGAGCCCCTGCGCAGCCAGCGCGCTCTTGAGCCGATCGACCTGGTGCTCCAACAATTGCTTGACCTCGGGGTGCTGAACCATCATTTCGCCACGGACAATGCCTTCGGCGGTGCGCACCCGGAGCTCGATCTCGCCCAAGTCGGCGGGCTTGAGCTGCAAGCGCATCTCGGCTCCGCCCTCGCGGACCAGCGTTGCCAGGCTGCGGATCACCTGCGGCATCACGGTCTCGGCCAGTTCCTCCTGTAATTGCGGCGCGGCGGTCGTAGCGGCGGCCTGGCTGATCCGCGCGATCAACTGGTCGGGCGTCTTCTCCACGACCAGGTCGGGATCCATCAACTCGCTAAAATTGAGCAATTCCAGAGGATTGCCCATATCGGTCTCAACGGCCGGGGTCTGGCTCATCGGCACCCCGCCCTCGTCGCCCTCGGCCTCCACATCGGTTTCGAGCGGAACGTCCTCGTCTCCTGCAGACGCGGCAATCCGCGCCGGCGTTACCGCGGCGAACTCGCNNTCGNNCTCGCCTTCGCTTTCAGCTTCGCCCTCGCCCGTCAGTTGGGGCGCGACCTCCACCGCNACTGCCACCGCCGTCGCGGCAGCATCGNTGGTAGCANTCTCTTCCGCAACTTCCTCTTCGCCCTCCTCTGCCGGTGCCTCCTCGCNCTCCNCTACCGGCGCNTCTTCGCGNTCCTCGCCCNGNGCGACGGTCGCCCCACCACCCGTCTCGCGTTGCTCGGGCGCATCCTGCACGGCGTCCTCGGTCCCGGGCGGCGNCGCCTNTTCCCCCTCGGCCTGGCGCAANATCTGCGCGAATTCCAACCCGGCCGCGANGCGATCGTCCANCCCTACCGCGGTCGGCGCCAGTAAGCCCCCCTGAGTAGCCGCGGTCTGCGGCGCGGCCCTCCCGATCAATTCGAACATGGCATATCCTCAGACATGATCCTCCGCATCCGGGCTCCCTCGCCGGATGTAGAGTTGCTCCCCGATTTCGTCCAGTTGAATCCTTTCCTGGCGCACGACTTCGCGCCGGTGTTCCTCCTCGGCGCGCTCCTTCAAAATCTCGTAGACCCGCCTTTCGCGGGTGGCTTCCAGCAGCTTGCNGCGCTTNTCCTCAACCACGGATTCGACCCGGTCGAGGTGTTCGCGCTGTTCGCCTATTTCNCGCTGNAACCGCAGCAGATAGCTGGNGTTGATGCNCAGCAGGGCCGNATCGACGCGCTGATCGGGCAGCGCCAGCGCGGCGCGGCGGTANGCGCCAAAAGACTGCTNCAGCTCGNCGAGCTTAGCGCGTTCNCGATTGTAGACCGCNATCACCTCGCCGAGTTCGGCCTTGCGCTGATCTTCGCTGCGCTCCTTCAGCTCGAGCAAGCGCTGAAAGCGGAAATCAAAGCGCCGCATTATTCAGGCGCCGCCGCCTCTTCAGCGGCCATAATGCCCATCATCCGCTGCACGTGGCGATCAAAGCCCTCGCCCNCGTCTGCTCCCTGCTGCAAATATTCCACGATCGGATCAACGTAGCGCAGGGCGCGGTCGATCTGCGGATTCGAGCCCTGTGCGTAGGCGCCGATATTGATCAGGTCTTCGGCCTCGTTGTAGGCCGCCATCATNGCCTTNAGTTCCATCGCGGTCTGCCAGTGCGCCGGGCTGACCACATCCTTCATCACGCGNCTGATGCTCTCCATCACGTCTACCGGTGGATAGTGGCCGCGCGAGGCCAGGCGCCGCGACAGCACCAGGTGCCCGTCGAGNATGGCGCGCGAGGCATCGGCGATCGGCTCATCCATATCGTCGCCCTCGACCAGCACNGTATAGAGCCCAGTGATACTGCCCTCCTGGGTCAGTCCGACTCGCTCCAAGAGCCGCGGCATCAGCGCAAAGACCGAGGGCGTGTANCCGCGAGTCGTCGGNGGCTCGCCNGCGGCCAACCCGATCTCGCGNTGGGCCATGGCCACGCGGGTCAATGAATCCATCATCAGCACCACGTCCTTGCCCTGGTCGCGGAAGTACTCGGCAATGGTGGTNGCGACAAAGGCCGCCTTAAGGCGGATCAGCGCCGGCTGGTCTGAGGTGGCGACGACCACCACCGAACGCGCCAGCCCATCCTGCCCCAGNTTTTCCTCGATAAAGTCCAATACTTCCTTGCCGCGCTCGCCGACCAGCGCGATGACGTTGACATCGGCTTCCGAGTGGCGCGCGATCATCCCCAACAGCGTGCTCTTGCCTACGCCGCTACCGGCAAAAATGCCCATGCGCTGGCCCTTNCCGCANCTGACCATCCCGTCCAGGGCCCGCACGCCGGTGCCCAGGCTCTCGCCGATCCGACGCCGGCTCAGCGGATCGGGCGGCGGAGCGTGTATATTGCGGCGATCCTCGGCGTGAATCTGGCCCGCGCCATCCATCGGCCGCCCCAGCCCGTCGAGAATCCGGCCCTGCAGGCCGTGCCCGACCGGAATATAGAGCGGCATCCGCAGCGGGAAGACGTACGTGCCGGGGCGGATGCCCTCGATTTCNCCCAGCGGCATCAGCAATACCCGCTTGCCGCGGAAGCCGACGACCTCGGCCCGCAGCGCATCGCTCTGGGGATCGCCCAAAACGCACAACTCGCCTAAGGCNACATCGGCCGGCCCAATCGACTCGACCACCAGCCCGACGATCTGGCNAACCTTGCCGTAGCGGGTNAGCGGATCGGTGCGCTCTATGGTGTCNAGCAGGTATTGGCTATTCATTTTCTTTCTCGTCTGCCGNTGCNACTTCNGACTCGTGCGCCGTGTCNCGGTTTTCCTCNTTTTCCTCGTGGTGTGCGAAGAAAGCNGCACGCAGNCCATCGTGCAGCACTTGCGCCTGCTCCTCTAGGCGGGCATCGACATTTTCCTCGCGCCCCTCTATCATGCAGCCGCCGCGGGCCACGTGATCGCTGGACCGCACTTTCAACACCGCGTCCTGATCGACCTTTTGCATCCAGTGGGCGGCGAAGCGACGCGCGATCTGGAGNTCGTCGGGGTGCACCCTGATCTCCAGGTTGCTGCTGTCGCTCAAATGACTCAACGCGCTGCGCACGACCTGTACCAGCACTTTCGGACTGGCTTCGGCCTGGAAACCGACGATGCGTCGCGCCAGGGCGGCGGCCAGGTCGATGACCGTCTCCTCGGCCTCCATCAAAATCTGAGCGCGCTCGGCGACCAGATTGCCGTGCAAGACCTCCATCCGTCGCACGGCCTCGGTGGCCTCGGCCTCGCGCTCGTCCAGACCCGTCTGATAGCCCTCCTGAAAGCGCTCTTCNTGAANCTGGGCGCGCTCCTCGGCAAAGCGGGTTTCGGCCTCGGCCATGCGCTTGTCGGCCTCNGACTGCAAATACTCCATTTCGCGCCGCATCTTCCCCTCCCATTGGGCCTCGAGTTCTTTGCGAACCTGCGCGACCTGGTCGTCGATCAGCGTGGCCAGGCCGACGCTGTCGAGACTCTGTTCCTCGGTCTGCTCGAGCAACTCCCGTTCGGCCGCCCCCAGGGTGACGACATCGCCCCCNAGGCGCACGGTGCGGATAATCTTGGACACGACATCCCTTCCTTGTATTAGAGAGGACCTCCACCGAATATGCTACGCCGGCTCCCTCTATGTATTCTCTTCCACGAGCATCGTGCGGATCAGCTTGGCCGCGTCCTCAGGCCGGTCGCGCACCATATGCTGCACCCGACTCANAATCATCTCGTGCGGCGTCTCCGGTCGCNCGAAATCCTCTTCCTCTACATCCGCTGAAACCTCGCCGAGAACTTCCAGTTCCTCCTCGACCCCNACGCCGCGGCCAATGGCCTGGATGATAAAGCGCAGGGTGATCAGCGCGGCGATAATACCCAGGATCTTGGCGACGTTGATCGCAATATCGGTCCAGAATTCCTGGCGCGCCTCGGCTTCGGCCTCTTCGCGCGCCTGGATCTCCTGGGTCTTGTCGAAGTTCATCGCGAAGACGGTGATCTCGTCGCCGCGCTGCGCATCCAGNCCCACCGCCTCTCGGGCNAACTGGGCCAGTTGGTCGATTTCGNCCTGGGTGCGATTTTCTTCGATATACTCTTTGGTATTGGCATCCTGGACGATCTTGGTCTTATCGACGGTNAATGCCATCGAGATCCGCTTCACTGCACCGACCGCACCGACGATATTCTCGATCCTGCGATTGACCTCGTAGTTGCGGATGGCCTGCTCTTCCGTGCCCTGCTCGGCCGAACTGGTCTCGTTGGTCTCCTCGCTGATAACCACCTGCGANGCNCCCGGCTCGAAAATCTCCTTCTGGATATTGGTGCGATCGAAATCGAGCNGCACGTTGACGCGGACTCGCGAACGGTCGGTACCGATGACCTGATCCATCAGAGTCTGCACCTTTTTCTCGAGCACATTCTCGACCTGCTGCTGCATCTCAAACTGCTTGTTGGCCATCTTGACCAGCGGATCCTTCTCTTCCGACAACAAATTGCCGCCGGCGTCGGTGATGACCACGTTTTCGGTGTCGAGGCCCTCGACGCTGGCGCTGACGAGGTAACTGATGGCGTCGATGCGCTCGGGCTTGAGCTTGACATTGCCTTCCAGACTCAGTTGTACCGAGGCGGTTACTGGATTCTGCTCCTCGGTAAACAAGCTCGGCTCGGGGATGACCANGTGCACGCGGGCGTCGCGGACCCCGTCGATGCGCACCAGAGTCTCCTCGAGTTCAGATTGCAGCGCGCGCTGGTAGTTGACCTGCTGCAAAAANTCGGTCATCGCCAGCTGTGCCTCGTCGAAGATCTCGTAGCCGATCCGGCCGCTCTTGGGAAAGCCCTCGCCAGCCAGAGTGACCCGCAGGTCCATATACTGGTCCTCGGGCACCAGGATGGTGGTGGCGTCCGGCGTCAGCCGGTGCGGGACTTCCATAATCCGCAGGCGATTGCTGATCTCGGCCGCTTCGTCGAATTCCAAATTGGCGTAGAGGATCCGGCCCTCCCACTCATCGTCGCCATCGCTGACGCCCGACAAAGCGACAAAGCCAATGACCAGCACCAACAGGGCCGCGATGCCNATGGCGACATAGCGCTGCATCGGGGGCGCCTCGTCCCACCAGCCGCGGGAGCGATCGGTTATATCGGAAACTTGTGTCGGTAGATTCATTTATAAACCCCGCAGGCCTATACCTGCATGCGGATCAGTTCCTGGTANCCTTCCAGGGTCCGGTTGCGTATTTCCAGCATCAGNTCCATNGCGACGCCGGCCTGTTCGACCGCCACCATCACCTGGTGCACGTCGGCGGCCTTGCCNGTGACGAACTGTTCGACGGCGTGGCCGGCCTTGAACTGCATGTCGTTGACATCGCGAGCAAATTCCTTGACCAGTGCGGAGAACTCGGGCTTTTCCGGTGGCGCGCCGAGCTCTTGGCCAGCAACCGGGCGCTGCGAGATGCGGCTGGTGCCGGTCTCACCACGGCCGGTAAAATCGCGGATCATTTCGACGCCCATGTCCTACGATCCCTCCCGCACCGCAAAGCCGCGCCTGAGCCGCATGACCTTGGGCACATAATCCTCGGTTTCGCGGGGCAATATCCCGTCGCGGACCGCGCTCGGGCCGGCGTTGTAGGCCCACAGGGCCAGCTCTACCGAGTGGAAGCGATCGAGCAAAGACCGCAAATAGCGCGTACCCGAAGCGATGTTCTGCTCCGGGTCGAAACGATCGATAGCGCCCATGGCGCTGGCAGTGTTGGGCATCAACTGCATCAGCCCCGCCGCTCCTTGTGGCGACAGAGCTTGCGGATCGCCGCCCGATTCGGCCTGTATCACCGCCCGCACTAGATTGGGGTCCACCCTGTACTCGGCGCTGTAGCGGTCGATGTATGCGGCATAGTGCTCCACGCCGCGCGGTGCCGCAACGGGCAGCGCCGGCGGCGGCACCGCGCGCGATGGGGCGGCATAAATAGTACTGCGACCGAGGATGCTGCTCAGGGCGCCGCGCTCGTAGGAGCGGGACAAAATCCCACCCAGCGGCCCCTTGGCCTCGGCCGTCGCAGCCGCAGCCGTCACAACGCAGAGCAGCAACGCAGCCGCCGTCCGCACGCAAGCATCCATCGGCTTATCCCGTGATATCCAGCAGGCCCCCCTGCGCAATTCCCTGCGCAGCCCGGGCGGCCTGCCCGCGAATGGTATAAACTCCGGCCCGCGCTTCCGGTGCGAAGGCCTCGCGCAGTGCGCTGCTCTCCTCGACCGACAGCATCTGCCCCAGGGCTGCGGTCGAATTGAGCGAGGTCGTCGCCTCTTCCCTGGGCGCGAGTCGCCCCCGTTCGGCCGCTTGAGCCTGATTGTTGGACTGCACCCCCCGATCGGAAATAGTCAGATCAAAGGGACGGGCCGGCGATTCCGTCCGCCTGAGTCCGGGTTCGTTAGCTCTTGGCGCTACCCTGTCGAGATTCATGTGCAAATCCTAAATCCGTTTAGATATCCAGCGAGCGGTTGGCCATGTCCTTGGCCGCGTTCATCACCGTGATATTGGCCTCGTACGCGCGCGACGCGGCGATCATATCGACCATTTCGGTTATTACATTGATGTCTGGATAGAGGACCATCCCGTCCTCGCGCGCGTCTGGATGGTTCGGGTCGTAGACCATGCGCGGCTTGACCGGCTCTTCGCGCACCTCCTGCGACAGCACGCCGGAACCGATCAGGAATTCACCCGGCCGCGGCTCCATTTCGGGGCGGTGCTTGTCCTCGGTGCGGCGCAAGCGGTTCTGCTCCTCCGTGAGCATGGTGGTAAACTTGCTCATCTTGGGCGCTTCCAGCATCACGACCCGGCGGCGCTTGTAGGGCCCGCCCTCATCGGTCCGGGTGGTGTCGACATTGGCCAAGTTGCTGGCGATGGCGGTCAGCTTGCGACGCTGCACGCTCAAACCCGACGAGCTGATATCCAGTGAATCGAAGATTTGCATTATATCCTCGCTATCTCAATGCGCTTAGCGCGACCGTCCGGTGATGGCCTTGCGCAGCCCGTCGAACTGGCCCCGGATCAGGCGCTGGCCGGCGTTGAAGAACAGATGGTTTTCCGCCAAATCGGCCATTTCGCGGTCGATATCGACATTGTTGATCCCCGCGTCGTTGACGCCGGTTGCGGATTCGTAGACCTCGGGATTGGCGATCGGCTTTGGGATGAGAATGTGCCGGGGGTCATCGACCTTGCCGGCGACGGCGGGCTTGTTGACGAACGATTCGAGATACTCCTGAAAATGCACGTCCTTCTTGCGATAGCCCTTGGTCGAAACATTGGCGATATTGTTGGCGATGACCCGCTGCCGCAACTGGGTGACATCCAGCACCGCGTTGAGCACGGGTACCTTGGTTTTATTGAAGACGACTTTGTCGAGAAACATAGTTTCACCTCTATGAAGTTCTGCCCCCATTGAGCAAGAAATGTGCCACATTTCGTATCTTAAANTCNNAANTNCTTNNTTATAAANANNTTNTAANACAAAGACCCATNNTTCCAACCGCCCCCTTNGTCCNTTTATNNGAAACAAGNTTTCTCCCCTGGGAAAGTATTGCCCTCCACGNAAAAGGCCGATCCGAGCAATGCGCCCGAATCGGCCCCNNTGNCCACTAANTNATNTTATAATAAATNCTTANATNNNATCANCTTCATTNAGTCGCTCGATAATGCGCGGCGTCCGGCCCCCGCGCTGGTGCATGCTGGCCAGCATATCACCGAGAAANCCGGTAGAGAAAAATTGGATGCCGACGATGACCAGCAACACCCCCAGCATCAGCAGCGGATGGCGATTCTGGATATTGCCGTGTTCGTAGCGCAACAGGGCGATATAGGCGCAGACCACCGTACCGCACAGNGTCGANAATAGCCCCAGGCTGCCGAAGACGTGCATGGGNGTGGTCATAAAGCGGACGACGAAGGTCACTGTCAAAAGATCAAGAAAGCCGTTGAGCAGACGCTTGGCGCCGAATTTGGAATAGCCGAAACGGCGCGGNTGNTGCTGGACCGGGATCTCGCTGACGCGATAGCCAGCCCAGTGGGCGATGGCGGGCAAAAAGCGGTAGAGTTCGCCGTAGAGATAGGGCAGTGCATCTTCGGTCACTTCGCGCCGGTAGGCCTTGAGGCCGCAGTTGAAATCGTGCAGGCGGATGCCCGNCACCAGGGACGTGACCCGGTTGAAAAAGCGCGAAGGCAGCGTCTTGCTGATCGGGTCGTGGCGCTTCTTCTTCCACCCCGATACCAGATCGCAGTCGCGGTCGATCTCGGCCAGCAACCTGGGAATCTCCTCCGGATCGTCCTGAAGATCGGCGTCCATGGTGATTATGATCTCGCCGCGCGCCTCCTTAAAACCGGTCGCCAGCGCGGCGGCCTTGCGGTAGTTGCGACGAAAGCGTACCGCGCGAATCTCCGCGTGTTGCGCCGCCAATTCGCCCAGNACCGCAAACGAGGCATCGGTGCTGCCATCGTCGATGAAGATCACCTCCCAGGCCCAATCCGCGCCCGCCAGGACCTCCGCTAGCTTGGCCCACAGGTGCGGCAGACTCTCCTCCTCGTTGAAGACGGGAATGACCAGCGACAGGTAAATTTCTCCTGCCGCCACTGCGCTCGCTTGGTTCATTGATCCCCTTTCTGCGNTAGGCGCCGGCGCAACTCGCCGAGCATCCGCGCCATGCGCTCGTTTTGCGGTTGGGCTTCCANCGCCGCCTCAGCCGTCCCCAGCGCGTCTTCGATGCGCCCCTGCTTGCGGAGCAAATCGATCAGCGACAAGTACCAGCGCAAATTGGCCGGATCAAGCCCGATAGCTTTTCCGTAGGCTACCTCCACTTCCCCGCGCCGCCCTTGCTTTGCGTATAGCGCGCCGAGATTGCCCCACCATTCGGCCCGCGGATCCAGCGCTACCGCCCGCATCAGCGCCGNCTCAGCCGCCGCGTGCTGTCCCAGCCCCAGATAAACCCCACCCANATTGCCCTGGATCACCCCGTCGTCGGGACGCAATTGCGCTGCCCGTGCCAGGGCGACCTCGGCCTCGACGAGACGACCGACCGTAAAGTATTCGATACCCAAACTGCGGAGATAATCCGGGCTTTCCGGCGCAAAGGCCAAAGCCTGCTGCCAGGCTGCGATCGCGCGGTCGAATGCCGCCGCGGCCGCAGCAGCGTCTCGCTCGCCCCGGTGCCGCAAGCCGCGGTCGTGATAGGCGCGGGCCAGCAGCACATAGGATTCCTGGTCGAGAGGATCCAATTCGATAGCGCGGCTCAATACNGCGCTGGCCTCTTTTGCGCGCCCNGTCCANTACAGCGCCTGGCCCAAAAGCCGCAGCGCCGCGGCATTGTTGGGATGTAGCGCCCGGGCGCGCTCCAGGGCGCGGGTGGCCGCGCCCGGGCGCTGTGCCCCGAGTTCGACCAGCCCGATCATGTGGTGGTACCTGAAATCGTGCGCGCGCCACTCGGCGGCCTGGGCAAAGGCCAAACCGGCCCGGTTGGGCTTGTGAAAATCGTAGTATTTGCGCTGCCCATCAAAATAATAATAATCTGCGATTAGAATGCACAAACCCCAATAGACACCCAGCGCAGCCGGTACGACCCCGCCCAGTGCCCACCAGCGCCGTCCCACCNCCCCTGCCAAACCCCGCTCCCCACTNCCGCTCCCCACCGCCAACCCCGCGATTAGCCAGAAGTGCAATGCCGATGTCGGATCCTGGAGATTGAGACTGAAGAGGCTGTGCACCAGGGCCGCGACCAGCGCCGCCAGAAATGCCGCCTGCAGCGCCCGCGCCTCGGGCGCTTGCTCCGCCCACANCCGGCGCCACCCCGTCCACCAGATGGCCCCCAACAGCCACAGCGCAGCCGCCAAGCCGAACAGGCCGGTCTCGGCCCATATTTCGAGCAATTCGTTGTGCGCGTAGTAGGGCATGTGCGGCCGATCGCCGATGAGTTCCGACCAGGCGCGGTGCCGGGTCGCGGGGCGGTAGGCCGGGACTGCAAACTCGAAATTCCCGGTGCCGACGCCCAGCACCGGTCGGTCGGCGACCAGGGCGGCTGCATCTGCCCAGACCAAGCGCCGCTGCATAACCGAAAAATGCTCGGAATCGAAACTCGATAACGCGCGNTCGCGCAACTGGTGCAACTGCCACAGCANCCCACTTTCGCGCTCGGGAGGCAGTCGCTCGAGTANCACGCCGCCGAGCCCNATCAGGGCCAGCGCCAGCGCGGTGCCNAGNAGCACGCGGCGGCGAACCTGCGCCTGCGGGCGGNNGAGNANNAACAGCGCCAACAGTCCCACCCCCACCGCCAGCCAGCCGCCCCTGCTGTGAGTCATCAGCAGATAGTAGACCTCGAAAAGCCCGAGCGCGACCAATGCCCAGCGCTCAACGCGGCGCCGGCGCGCCAGGGCCATCCCCGCCACNAGTANGATGCTCAATNCCAGGTAGTGGGCGACGAAATTGGGATTGCCCAGTGTAGATACGCCGAAATTGCCCCAGCGTCCGTGCGGCCAGGGTATGAGGTGTATCCCGTGAAATTGCAGCAGGCCGATGACCGAGACGGCGAGCGAAGTCGCCGCCACAGTCCACAGCACCCCCCAGATCGCACGCGGGGTGCGAAAATAACGGGCGACGAGCAGGAAAAAGGCCCATAGCCAGGCCTGNGCCAGCCAGGCATCCAAGCCCTGCTGGGGATTNAACGCCCACGCCAACGACAATAGCGACAAGCCCGCGTATATCGCCAGTGGCCAATCACAGGGCGACCGCGCGCAGCGCCCGGCGCCAGCCAACACCCAGTGCACCCAGGCGAGACCAACCAGCAACCCCGCGCCCGCGTGCAAAAATGCGAATTTGATCGCGAAGAAATCNGAGAAATAAGGACCGCCGTAGGCCAGGGGGACGGCTGCGACGAGCGCCAGCACGCCCGCCTTGATCAACCGCTCCAGCCGCGCAACCTCCTCATGCCCTATCATCGCCATCCTCCGCTCCGCCGACCACCCGCGCCAACAGAAGGCCCAGGGCCACCGATAGCGCGTTGAGTTGAATATCCTTGACTTCGAAAAAGCGCTGCGGCAACGCCCACTGGATGCACTCGTCGCCAATGCCGATCAAGACCGCCAGAACGAAACTCGCCACATANGCCCATGCCCTCCCCATATCGAGGCGCAGCGCCCGCAATAGCACATAGCCCATAAAGCCGTACTCGACCAGGTGCAACCGCTCCGCCGGAAAGCGGGCGTAGACGTGGAGCAAATAGCCGTATACCGGCGCGATACCCGCCAGCGCCACCAGCGCCCGCCAGCGCCCGCGCCGCCAGATAGCGACGGCAAAACCGCAACCCGCCAGCACCACGAGCGCGATCCCCAAGTAGCGGATCGAACCTTCGGTATAGCCGGCCAACGCCGCCCACACATCGGGCAGCAGGGGGATGGTGCAGTACACGAAAGCTATATACCCCACCGCTATCCCCCAAGCCCGCCAGCGCTCTGGCCCCAGGCGCTGCCGAACCGGTTCCGACAGCACCCATGCCAGCGCCAGCAACAATGCGTACGCGCTCAAATCGGCGGCTCCGATGGAAATGGCCATCAGATAAAAGTCGCCCACGCCACGCCCCAGCCCCAACCCCATTTTGTACGCGTGATCCGCGACCGCCCCGAGAGCCGCCGGCACCTGCAGTAGCCATAGCCGCCAACTGAACTCCGGCTCTCCGTCGCCGGTCGCGGCGAGGTTGAATTCGACCCACTCGCTCTTCGTCTCGGGCCGGCCGGGCAGATAGACCCGGAACTTCCAGGGATTGTACAGCACCAGCGAGTTCCAGAAGTTGGCCTGAAAAGGCCCGTAGACCGGCGCCGAACTCGGCGCGGTGATCTCCCCCGACAAATGGTAGGTGCCGATTCCCACGTCGTATTCAATGGCATATTCGGCGTGAGACGGCCCGGTCCACTCGAGTTTTATCGCGTGTTCAGCTCCCTGCCAGTGCAGAGTATCGCCCGTCTGGGGATAGCGTATTTCCAGCGGCTCATCCCAGGCTTCGGCCAGCGGCGGCGGCGGCGCGGCGGTCGTGTCCGCGGGCATCCGCGGCGCGGCATAGAGCACCCATTCGTTGAGCAACGCCTGCAGGCTATCGGCGACCTGGGGGTAGCGGCTCGCCGCGTCGGCGCGCTCGAGCGGATCGGCTGCCAAATCGTAGAGCTCGCGGCTGCCCTCCCAGACGTTGTCGATCAGCTTCCAGCGCGCGGTCCGCACTGCGTGGATGCGGCGCTGATATTCGTCGGCGTCGGCAGTATATCCACCGGACGAACTGGCGAAGAACAGCGGCTTCGGCGTCCACTTCCCTTCCTCGATCAGCGGCAGCAGCGACTGGCCCTGCATCCCCAGCGGCGCAGGCGCACCCGCCAGTTCCAGCAACGTCGGCATGATGTCGATGCACTGGACCGGCTCGTCGATCACCCGGCCACCGGGCAGGCGCCCGGGCCAGCGCACCAGTAGTGGGATGCGGATTACCTCGTCGTAGAGCCGGGCTTCCTGGTAGGTCGAGATATGCCCGACGAGATCGCGGTCGAGCAGTTCCTCGCCGTGGTCGGCGGAGACGACCACGATGGTATTGGCGTCCAGTCCGGTGGCGACCAGCGTACGGCGCAGACGAGCGAAAAACTCGCTGTCGAGCCGGCGAATCTCCGCGTCGTAGAGCGCCTCGATCCATCGGCGATCGCGCGGCGCGAAGTCGATATTGCCGCGCGCGATCATCACATTTTCCTTGACGATCTCAATCTTCTCGCGCGCAATAAAACGCTTTAAAGCCCCCCACCCGGGCAGCGACGAGAAGAATGCCCCGGGTAGGAACATCGACTCATAGGGCTCCCCCGCAGCATAGGGCAGATGCAAATCGCGGTAGTGGTAGTAGAGGAAAAAGGGCGCCGCATCTTGCTCGGCTTCGTGCTCGAGCCAGTGGAAGAGAATTTCGTCCCCGTCATCAATCAACTCGTTGCGCCGGGGATAGGACTCGAAACCGAGATTTTCGAAATTGGGAATCTCGGTGAGGAAAAAGATATCGGGCGCCCGGTAGCCCACTCGCCGCAGCGCATCGGCCAGCGTCTCGATGCCGGGTGCGAGACGGCGGCCGCGTATGTCGACGGCATGAGTCGGCTCGTAGAGCGAGGTCAGGATCGATATCAGTCCCGGCGTGGTCCAGCCCGAGGAACTGAAGGCCTGCTTGAAAAACGCCCCCTCGCTGGCCAGCGTGTCCAGATGGGGGCTGGTATCGAGCGGATAGCCGTAATAGCCGATATGGTCGGCGCGAAAAGTATCGACGGTAATCAGCAGAATATTGGGACGGAGCGACTCCTGTGCCAACGCACCGCTCGCGAGCGCCCAGAGCGCGATGAGGGCGATCCGCAGTTCAGACAAAATCCGGATCCCGCGCCTCAATCCACGCCGCCCCCGCGACCAGGGCGATCCCACCCAGGCCGCACAGTCCCAAACTCGCCGTCAGACCGATCAGATAGCCGTAGACCCCCAAGCCCATCAGCGAGGTAATGCCGACCGCCACCGCGTCGATTCGCCAATGGCTCCATCCCATTCTGTCCAGGCGCTGGTAGAGATGTTTGCGGTGGGCCCGCGTCAAATTCTCACCGCGCAAGCCGCGCCGCACCAGGGTATAACCAACATCGAAAATATAAACCGCCAGCACCATCACGAAACACCACAGCGGCAAGCCCGCCTGCGCGCCGAGAATCCCGCACGCCGCGACGGAAAACCCGACAAAGAGCGCGCCGACATCGCCCATAAAAATTCTCGCCGGAGGCAAATTAAAGACCAGAAATCCGGCGGTCGCCGCCGCTAGTACCCACGCCACCGGTCCCGCCGCACTACCCAGCCCCCAGAGCAGAGCGCCTGTCCACAATGCCGTGCACAGCGTCTGTAAACCGCTCAACCCGTCGATACCGTCCATAAAGTTAAAGGCGTTGCACAAGAAGAAGAACCACGCAACGGTCAACGGCCAACCCCACCAGCCCAATGCCACCTGCCCCAGACCCGGCACGGCCAGCCATTGCAAATGCGGCGCCCACGCGAGCCAAACGGCAATTGCCACCAGCAAGAGCAGTATCTTCTCCCATGGCCGCATGGGCCGCAGCCAATCGTCAATGACCGCCAGCAAGAGCAACGCCGACGCCGCTAGCCAGCCCCCCAAGCCCTCCCCGACCCAACTGCCCGCCCCATACAGCACCGCCACACCGGCCCAAAAGCCAGCGACCACACCCAGGCCACCAGCCGTTGGCATCGGCGCCGTATGAGCACTGCGCTCGTTGGGCTGGTCGAACAAGCCGCAGCGCCGGGTCAGCGCCACCACCAGCCAGGTCGCGGCGCAGCCCACCGCTCCGGCGCAGCCCGTAGCCAGTGCCATATGCCAAACCGCAATCATAGTCATTCGCCGTAGATGCGGGCCAATCCCGCGGCAAAAGCCAGTGGCGCATAGCCCAAATCGCCCTGCGCCGCCGCAATTGAATACTCTTTCTCCTCCTGCAGGCGCAAGACCTGGCTGCGGCCTATCCCCGGTTCCAGCCCGAACCAATCCGCTATCGCCAGCCCCCACAGCACCAACCACACGGGCAGATGGATCTTGCGCGGCACGACGCCGATGGCGGCACCCACCGCATCGACCAATTCGTCGTACGTCAGCGGTGCGGCCCCGGCCAGCGCATAACTGCATCCCTCAATCCCCTGGACCTCGGCCGCAGCGAGGAGACCGGCGACCACGTCATCGACGTGGACCGGCTGGTGCAGATGGCGACCGCTGCCCGGAATCGGCAAGGTGCCACGCCGGCGCAAGCGCGCGGCGAGACGACTGATATTGCGATCATCACCCGGTCCGTAAATCATCGATGGACGCACCAGCACCCACGGCAGCGCCGACGCCAACACGGCGTCCTCGCCCGCGGTGACTGCGGCGACCGAAGCATCGGCGACGCGGGAGAAACGCCGCAGCGAGGAGACCAGCACCAGGCGCTCCACGCCCGCCCCAACGCCCGCCAGTACCGCCGGCGCGTAGCGGATATGCGCTAGGTGCAAGACCACGCGTGCGTCGCGCAACGCCGCGGCGACTGCGGCGGGCTCCTCAAGGTCTCCGCGTGCGATTTCAGCGCCAATCCGCACGAGCGCGGCGGCGTCGGTCCCGGGCCGCACCAGGCAGCGAACCGCTTCGTCCCGAGCAACCAGCCGCGGCAGCAAAAAGGACCCCATATAACCCGTGGCACCGGTCACCGCGATCAAGCCACACCTCGCTTCCGCGCCAGTAATTCTTCGTAGACAGTCGCCAGCATAGCCAGGGACCGCTGCCGCGAAAATGCACCGTGGGCCCGCGCCTGACCCGCCCGTCCCAGCGCCTGCCGGCGTTGGGGATCGCGCAGCAGCGCGGCGACCGCCGCCGCCAGGGCTTGAGCATCACTCGGGGGCACCAGCAATCCCGTCTCGCCTTCCGCCACCACTTCGGGCAGTCCCCCGGTCCGGCTGGCGACCACCGCCCGCCCCGCGGCCATCGCCTCGACCGCCGCCAAGCCCATCCCCTCGCGCAAGGAGGGCATCAGCGCCAGGTCGCACCCCGCGAAGTAGGGTCGCACATCCTGCTGAATGCCGACGAAAGCGACCCGTGCGGTCAGGCCCAGATCGCCCGCCAGCGCCTCCAACTCGCCGCGCAACGGCCCATCGCCCACGACGTAGAAGTGCAAGTCGGGAAATTCGCCCCCCAGATGCGCCAGCGCTCGCAGCGCCACTTCCAGGCCCTTCTCGCGCGTCAAACTCCCCACCGCCACCAGGCGCGGCGAACCGGCCAGCGCCAGCGCCTCCCCCGCAGCGTAGTGATCGACATCAATGCCATTGGACACGACCCGGTACTGATCCTCGCTGCCCACCGCCATATCCTGCCACTGCCGCGCGACAAAGCGACTCACCGCCACCAGCGCGTCGCTCCACCCCGCGGCGCGGCGCTCGACGCGGCGGAAGACCTCAGCCTTGAGCGAGGCGCCACCCACTTCGTCAGTCAGCCCGTGGTAGGTGTGGAGCACCACCGGTGCCCCGGCGCGCCGGGCGGCCAGTCGCCCCAAAATACCCGCCTTGGATATGTGGGTATGCACGATATCATAGGCGCCCGCGGCGACAATTCCGGCGATGGTCCGGTAAGCCCGCAAATCGGCCAGGGGGTGGACGGCACGCTGCAGGCTCGGCACGGTGTGGACCACCAGCCCCCGCTCGCGCGCCTCCGCCGCCAGATCCCCCTCGCCCGGCTCACTGCGCCCGGCGATTATTTCGACCTCGTAGCGCCCCGAATCCAGCCCGCAGGCCGCATCGAGCACGTGGCGGGGTACGCCACGCACGGCAAGGCGGGGGACGATATGCAATACGCGGACGCTCGCCCCCATCGTCAAAACCAGCGCACGAACTGCCGCATATCGCCGGCCGGGACGCGCCGCCGCATCACCTGATGACGCCAGCGCAGGGCAGCCGGCAGCAGACGGACTGCGTCGGACAGGGCCAGCAATAGATAGGGCAGGCGCCAGGGCAGGCGCATCAGCATATAGAGCCAGACCAGGGGCTCGGCCAGGAGAAAGGCAGGCAATAGCCGGACTGCCAGGCCCGGCGTGGTATTCTTGACCAGAGTGAGATAGCGATTCTTCAACAGGTGCCGCTGCAAAAAGGCCGCTTTATCGACGAAGCGTATCTGACCGCCCGAAGAACCCGAACCCACGTGGTGCGCATGAGCCTGCGGCGCGTAGCGGGCCTCCCAACCCAGCAGTTGGGCACGCCAGGCCAGGTCGATGTCCTCGCCATAGCTGAAATAGCTTTCATCGAAATACTGGCCCCTGATGCGGATATCTTCGAGCATCGCGCGGCGGAAGAGAATCAGCGCCCCGCTGCAGCCAAACACCGCTTCGGACTCCTCCAGATTNGCGCTNTGCTCGGTGCGGACCTGGGGCCGGAGGAAAAAGCCGCTATTGAGCCACTCGTCCGTCGCCTGCTGGTACACGCGACCGGTCGCCGCCCCGGCCCGAGGGTGAGCGACCAAATCCGCGAGCGCACGTTCGATAAAATCGGGGGCGAGGAAGACATCGGTATTGAGAATCAGCACAAAGGGCTGCGAGCAAGCGGCGATGGCCTGATTGTAGCCGACGGCAAAGCCCCGGTTGGTCTCGTTGCGCTGTAGTCGTATCGCNGCATAGTGCTCGGCTACCCACTCGGCCGAGCCATCGGTCGATCCATTATCGACGACCACCACTTCACGCGGCGCGCAAGTCTGGGCGAAGACACTGTCGAGACAGCGTCCGATATACTCCATCCCATTCCAATTGGCCAGCGCGACCGCAACGCCTTCCATTCCCCACCCTGGCTACAGCTGTGTCGCGGTCGTAGTAGCCGCGCCCCGGTCCCTGGATTTCCACCTGGCGATCTCCTTCTTGAGNATCGCGTACTCGACGGCAATCGAGTCGCGCCGCCCCGCGACCGATTGCGACATCGCCTGCAAATAGCGCCGGGTAGCGGTGAAGAAGTGCTCGTCAGCTTTTAGCGAGTCATTGGTCGCCACCGCCAGTTGCGCCCGCTTCCAGNTGCGCCGCCCCAGGTGGTAGAGATAGTTGCGCTGGATCTCGTTGACCTGGCGCATAACATTGAGTGCTTCGCCCGATTTNGCCCGCTGGTAGATCATGGCCAAGACATAGAAAGCCTGGTCGGCGTAGAATCGGTGCTTTTCGCGGTTGCGGACCTCTTTGGCGGCAGCCCGGTGGTAGACCTTGCCCANGAGCAGCAAATTCTCGGTCACCGCCTTTTCCAGAAGGTCGGTGCGGAAGAGGTGACCGGCGATCGACTGCTTGGTGCCCTCCTTCTTTTCGCGCGCCAGCTGGAGGCGGCGCTGAACGCGCACNTAGCGGTCCATCACTGCCGCCTCCAGTGTGCGCACGTGCTCTTCAAACCAGCGGTCGGGCTTGCCGCCCGCCGCCNCCTCGATCTCCTCCAGCAGCTCGTACATCCGCAGGATCTTTTTAAAGAAGGTGCCCATAAAGGCCTCTTCGACATTTTCCATCCCCTCCGCCTCTTCCTGCTCCTTGTAGAGGGCCTGCGCCATATTGTCCCTAACGTCCTTGAANAGGCTGCGCTCAGTGCTTTTTTTGGCATGGAGTGCCGAGGTCGCCTGGCCGACGAAATAGCGCGGATCCTGTGGCAGGAGTTTCCTGGAAGCCTTTTGCGCCTGGTCGTATTTGAGGCTGCGGGCTTGCCCAAGGGTCAGGTATTCGGCGAAAAAGGCATTGAGATCGGCTTCGGTGCGGATATAGTGCAGATACTGGGCGAGCCACTCCTCATTGAGTTCGGTCGGCGTCTCGGCGATGCGGGCGAGNAGGATCCGCGTGGCCTGCTGGCGCAACTCTTCAGGACTGGGGGGCTCTTTTTCTGGNGNGGGCGCGGGTGCAGGCGCGGGCTTGCGGGCGGATGCCTGGATGGCCGTCTTGGCCTTGGGCTTTTTTTCTTCTTCGCCCTCCTGCAAGACGACCATCACCCCGCCAACCACGGCGGCGCCGATGCACAACACGCCCACGGCGAGGGGGATGATGGGACTGATTTTCTGCGGGCTCATTTTTTCTCTAATTTAACGCCCTTACTGCACCTTAGCAACAAATCCCCTTGACAGCGGCCCCGGGCCAGGGCTATATACGGCTATGCGGCTTTCGCCAGACGCCCACATCCACCTGATCGCCGCCTGCGGCACGGCGATGGGCTCTTTAGCCGGCATGTTGCGCGAGCGCGGCTATCGCGTCACCGGCTCAGACGCCAGCGTTTATCCGCCGATGAGCACTATGCTCAAGGACCTGGGAATCGACCTCTACGAGGGCTTCGCCGCCAAACACCTCCAACCCGCGCCTGACCTGGTCGTCGTCGGCAACGCCGTTTCGCGCGGTAATCCCGAGGTCGAAGCCGCACTCGCCGCCAAAATCCCCTATCTCTCGCTGCCGGAAGTGCTGCGCGATCTCTTTATCCGCGGCAAGCGCTCGGTCGTCGTCACCGGCACGCACGGCAAAACCACGACTACCGCGCTGGCCGCCCACCTCTTCGGTGCCGGTGGCCTCGATCCCTCTTTCCTCGTCGCGGGCTTGCCGCAGGGCACGGATCGCTCCTACCGCCTCGGCCAGGGCGAGTATTTTATCGTTGAAGGCGACGAATACGACAGCGCCTTCTTCGCCAAGTGGGCCAAATTCTTCTACTATCTGCCCGAAATCCTCATCGTCAACAATATCGAATTCGACCACGCCGACATCTACCGCGACCTCGATGAGATCACCAAGGCCTTCCGCCAACTCGTCAACACCGTGCCGACCAATGGCCTGATCCTGGCCAACGGGGCCGATCCCCACGTCGCCCCACTATTACCCGACGCCCCCGCCCCGGTACAGACCTTCGGCCTGGAAGAGACGGCCTTCTGGCGGGCGTGCGATATCCAATACGGCGAACGAGGCACGCGATTCAATCTGTTGCGTGACGGCGAAGCCCTCGGTGCCTTCGAACTGCCGCTGATCGGCGAATACAATATCCGCAACGCCCTCGCCGCCCTCGCCACCGCCGCTCACACCGGCCTGGCGCCGAACCGGCTGCAACCAGCACTAGCCCGCTTTGCCGGGGTCAAGCGCCGCCAGGAAGAAGTCGGCCGCGTCGGCGACATTCTCCTCATCGACGACTTTGCCCACCACCCCACCGCCGTTGCCCAAACCCTCGCCGGATTGGCGCGCGCCCATCCCCACCGACGGCTTATCGCCGTCTTCGAACCGGCCAGCGCCACCAACGCCCGCGCGCTGTTCGAAGATCGCTATGTCGATGCTTTCGCCCCGGCCACCGCCATCGTTGTCGCCAAAGTCCCCCGTCCCGAACGCGCCCGCAGCGACGAACCCTTCTCGCCCGCGCGGCTGGTAGACCGCCTCGCCGCCACCGGCAAGACAGCCCGCTATATACCCGACACCGAGGCTATCGCCGACCATCTGGCAAACGCGGCGCGACCGGGCGACCTGATCGCCTTTCTCAGCAACGGGGGCTTTGGCGGCCTGCAACGAAAGTTGCTCGCGCGCCTGGAAAACGCGACCTGAGGCCTGGCTTTTTTACTGCTTGCTGCCGACAATAGGCATAGGCACTCGTCCCCATATATACTCATACTAAAATAAGCCGCATATGCGATACCTACTCTTAACCCTCCTATTGCCCGCCTTGGTCCCGGCGCAAAACCCAGATATCGACCGCCTCGGCAGCGAACTCAACAGCCCCCAGGTCGGCATCCGCCGCCAGGCGGCCATCGCCCTGGGTCGCGCGAGCTATCCCCAGAGCGTACGCCTCTTGCAGAAGGCCCTCGCGACCGAAAGCAATGTATCGATCCGCCTCGAGATCGTCCGCAGCCTGCGCCATATTGTCTTCCAGCGCTTTCCCGGTTATCCCCAGGCCCTGCGGGCTTTGGGCCGGGCTGCCGACGACCAATTTGAAAAAGATCAGTTGGTGCGCTTGCGCGCCAGTGAAGCACTGTGGGAGGCGGCGAAAAAAGACCTGCTCAATCCGGTGCCCTTCCTCGACCGCAATCTCCAGGACCCCAGCCAGCGCCTGCGGCTCTCCGCCGTACAGATGCTGCGCAAACTCGGCACGCCGGCGACAATCGATCCACTCGGCCGTGCCGCTCTCGATAAAACCCAGAGCGAAACCATCCGCCTCAAGGCCATCGCAGCCATCGGCGCCGTATCGCTCTCCGACCCCGGCGCCCTCGGCCGCCAGATCGCCGTCGCCAACCGCCGCACCACCCAGCTTTTGGGCCAGCCACCGCTGATTGACCAGGGCAGCCTCGAACGCCGGCACTTCCGCCAGATCTTCTATCTATCCTCCGTCGTACGCGACGCCCAAAATAGCGCAACCCTCATGCTGCGCGCCGTCAAATCCATGGGGCAGGTCAAAGACAAATCCGCCATTGCCGCGCTGCAAGAGATCATCGAGACCCATTCTAACGAAGCCGTACGCAAACAGGCGACTCGCGTACTGAGCCACGTGCTAGCGCAGCAATTCGAATGAAGCCGCGACTGATACTCCGGGGTTACAGTCGCGTTGCCAAACGGGGCCATTGCAAGGGTCTACCAATTGCAGCAACGAACCCATAAACTATTTTTTTTCAACATCTTGCATAACACCACCACTCCGGCACACAAGTTGCAATGGGCGCAGGTTAATCCCCCTTTACGCAGGAGGTTTTCATGCGCCTTTTTATCGCCCTCTTCGCCCTTACCACCCCTATAGTCGCCCAACACCCCGGTCCCGTCGTCATCTCCGAATTGATGTGGTCGGGCAGTTCGGCGTCGAGCGCCGATGAGTGGATCGAACTCTACAATCGCAGCAACGCGACCGTCGATCTATCGGGCTGGACACTTACCCGCGGCAGCGACGATGCGATCATGCTCGTCCTCGAAACGGGTTCAATCGCCGCAGGCGGGGTCTTTCTCATTGCCAATTACGCCGCCGATCACGAAAAATCCCGCCTGGCCGCCCATCCACACCATGTGACAACGGCGGTGTCACTGCCCAATACCAAACTACTCTTGCGATTGTACGACCGCGATCCCCTGGCGGACGGGCGTCTCGTCGATACAGCCGACGACGGGCGGGGTACCCCCTTGGCTGGCGATGGAACGACAAAAAAGGCGATGGTGCGCACGATATTCCATCGAGCCGGCGACCAACCNGACAGTTGGGCGACAGCGACNGAACAAAGCGGATGGGATGCGGGTGCCAGCGAATGGGGCACGCCGGGATCAATTCCCGCCCGTCTGCTGCCAGATCATCCAACCGGTGTCGATACGCTAACTGAACCGACGACCTGGGCGACTCTAAAAAAACCGGCGCGCTAGCCCGACCAGCGGTCGCGCACGGGGTGCTGCAATGCGCGNCGGTAGAGATCTGCCCACTCCCGCGACCCGTCGTCGGGCGTGCCTTCGACCCGCACGCCCTCGGCATAAACTGGCCCCACACCNCGCATAAAGGGCTCAAGCCCCATNGCTGCCATGTGAATACAGGTNCCNTCGGGATAGACGACGGTATTGATNAACCGCGGCAGCGGCAGGTGGTAAACTCCCCNCTGGTCCAATTTCTCCCGGGGGACGCGAAACCGCGCAACCGCTTCTTCATCGACCTCAANNCCCAGNCCCGGTCCCGGAGGCACCTCCTGGTAGCCCCCGCTCACCACGATCGGCTCTTTGAGCAATTGGTGGCTGTAGAGATTAANGCAGCTGATCGTCGGCCAGGTCGCATGACTGAGCACCGCCCCCAAATGTGCCGCCCAGANNGTCGTCAAACCGTTGCCCACCAGTTGGAGCCAGAAGGGCATCCCCNCCTCCGCACTCAACNTCCCCTGCCGCAGNACCTGCGTGGCGCCGCCACTGACAACGAAGCCATCGCAGATTTCTTCGCGCACCGCCGNGACATAGGGCGGCGAACCGAAGTGCATAGCCAACGGCCGGTCAATACGGGCGCGAATCTGTCGGTTNCCGAGAATATCGTGTTGTGGAATTGGCGTCTCGAACATCGCTACCCGGTCGAATTCGGCCAGGCGCTTGAGCACCGGCACCGCGGCAGCGGCATTGACCAGTGAGCCATTGGGATCGAGATCGAGCTTGAAGTGCGGCGGAGCCGACCGCGATAGAGCCTCTACCTGCTCTATTATGTCCCACCAGGGCCGCGGCTTGGTCTTAAAACTGGTATAGCCGCCCGCCACCGCGTCCCGGGCTTCGGCGCCCCAATCGTCGGGCGCGGCATGGCTGCACCACCACGACAGTGGCGTAGCNTCGCGCACCTTGGTGCCGAGCAAGTGACAGACCGGCACTTCGGCGATTTTNCCCATTACATCAAAGAGCGCCATCTGCAGACCGGCACCCACAGCATCATCGCACATATGCGCGGCGGGGCTCTGGCCCATAACCCGTTTGACGCTGTGGTCGCTGACCCGTTGGTGCGTATAGTGCACTACCGTTTCGCCCCAGCCGACGTGACCGGTATTNGTTTCCACGCGACACAATTCCAGAATTTGCCAGTTGTATACCGTGCGCAGCGTGATCCGCCTTTGCCGNGGCGTGAAGGGCACCTCGACAACTATGCGCTCGATATCAACCACTTTCATCTGGCATGTCTCCCATAACGCAAAGAGGCCCGGGAATTATCCCGGGCCTCTNTGTTACCGTTGCAAAAAGACTTATTGCGTAAACTGGGTCACATTGGCGATACCACCGGGCTGGGTCAGCGCATAGACAATCAGGTTAACCCCAAACTGCANCCCGCGCTCACGCGCATCGGCCAGCGGATCGCCCCAATACCAACTGACGTTGAGGTCGCTAAAGACCACCGCTACGCGACCGCGCAACTCAAGCATCTCCAAGTCGAAGACATTGCCGCCCGGCGCACCACCCATCGGCGGACCGTCGGGAAAATCCCAGAAACTGTAGTAGAGCNGATGACTCTTGGGCACTTTCTGCCACTTGGAGCCNTCGCTACCCAGCACCTGAGGATCCTTCATNAGCGCCTTGAACTGGCGATCAAAAGGCGTACCCGAAACCCCGGCTTCTTTGCCGTCGAGCCCGTTCTCGGCATCGGACTGGCGNATTTCCTCGGCGTAGAGGAAACCACCATTCTTGAGATAGTCGCCGAGGTTGGTCTTCTCGGTATCGCTGATCTGCAAGACGGCGTCGTTGCCGGTCATGTAGATCATCGGCGCCTCCATAATACGCGGATCGGAAAACTCCAAGGTCGTACCCTCAATGCGGGCGTTGATCTTGGTGTGGTCGCGCATATAGCGCATCAACTCCTCCACTGCCGTCGGGAACCGATCGCGGTTCTTATCGGCGATGTCGTAGTCGATGACCGTCATGTTGAAGAAGCCACGAATATTGCGCTTGTTGTCGGGATCCTGAATCAGGATCGCCTGGTAGCGACCGATGTCCAGATCGCCGACGTTGAGCAGTTCGTGCTTGAGGCTCAACGCCTCCTGCACCGGNGCGGAGGTCTCGCCCAGCTCAATCATCTCGACCTCATCGAAAGACAACTCCTCGGCCTTAGCGCCNGAGAAGGCCCCCAGCACTTGCGTACCGGGCAGTACCGAACTCAGGAGGTCACTACCCACCGCGCTGACATCGGCCATAGCCGAGATGTCCTGCGGCAGATCCGGTGGGGCCATCGACTGCAACATCTCCATCTGNACTTCGGAGATTTCGGGCCGCTTGGCGAGGTCGAAGTTCTTCTCAAGGATCGGCGGCGGAGCGCGGAAGATGATTAATTCAGCTTCCTTCACATCTTCACCTATCCCGAACAAATGATCATAGATGAAGACGCCCGCGTGTATGCCAACGGCCAGGACGAAGGCCACGCCCATACTGATCCGGTTGCCACTCGTCGCCGCATATAGTGCGTAGAGCAGCACCCCGACACCCGCCAAACCAGCAGCTATGGCCACCCATTTGGATATGATAAAGAGCACGTGGATGACAACGGCCGCACCGACGGCCATGTAGGCCGTTTTTTGTCGCTGAGCCTGTACTGCTTTTTTATACTCGTCTACCACAGTTCTTCCCTCTCTTGGAAGGGTCTATCGTTCAGTTGCGCTGCGGCTCCGTGGCGATGACCTGGTCGACGACGCCCACTTGACGGGCAATATCCATGATCTGGACAATCTGCCCGTGGGTGGAGCGCTCATCCCCCTGGATAATGATCATCGTGGTGTTGTCTAGCAAACGCCTCTTGTCCTGGAGTTCCTCTTTGAGCGTCGCGAAAGTCACCGACTTGTGGTTCAGTTTCATGTTGCCATCCTGATCCACGACGATGAAGAGGTTTTCCTTCTCCGGCGCTTGGGCCTCTTCTGCTTCCGGCAGCTTTATATCCAAACCGGGAGTAATGGCGAACACGGCGGTCACCATGAAGAAGATGAGGAGCTGGAAGACCACATCAATCATCGGGGTCAGATCCGGCATATTCAGCTCTTTTTTCTCGTGTTTGTCAGCCATCTATCACATGTCCTCCTAAAACGGGGGAAAGCCTGTCCCTTAGGCGGCCTGGGAGCTCTGCCAACGACGCAGCAGGGCATCTACAAAACCGTGACCATAGGCCTCAAACTGGATCGCCTTGCCCGTCGCGCGGTTACTGAAATAAGTGAAGATGGCGATCGAGGGCACCGCAATAACCAGGCCCGTAACCGTCGTGATCAGGGCTTCAGAGATACCCGCGGCCACGATCGTCGGCTCACCGAGACCCTTTTCGGCAATACCTTCAAAGGCGTTGATCATACCGTTCACCGTACCGAGCAGACCGAGCAACACCACCGACTTGGACACGAAATCGATGACGGCCAGATAGCGCTCGAGGTAGGCGAGGGCTGCGCGTTCGACCGTGCCATTCATTTCCACGCGCATTTCTTCCATCGTGCGCTGTTCCTGCGAAAGGTGTTCGAAGCGCTCCAAGCCTTCGCCATAAACCTCACCCTCGAGCTTGCCGACCTCGGCGCAATACTCTTTGAGCTGGTCAATCCCAGTCCCCGAGTCGATGCGCGAGTTGATGTCGTTGGTAATCTCGGCCAACTCATCCTCAGAGCGCAGCCCCGCATAGGTATAGATGCGCTCAAGGAAAAATGCGATGGAAAGCACCGACCAGAGACCCAGAGGCCACATGAAAGGTCCGCCTTCTTGAAAAAATTCAATCATTTTCTCTATCCCTCCTGGTTAGGACGCAAAGAAAGAGTGTAAGCTCAGTTTCAGATTAGAGGACGCGAGCTTCTTGCATCGCCTCCAGCTGTTGCTTGGCAAAATCGACCTGCGGCAGATACTTCGGATTGTCACCGTAATTATCGACCACTTCCTGAAAAATGGCGCCTGCCTCGCGATATTCTTCCTGTGCCATATGAGCGGCGGCGATGTTCACCAGCGAGTTGACCGCCTGGTCACTTTGGGGATACTTCTGCTGCACTTCCTTGAAGATCTTGACCGCTTCATCATAATTCTTTTCGTCAAAGAGCTTCTCGCCGGCAGAGTATAGGTTATAGGCATCAATCTCGCCCAAGTGCCCCAATAGCGTCTTGGCTTTTCGCGGTAAAGCCCGGTCCTGTGCCGTCAGCTTATCGGCCGGGAAACGATCGAGGAAAGCCTGATAGCTTTCGCGCGCCTTGTCGTATTCCTTGAGGCCATAGTAATAATCGCCCAGAGTAAACTGACTGCGCGGGCCGTAGGTGCCATCGGCGTGCTCAGTGACGATCTGCTCGAAAACCGGCACGGCCTCTTCCTTGCGCTCGAGGTTAATCAAGCACCAGGCCTTGTTATAGAGCGCGTCATCAACATGGCTCGATCGCGGATAGCGCTCGACGAGGCGATCGTAAAAAGCCATTGCGTCGAGGAAAGCCTGCCCTTTGTCCCCCGAACCGCCCCGATTGGTCATGTTGAATAGGGCGTCGCCAGCGCGAAATAGAGCTTCTGAAGCGTAGCGGGAGCGCGGAAAATTGATAGCCAGATTCTCGAAGACCTTGCTGGCATCGCGCCACTTACCCATCCGGTAGTGGGCCCATGCGTCGTAATAATAGGCATGCACGGCGCGTTCGTCGTCGGGATAAGCGGTATAGTAGGTATTGAAGGCTTTGGACATCGCGGGCAACACGTCGATATTGCCGCTCGCAGATATCTTGTTGTAGGCCACCCCGATCTGGAATTGGGCGTTGCGAGCCCAGGCGATCTGCGGGTAGTTTTCGATGATCTTGTTGTAGGTCGCGATCGCCGGGACGAACTTACCCGCCTTGTAGAGGGCGTTGCCCTGGACGAAGAGCGCATTGGCAATACTCTCTTCGTTCGCGGCCAGATCAATCAACTGTTGCGCGGCGTCGATGCTCTGTTGGAACCTATCCAACTTGAAATAGGCGTTGGCCAAGCGGATGAGCACTCGCTCGCGGTCCTCTGTGGAGGTAGTCGTAGCCAGCATCTCCTCGTAGATGCGCACTGCTTCCTCCGGATTACCCTTCTTCTCGGCCATCGAGATCAACTGTAGCCGCGCCGAGCGCGCCAGGCTCTCATCGCCGGCAGCGATGACGTTATTGAGCAATTTTTCGGCTTCGGCATCGCTGCCCTGGGCCGAATACGAGAGCGCCATCGAGAAGGAAACCTTCAACTGCATGGCCTTGGACACCTTAGTGTCCAGCAACCATTTATAATCGACAAGGGCCCGGTTGTAGCTCCCTGAATAATGATATGCCAACGCGCGACCGTATCGGGTATCGCGCACGACATCGCTCTCCGGATACTCTTCGAGCACCTTGGTGTAACCCTTGACCGCATCGACGTAATTCTTCTGGTTGAGCTCGAGCTGGGCCATTTGAAAGTGGGCCCTGGCCTCGAGATCGCGGTCGCCGGTAACGCCTTCCAGCAACTCGCGAAGCAGGGCACGGCCCGCTTCGTTGTTGTCCTGCGATATCTGGATATTAGCCGCCTCAATCAAAGCGGCGATATAAGTCTCGCGCGCGTCACGATCGACCTGCGAGAAGGCGGCGACGGCCTCGTCATTGCGCCCTTCGTCGCGGTAGAGGATGCCGAGGCCATAGTGGGCATCGGCCGAATGGCGCGTCTCCTGGTAGTTCTCGGTGATGGCCTTGTAGGCGTCAATCGCTTCCTTTACCCGCTGCTGTTCGTAGCTGAGTCGGGCGATGCGCAACAAACACAAGGGCGCCTGGTCCGAGCGCGGAAAATTATCGACCGCCTGGCTGTAGCTCTCGACCGCTTGTTCGGCCGAACCGAGTTTCTCAGCCGACCAACCGGCGCTGTACAGCGCAGCAGAACGCAACCCCGTATCGCTGTCGGGATACTTCTCCAGCAGCAATAGATAGTCATCGCGCGCCGCGGCGTAATCGCCAGCGAAGTATTTGGCTTCGCCCTTCTGATATTGGGCGTTGGCCGGATAGGGCGTGTCGCCGTAGAGTTCGATCACCTGGTTGTAAGCAGTCCAGGCCTCGTTGAACTTCTCCCACTCCATATAATTGTCGCCAATGCGCATCTGCACCTTGGCCTTGTAGAAGCGCTCTTCGGCCGTTTCCTGCGCGGCGATCAGTTCTCGATAGGCTTCTTCGAACTGGTTGGTCTTGCGGAAGATCTCAGCTACGCGTAGCGATGAAGTTTCGAACAACTGACGGTAGTTTTCAAAATCGACGTTCTTACCTTCGCGGAACGAACCGCGCAAGAGTTCAAACATGCGGTCGTAGAGATCGCGCACATCGCGGTAGGCCCTGATCGCCTCCTCGTCGCGGGCCATCTTGTCGAAGGCGTTGGCCTTCAGATAGACGGCCTGCGCGATAACCGGACTGTTGGGATACTTATCGAGGACGACCTGCGCTTCGTCGACAGTTTCGCCGTAATCGCCTTTTTCGTAGAGCGCGCTGGCAATGCGGAACTGGGAATCCGGTGCGTAGCGATCCTCCGGATAGGTAGTCAACATGCCCTGCAATGTCTCAATCGATCGATCGTACTCTTTGAGATTGAATTCACTCCAACCCGCATAGAAATACGCCTTGCCTGCCTCGTCGGTCTTCGGGAAAAGCTCGACGTAGCGCTTGTACTCCTTGGCGGCCTCGCCGTACTCCTTAGCGAGAAAGCGGGTTTCGGCGACCTGGAACTGCACCAGAGACCTGAAATCCTCGGGCACGCCCCCGACATCAAGCACTTCGCGATATGCGCCCACTGCCTCTTCGTGTTGGCCGCTCTTCTTATAGGCGTTGCCCAACTGGTACCAGGCAGCAGCAACTACGGGCAACTCCAATTCGTCGCCCAACTCTATTCGCACGCTATCGGTGCGCACGGCTCTGCTCTTGAATTTGACGATCTTCGAATACTCAATGATCGCCCCTTCGAACTCGCCGAGCGCGTAGAGGGATTGTCCAGCGTCGAAACTGGTCTTCAGGTTTTGCGGCACCGGCAGGAAGAGACTGGCACCCAGCCCCAATCCCAACGCGATAAGTCCAGCCCAGACCGTCATCTGTTGAATCTCCTTAGTCTAATAGTTGCCCGTAGGAGTGAAACTGGTCTTTAGAAATCGTAGGCGAAGGAGAACCGGTGGGCGCCGTTCGTCTCGGTCAGATCCAGCGGAATGTGATAGGCGTAGTCGAACAGCAACTTGTTCCACTTATAGCCCAACCCCGCGTTCAAATCGCCCGTCGCGTCTTCCTCGAAGATCTTGCTGCCCCCCGCCCGCAGGAGCAGATCCCCCGCCAATTGCGTCTCCCCGCCGACCAGCAGCCGGTTGTCGCTCGAATCGCCCGACAGGTCGGAGCGCACAAATTGCACCGACACCAGCGACTGCGCGTTCAACTGGTAGGCCACACCTAGATGCACGTCCATCGGCAACTTGCCCGCATCCGCATCCCCCGCCACCGTGCCACTGGCCACGTTCGGCTGATTCAGATTCTTCAACAGCAAACCGAAATTTGCCCCCTTGAACGGCGTCTGCCACATCAGCCCCAGATCCACCCCAACATTCCCCGCCGACGAATTCGACAGCGGATCATTACGACCGTTGTCGGCCGGAATGTCACCAACACTCCAGAACAGATACTTGGCCGACAGACCGAGATTGAAGGCCTTCGACAGTTTGTACGACAACGACAGAAATGCGCCATTTTCGCTCATCAGCTCCGAACCGATCCGCTCGTAGCCCAAGCCCA
>PBOD01000168.1 GCA_002724215.1 Gemmatimonadota bacterium | reverse complement strand
TGAGTTTGTCGGTCTGTAGAGTCAGTGCCACTGCTATTCACATTGACTTTAAACTGTATCTTAGGTAGTTTAAGTCTATAAAAATAAGGTGGATGAAGCGTATTTGGACGATATGCGCTATCCGTCCGCTTTGCTGCCGCACTATGCCGTGCCCCGCTTAGCTACCCATCAGGCCATGGATCGAGACGCTCTCGCCCAGACCATTCTGAATCTGGAAAACGGACTCGTCGAACCCGTCGTAGACCCCGCACTCGCCTACGCGCTAGGGCACCACGTCAAGCCGATCATCGACCGCCTCGCGGGCGACGGCGAACTGGGCCTGGCCGACCTGGAATCCGCGGCGGCGCGTACCAACTCCGAAGATATGCCCGGCCGCCGGCGCCGGGCAATCAAAAAAAGGCATCGGCTCGACGAACCGATGCTCGAGATCGACTCCCTCGCGATCGAGGACAAAGCCCGCTGGATCTTCATGGAGCGCTTTATTACCCTGGATCAGCACGAGGCCATTCTCGGGATAAAATTCACCGCTGAAGAGCGCAAAGCCCACCTCAAGGGGCTCGACCAGTTGCTCGCAACCCTCTTCGTCCTGCCCCAGGTCGCCAAACACCTGGCCGCGGCCAACCTGGCGCGTCTGCAGGAAATTTTCGCCTCGAGCCTGCTGATCTTCCGCAATGCGCGAATCGCCGACGACCAACCCTGCAATTTGGAAAACCTCCGCCAAAATTATCCCGACTACTTCTACAAGCGGCGCAAAACCCCCAATTGGTACGAGGCGCTGGATTTCTACACCGAACCAATCGCCAGCCCCCACTGGGCCCTGTGCGACTTCGACCTACTCAACTGCACCCTACGTCGCCCCGAGCGCAAGTTGCTGGGCTATGCCCGGCAATGGTCACTGCCCGCCCCTTATGTGCAGCAAAAATCCGTTCTCGACGACATCTACGACCGCATCGTCAGCGGTGAGGCCCTGCAAGAACACCTCTTCGAACAAAATTGCAACGCCTGCACCTCGACCCGCTACAAGCCGCGCAACCGCGGCCCGTTGCGCATGGTCTACATCGTCCAGAAAGAACGGAAAATCGCCATCCACGGCAAAAGCGGCCTCCCCCATTGGAAGACCAGTAGACGCCTCTGGCCCGGGGTCTACCCCGCAGTCATCGCCAAGAGCCAGCTAGCTACCGCAGGCGACGAGCAATGAGCCAGACCGCTGCCAATTCGCTCGCGGAAGCGCTGTGGCGAGAGGAGAAATCCTTTCTGATCCAGCACTACGCCCACCTGCTTCTGGAGGAGGTCGAAGCGAGCGGGGACCTCGACGACAAGATCGTCGCATCGCTGCAGGTCGCCTGGCCCTACGCCGATGCCGCCCTGGCTTTGCGCATCGCCAACCTGCTCGCCATCCACGGCCACGACGCGCCCCTAAATCCGACCAACGAAGCCCTACTCGCCGATGAGGCAACTCCTTCCCCGGCAGATCTCAACGAGGATGGAGAAGAGTTCGACAGCCTATACGATGAAGATGAAGACGACGCAGGGGCAGCGGCCAATCTCTTTGCCGATGACGATGCGTTAGCAGAAAACGACGACGATGCGGAAAGCCTCTTTGCTGGAGAAGAAGACGACAGCGACTTTTTGGACGAAGACGACGAGGCAGCAAGTCTCTTTGTCGACGACGATGAGGACGACGATGAACTCTTTGCCGGGGACGAAGAAGACTTGGCGGCGGACGTGGAAGAAGATCTTTTCGCCGAGGATGCGGAGGAAGAAGCAGCGACAGAAGCAAGCGAAGCAGACGAGGAAGCCGGCGTCTTATTTGCCGAAGATATCTACTCCGGCAACAAAGGGGCTGAAGAGGCAGAGATCGAGGAAACACCGGGATTTACTCCGACACAGAGCAGTGAAGAGGGGGCAACTGCGGGCTTTGACGCGCCTGAAGTAAGCGAAAAAGAGAGCAAAATAGGTCGGCGTAAAAAAGTAGCCGAAAAGCAGAAAAAAAAGGGGACCAAGCTCAAGGAAGCGACCAAGGACAAAAAGGATAAAGGCCCCAATACCGAGGCCACCCCCCAAGAGGAAAATNAATCCAGTCATGCCGAACAGACCGCCAAGGGCAAAAAAGAGGCGATGGAACGCATGGCCAAGGCCAAAGAGGAACTCGAGCGNCGGAAGCAGAATCGCAGGGCGNCGGAAAAAGAGGAGGAGGCCAGCGAGGAAGTGGCAGTGGAAGAGGAAAGCAGCGCCGCCGACCTGCTCGGCAATATCGCCTACCAGGTCTCCCTCGACGATATCGAGAAGAGACTCGGCATCCAGACCATTCCCGAAGACCGCACGCGCCTGGACCGCCAGCTGGCCCAGAAAATGCGCGACCCCAGTATCCGCGCCTTGCTCGAAGGCGCCACGGAAGAGGGCGTCACCCTGGCATTACTGCCGCGCCTGCCCCGCTTTATTCGCGAGGGCCAGCTNTTCCAGGTCAATGGTGNCANCCTGGTGCGTAGCTACCCCCAGTTTTTCGAAAACGTCCAGCAAATAGTACTCAAACTGCGNACCGAGGCCTTCTTTCTGCAGCAGAGTCCCGNTCTGGATTGGGCCATTGTCACTACCGAGATCCTCAACGATTCGCGCCAAAAGACCTATATGCAGCAGAAACAGGCGCTCAAAACCCACGCCCAGCGCTACCAGGCCACCGAGCGCCGGGTGCGTCGCCGCAATATNATCGACGCGCTCTATGACCTAGTCGTCATCAAGCTGGTCCACGGTGTCAATATGCTCAGCGAGACCGTGGACCTGACCGAGTCGAAGGTCGGCCGCCAGAATTTGGCTTTTATCAACTACGGAGAAAACGGCATCCGTATCAGCGATATAGGGCGCCGACAAACCCACCCCCAGCTCGGCGTCTGCCCCAACTGGTAAGCAGCCTACCCCCTGATCCGCACTTCCCTGCCCGTCTGTGCGCTCTTGAGCAGCGCCTCCATCATCACCTGCACCTGCAAACCGTGTTTGAGCGGCGCCGAACAGGGTTTTCCCCCGAGGATGCAGTCGATGAAGTGGCCGGCGATATTGTCCCAGGATTCGGTTGGGCGACGCAAACTCACTTCGATGTCCTGCTCGCCGCCGTCAACCGTCCGGTAGATTTTGAGCGGCTGGTACGTGCCGCCTGCCTCCGTACCAAAGAGCTCGATCTGCACTTCGCCCGGCTGATGTGAAGCCCAGAAGCTCTCTACCTGCAGACCGACACCGCCTTCGAAGCGGATAAAGCCACCGGCGTAGTCATCGGCGACAAACTGCCGGTAGGTCTTGCGGTCAACTGAATGACTGTACCCCTTGCCCAGGGGACCAAAACGGGCCCCGGAAACACCGGTGACCGTCACCGGCTGCGGAAAGTCCAACAGGCTCCAGGCGGCGTCCAGCACATGTACCCCCATGTCGCGGAAGGCGCCCCCGCCCTCGCGGATAAATCCGAGNTTCCAGGCGGGAATGCCATTGCGGCGCACACTGCGGGCACGGGCGTAGTAGAGCTCACCGAAAACGCCCTGGCGCCGCTGCNCGTCGAGGTATTGGCAAGCCGGGCTGAAGCGCGTCGAAAGCGACATCATGTTGACCACGCCCGATTTTTCGGCCGCGGCGACNANGCGCCGCGCCGGCTTTTCGGCGTCGGCCAGGGGCTTGGTGACCAACACNTGCTTGTCGCGGCGCACCGCTTCGAGCGCCACCGGCACGTGCCACTGATTGGGCGTACCGACAAAGACCGCATCCAGTTCGGGATCNCGGCACATCGCCTTGTAATCCGTATAGCGCTTGACTGCCCCGGGTAATTCGGCAGCAAAGTCCGCCATCCGCCCTTCGTCCAGATCGCACAGCGCCGCAACTTNGCCGCGCGGGTGCCGAGCTATTGCGCGGGCGTTGGGTTTGCCAATGCCCATGCCGACGATGCCGACCCTTACTGTCCTTGCCATAAAAGCCCCCTTTAACCAGCCCTCTTGAAACTGGGAAAATAACTGTAGCCCTCGAGATCGACCCACTGCCCCGGNACCGCCCAGTCGAGATCGAGCTCGGAAAACAGCGCCGCCGATTCGTAGGCGGCGACGACCCAACCACTCATCCCCTGCACCGATATCCGCCCGCTTCTCGCGTCGGNNANCCGCAGAGCAAGCGGGATTTCGCAGATCTGAGCCGACTCGAAGCTCCCGCACACGAGCAGTGTCTGCGCCCTGGCGTGATCCAAGGTCGCCCTGGGCTTGCCATTATCGACTGAAGCCGCGTGCACCACGTCGGCGAATAGGGTGCGTTCGCGTTTGGCCGCGGCTAGGGCTTCGCGCCGACCATCGTTCCATACCACGGCGGCCTCACCCTCGTAGCTCATCTCGATGCGACCCAATTCGCCGCGGATTTCATAGCGCGGGGGAATCTCCTCTTCGCTGCAATGGGTCACCGCAAAGAAGATTTCCGTGCCCTCCGCCGTCGCGGCTCGGAAGACAGCGGTATCCGCCGATTCAATGGAGTTAGCCCGATAGAGCTCGGCCTGTACCGCCACCGGGGTCAGCGAGTCGTCCTGCCGGCGACAAGCTAAATAGCACATGGCGTTGACCGCGTGGGACAGTGCGTTATTGTGCGGACTGTCGAGTACCCAGACATCCCCCACCGCGAGCCTGCCGGCCCAACCGTTGCGATTGTAGTACGCCGGGTCGCGAGGCCAGCAACCAAAAGCCTTGATCGCATGGATAGCCCCCAGGCGCCCCGAGCAAATCCAATGCTTGACCAGCTGGTAGTTCGGCTGGCTCAAGTGCTGGAATCCGACCGCACACATCTGCCCGGTCCGCGCCTGTGCNGCCCGCATCGCCTCGACATCCTGTATCGANCCCGCCGCCGGCTTTTCNACCAGCACGTGNCAACCCGCCTCCAGCGCGGCTTCGGTCATCGGGCGGTGCAGCGGAATGCCGGTGGGTATGCATACCAGGTCGATTTCGTCGCGGCAAGCCGCCAGCATCGCGCGCAGCGAGGGAAAGATTTCGACCCCCTTCGCCACCAGCGCCGCAACCTCGGCGGCGAATATCTGCTGATCGGCCGCAATCGCGACCTGGGCCACGTGCCGGCCATAGCCTGCGACCTTCTCGATATCGCGCAGGTAGGATCGGGCAAATCCGCCCATGCCGACAATTGCAATATTTACGGGACGACGCACGGATCAGGCCGCCGGGAAGTCNCGGTCGCAGACGGCGGACACCCGCGCCAACTCGTCGCTGCTGTAGCCCCCCAGATCGGCCGCCGCCGCGCNGTCGGCAACCTCGGCCGCCGTCTTGGCCCCGGTCAAAACCAGCGACACCCCGGGATCATCGAGNACCCAGCGCAACGCCGCCTGCGGCAGCGACGCCACCTCCCCACGCACCAGAAAAGACAGNCGCTCNACCTGCTCTACGCGCTCGACAATCTCCTCGCGACTATAGCGGGCGTTGAGCGATCCGGCGGGAAAAACCGCATCGCGCGCGACCGCGCCCGAGAGGAAACCATTGGCCAGCGACTCGCGCGCTACCACCCCGACCCCGGCGGCGCCCAACGCGGCGATCAGCTGACCTGCTTCGCGGTTGAGCAGGCTGTAGACGACCTGGACTGCGGCGATCTTGCGCTCATCTGCCCAGTCGCGAGCCATCCCTGCGGTAGCGGCGAATTTCGAGATCGAATGGCCGATATAGCGCACCTTGCCCGCCGCGACCAGTCCGTCCAGCGCCGCCCATACGTCGTCGTGGATTTCGTCGGGGGAAAAGGGCGAGTGAAAGAACAGCACGTCGATATAATCGGTGCCCAGCCGCACCAGGCTCTCCTCAACCGACTGCACGGCATAGGCACCGTAGAAGTTGGGCTTATTGCCCTCGGTGGGTTTGCGGCCGAATTTGGTCGAGATCACCGCCTGCTCGCGCCACCCGCGCAAACCGCGCCCCAGCACTTCTTCGGCAATGCCGTCGCGCTCGGCATCGCCGTAGAGCGGGGCAGTGTCGAAGAAATTGATCCCCATCTCCCGCGCCGCCGCAATCGCCCGCTGCGCTTCATCCTCGGCAACCGGCCCATAAACCGAAGAATTGAAGGACCAGGTACCTAGGCCGACCTGGCTCACCCGCAAATCCGTCGCGCCCAATGTCGCGTATTGCATGGCCCTCCCCCGAGTTGTCTCCCACCGTAATTAACTCTATTTTCGCTGCGCTATTCGCCCTCGAAAAACTCCGCCAATATGAAACGTGCACCCACCTCCGGCGTCACCACCCGCTCCCTGCTCTGCGGCGCTGCCATCGCCTGCGGCATCAGCGTCGGCGCCCCCTACGGCAATATGGTCTTGCGGGGCTCGTACATGGCGCTGGACTTCAGCACCGCCGGCGCGATCTTCCTGTTTTTCCTCTTCACCTTCTTCGTCCACACCTTCCTCGGCCTGCTGCACCCGCGGCTCGCGCTGCGCCGCGAGGAACTGGTCATCGTCTATATAATGGGCATTGTCGGCTGCTCGATCCCGACTATGGGGCTGACCGAATACCTGCTGCCCATCATCAGCGGCGGGACCTACTACGCCAGCATGGAAAACGAATGGCGGGAGTTGATCCACCCCTATATCCGTCCCTGGCTGGTGCCGCAGGACGCCGAGGCGGTCAAATTCTTCTTACGAGGGCAGCCCGCGCGGCTACCCCCTACCCTGGAAGGCCTGGCTGGCGCCGCTTATGGCCTGGATCCCGCTGGTGCTGGCCGTCTACTTCTCGATGATCTGCATAGTGGTCGTTCTGCGCCGCCAGTGGATCGAACGCGAGCGGCTGACCTTCCCGCTGGTCCAGGTACCGCTTGCTATCATCGAGGAGAACGACGACAAGCCGTCGATCCTCAAGCCCTTCTACAAAAACGGGCTGATGTGGGCTGGCTTTGCCCTGCCCTTTATCGTCGGCTGCCTCAACGCGCTGCACAATTACTGGAACTTCGTACCCAATGTCAATTTGCAGACCAGCATCCCCCTCTTTCGCAACACCACTGCGCAGACTATTGCGCTGAGCTTCCCGATGCTGGGTTTTTCCTACTTCGTCAACCTCGACATCGCCTTCGCAATCTGGTTTTTCAATCTTCTGGCCCGCGTCGAACAGGGCCTCTTCGGCATCCTCGGCGTCACCTCCACCCAAAAGTTGTACTACGCCGGCGGCTTTCCCATTCTCGCGCACCAGGGCATGGGGGCAATGCTGGTCCTGGCCGCGCTGGGCTTGTGGACTGCTCGACCGCATTTACGCGCAGTCTGGCGCAAGGCCCTGACCGGCGATGCGGCAATAGACGACTCCGACGAAATCCTCTCCTACCGCGTCGCAGTCTGTGGATTAATCGGCAGCGTCGGCTTTGTCGCCGCCTGGCTGTGGTTGGCCGGATTGGCGTGGTGGATCCTGCCCGTCTACCTGCTGGCGATGTATCTGATCTTTATCGCCATCACTCGCGTCGTCGCCGAGGGGGGCATCGCCGCAGCGCGAGCACCGTTGATCGCCGCCGACTTCACCACTTCGGCTCTGGGCACCGCGGCGATGGGGCCGCACTCGTTGGTCGCGCTGGGCTTTACTTTCGTCTGGGCCGCCGATATCCGCACCTTCGTCATGGCCTCGGCCGCCAACGGGCTCAAACTGGCCGAAGAACAGCTCGGGCGCGGCAAGCGCGGGTTGTTCTGGGCCATGGCACTGGCAATCACCGTCAGCCTAATCGCTTCGATCGCCACGGTGTTGCACCTATCCTACGCCTATGGCGGCATCAATCTCAACGGCTGGTTCTTCGGCCCCACCGGCGGTCCGGTTTATCCGTTCAATTTCATATCCGGGCATCTCAACAATCCCGTGGGATCCAATCCGGTCGGCTGGGTCTCGACGCTGGCCGGCGGCGGGATAATGGCGCTGCTGATGCTGGCCCGCCAACATTTCTTGTGGTGGCCGCTGCACCCGCTGGGTTTTGCCGTCAGCACCATCTCGATGACCAATTACATTTCCTTCAGTGTCTTTTTGGCCTGGCTGATCAAGACCGTAATCCTCAAATACGGCGGCCCGGTGCTGTTTCGGCGTGCCAAACCCTTTTTTTTCGGCCTGATCCTGGGGCAGTTCACCGTGGCCGGCTTGTGGCTGATTATCGATTATTTTACCGGCATGACCGACAATAACATCTATTGGGTCTGACACTGGAGATGCGCGCCGGCCCAAGTTGCGATCTTCTATCTTGACAAGGACATATAGCCGTACTAGCATTCACGTATAACGACTCCAACCGCCCTATCAACGTGTATTCAAGCACCCAAATGGTCCAAGCGGCCCTCGTCTCCGCCCTAGTCCTGTTGCCGCCGCCCGCACCGGGAATCCAGCGCGATCCGTCCCGAGCGATCGATCTTTTACAGCGTGCAGAGTGCGAATACAGGGGGATAGCCGCCAGCTACGACGAGGTCACCCGCGCCTATATACTCCAGGCCTATAAAGGCGGCCGGCTCATCCGCTGGCAGGCTCGGCCCAGCCCCTACAATCCCGAAACCGAGACGCTGGTCACCGCCGTCTTTACCGCCACAGCCCCCCGGAGCACACGGCCTTCCGCCGGCATTACCTGGCGCTACAGCACCCTCGCCGCCACCCGGATCAGCGCGCACGGCCGCCACGCCCAGGCGGCATTGGCTATATTCCGCCAAACCGTCGACGGTTTCGTCGATCGCATGGTCTACGCGCCGGCCGCCGGGGCATTGCATGCGGAGCCATCGACCGCCGCACCGCCGGTAGCCGAATTCGCCGCCGGTGCCGTGCTGCTGGTCGAAGGAACTCGCGACGATTGGCTGCGGGTGCGGCTACCTCCATCCTCACAAACCGGCTGGCTGCCCCGCGAGCAGACCGGTCCCATAGGCAACTGAGATGACCGCCGTCATCAAAATTCGCAATCTGGAAAAGACCTACGACATGGGCGCGACCCAGGTGCGCGCGCTCGGCGGCATCGCACTCGATATCGAGGTCGGCGAATACGTGGCGATCATGGGACCGTCGGGCTCGGGCAAGAGCACCCTGCTCAATATCCTCGGGTGCCTCGATGTCCCCACCGCCGGCAGCTACGAGCTCAGCGACGCACTGGTCAGCCAGATGGACGACGACGACCTAGCCCGGATCCGCAACCAGGAAATCGGCTTCGTCTTCCAGACCTTCAACCTGCTGCCCCGCTCCAACGCCCTCGGCAATGTCGAGTTGCCCCTGATTTACAGTGGCTTGCCAGTAGCAGAAAGACGGGCCAGGGCCGAGCGGGCGCTCGCTGCCGTGGGCCTGGACGACCGCAGCCACCATCGCCCCAACGAACTATCGGGCGGCCAGCGCCAGCGCGTGGCCATCGCCCGCGCCTTGGTCAACGATCCCTCGATCATCCTCGCCGACGAACCCACCGGCGCGCTCGACACCCGCACCGGCGAGGAAATCATGGAACTCTTCAACGAATTGCACCGGGCCGGCAACACCATCATCCTCGTCACCCACGAGGAGCACATCGCCCGCCACAGCTGCCGCATCGTGCGCTTCCGCGACGGGCTAATCGAGAGCGACCGCCCCATCGAGGAAGAAGTCGCGGTATGAAATGGTTGCTCTACGCCCTGCTGGCCTGCGCCTGCCAATCCTCCGGACCGGATCTGCCCACTGCCACCGTAACCCGCGGCGAGTTTCTCGTCACTCACTACGAGGCCGGCGAGATCATGTCCGCCGGGGGCGAAATCGTCACCGCGCCGCGCATCGGGGGCGGGCTCAAAATCGTCCACCTCTTTCCCGAGGGCAAAAAAGTCGAGGTTGGCGATTTGTTGCTGCAATTCGACCCGGCCGACTTCGAGAAAGAAATGCTCGACCGCGAGGGGCAGTTCGAACAGGCCCAGGCCGACTTTGCCAAGGCCGAGGCCCAGCGGGTGCAAAAGCTGGCCAATATCAAGCGCTCGATCCAGCGCCAGGAAGCCCAACACCAACTGGCCCGACTCAACCGCGAACGGACGAAATTCGCCTCGTCTATCGACCAGCAGCAGGGAGAAATCAGGCTCGAAACCGCTACCCGCGCTATGGCCGTCGCCCGCGAAGAATCGACCGCCCAAGAAGAAGTCAACCGCATCGATCTGCGCAACTACGAAGACCGCATCCGCCGTCGCCGGGACCGCTACGAGCGCGCCCGAAAAAACTACGAGCGCACCAATGTCTACGCCGAAAAACCGGGTATCGTAGTCTACCGCAAAATCTGGAAGCGGGGCAGCGACAGCGAGTCCAAGATCACCGTCGGCGACCGGGTCTGGAGCGGCACGGAGTTAATCGAAATCCCCGACCTCGACAATATGCAGGTGCATTGCCTGATCGGCGAGATGGATATCGAAACGGTACGGGTCGGCCAGCGGGCCAATATCCGCCTCGAGGCCTTCCCTGGTCCAGTGTTCACCGGCGTCCTCTCCGATCTCGCGCCGATGGCCTCGCCCCAGCCCGGTGCTCCCGACATCCGGGTTTTCGAACTGGTCATCGATATTGAAGGCAAGGACGAACGACTCAAGCCCGGCATGTCGGCGGAAGTCGAAATCATCATCGAGTCCATACCCGAAGCGCTGGCCGTGCCGCTGAACGCGCTGGTCCGCCGCGGCGAAGGCTACGCCGTCTACCGCTTCGCCGACGGCGGGTTCGAAGAAGTGCCGATAGAATTGGGCCCCCAAAACGCCACCGCAGTGGTGGTCACCGCCGGATTGACCGCAGGCGATATCGTCGCCCTCAAAAACCCCAACACGCCTTGAGATTGCCTTGACCGAATCGCCGTCCAAACCCGCCAACAGCCGCCGCAAACTGTGGCTCATCGGCCTACTGCTTACCGTCGTCCCGACCGGAACGTACTTAGCCTCACGGCAGATGGGCAACGAGACCGACACTTCAGTCCCCACCTACCCCGTACAACAGGGGGAATTCGTAATCTCGCTCGAACTCAAGGGCGGCGAACTGGAGGCGGTGGAAGCCGAAAACATCGTCGCGCCGCGCGTCAGGGGCCAGCTCAAGATCGTCGAGCTCTTCCCCGAGGGCGAGCAAGTCGCCGTTGGCGATCTGTTGGTCCAGTACGAGCAGACCGAATTTCAAAAGCGGGTCATGGACGCCGAACAGCAGGTCGAATCCTCCAAGGCCGACCTCATCAAAACCGAGGCCACGCAGAAGGCCGAGATTAGCAAGCTCGAGTCGGACATCAAAAACCAGGAGGCCAATCTGCGCCTGGCCGAATTGAAAGTGGAGCGCATGGCCTTCGAAGCCACTGTACAGAAAGAAGAAGCGCAAATCGAGGCTCGCCAGGCCGAGTTGAGCCACCAGCAAGCCGTCGAAAAGCTCGAGTCGCAAAAGGTCGTCAACGACGCCGAGGTCAAAAAGCGCCAGATCGAGATCGGGCGCAAGGAGCGCGACTTGGAGAAAGCCCGCAAGGAACTGGACTACACCACGGTCAAGGCCGAAAAACCGGGCCTGGTCGTCTACGGCAAAATGTGGAAGGGCGGCCGGCACGAGAAAATTCGCGTCGGCGACGAAATCTGGGGCGGCCACAATGTCATCACCCTACCCAACCTCTCCAGCATGCAGGTCAAGACCTTTGTCAACGAAGTCGACGTCGACAAGCTCGCCACCGGCCAGGTCGCCACCATCAAGCTCGATGCGCTGCCCGATCCGACCTTCCACGGGCGGATTACCAGCATCGCCTCAATCGGCCGCGAGAANGAGGGCGANAAGAACNTCAAGGTCTTCGACGTGATGCTCGAGATCGAGGAAGAGGACGANCGTCTCAAACCCGGCATGTCGGCCACCTNCACGGTNATCATAGAAACCGTCCCNCCCAAACCGGAGGCCAAGCCCGATTCGGTCGAANCCGCGGCCAACGAGGANATCGTCGCCACAACCGCANCGCTGCCCATCTACATCCCGCTCGACGCCATCTTCGAAAAGGACGGCCGCACTCTGGTCTACCGCATCGTTGACGGCCAGCCCGAAGAACGGGAAATCAAATTGGGCAAGAAGAACGACGACTTCGTCATCGTCGAGGAGGGCCTGTCGCCCGACGACCGCATCGCCCTGCGCGACCCGACCCAGANCGCCGACGCCATCGGCGGCCTCGATGCCGACGCTAAGTCGGCTTCGCCCCAGGTCGAATAGGCCNCGCATGGACCTGCGCGAAACCGTCGCCCTCAGCCTGGTCGGCCTCACCTCGCACAAGCTGCGCACCCTGCTGACCATGCTCGGCATTATCTTCGGCGTAGCCGCNGTCATCGCGATGCTGTCGATCGGCGAGGGCGCCAAACAGGAATCGCTCGAACAGATCCGCCAGATGGGCATCAGCAATATCATCGTCCAGCACTGGGANAAGGAAGATGAGGAGGAAGGNAATGCCGGCAGCACCGACCAGAACCGCTCGCAGGGCCTGACCTGGGACGACGCGCGATCNATCGCCAAAATCTGCCTGATCGCCGACTACGTNTCGCCGCAGCGCGAACTNAAGATCAAAGCCCAAACCCAGGGCAATACCTTCCGCACTATGGCGGTCGGCACCACCCCCGACTACCTGACCGTGCTCGACGCGAAAATGGGCAGCGGCGTGTTTTTCTCGGCGCGGGATTTGCGCGAAGCCAAGCGGGTTTGCGTGCTGGGTGCCGACGCCAAACGGGCACTGTTNTTCTTCGACGACCCCCTCGGCGGCCGGGTCAAGATCCGCAACCAGTGGTTCACCGTCATCGGCGTNCTGGCGGACAAGGGCGCAGCCGGTGGCAAGATCGGCGGCGTACTCGAGGTCCGCAACACCGACGAAGATATCTATATCCCGCTAACGACCATGCGCCGCCGCTTCCACTGGGAGCCCGGCGAGCCCGAATTGACCCAGATCACCGTCAAAATCCCCGGCTCCGATCAGTTACAGGAGGCGGCCGCCATCGTCCGNACCATCCTCAACCGCCGCCACCGCGGCGTCGAGGACTTCAAAATCGCGATCCCCGAAGAGTTGTTGCGCCAGAGCCAGAAGACCCAGCAAATCTTCAATATCGTCATGGGCTGCATNGCCGGCATCTCGCTGCTGGTCGGCGGTATCGGCATTATGAATATCATGCTCGCCTCGGTGCTCGAACGCACCCGCGAAATAGGCATCCGCCGCGCATTGGGTGCCCGCCGCCACGACATCCTCTCGCAATTTCTGGTCGAATCGCTACTGGTCAGCCTGCTCGGCGGGCTGATCGGGGTNATCCTCGGCTACGCCATCCCCGAAGTCATCACCCTCTACGCCGGCTGGCGCACNATAGTCCAGCCCTGGACCATCGTCCTGGCCTTCGGCGTCTCGGCCACCGTCGGCATCGGCTTCGGCATCTACCCCGCCCGCCAGGCCGCCCGGCTCAATCCCATCGACGCGCTGCGCTACGAATAGCCCTAAAGCTAGACCAGGCGCGCCAACTCATAGGCCCTACCNCGCCTTTCCTGCGGATAGCCCAGCGGTCGCTGCAAGTAGCGCACCCCGTCTATGGTCTCGTCCCAGCGGATGTGGCTGTGCCCGAAGAGGTGCAGCTCCGAGCCCAAAGCGCGCAATTGGCTTTCGATCAACGGACTGCCGGCAACCCTGGGCAAGCCCTTGAAGCGCAGATGCGCCGGGTCGGGCAGCAGGTCGATGCGCGGCAGGAAGTGCGAAAAGGTCAAAACCCGCCCGGAAGCCGGCGCCGCGCACTCGCCGTTGCGGTCNGCGAAGATCCGATCCAGCGCGCCCACCCCCGCCGGCCAGCGGCAATAGCGAAAATCCCCCCAGGCCGACAGCGCCGCATCGTCGCCGCAATCGGCGCTGTCGAGGTCCGGGCTGTACCATGAAAAAAGAGGCGCGATCCACCACTCGCCGCAGGCGCGCATCTCGGTGTGGACCCCGAGCGTGCGGCACAGCGCTAGGACGCGCTCGAATTTCTCCAGCGAGTCGCCCGACTCTCCGCGGACCCACAATTCGTGGTTGCCGGGTACAAAAAATACCGCTGCAAAGCGCTCGACCAACCCGCTGAGCGCGATTTCGACCGTCTGCAAACGGTGGGCGATGTCCCCGGCGACCACCAGCACATCATCGGCAAAGTCGGCGCGCGACAGCCCGGCGAGCCATTCGCCGTTGGCGGCGAAATCGGCGTGCAGATCCGATGTGGCGAATATGCGCATGTTGTTTTTTGACGAAGGGCATCCCGTTGACTTAATTATTAGGCCAACGATGCCCTTAGAGAGGTACAACGCGAGGATACCGGATGATTCGGTTCAAAAAAAGAGAAATTGAACAAATGCTCGAAGACCGCAAACCCGAAATAAATTTGACGACCTACCAGCACATCAAGAAAACCGTAGACCAGGGCGCCGAAGGCATGGACCCCTACACCCTGTCCAATATCTGCCGCGACCTGAAGTGTCTGCCCACCGATATTATCGAATACGTCTAAATCCCCTCTCGCTGCGCGGCGAGCGCGTCCCGGGTCCGGAGCGCGCTTTTTTGCGTCGGCCCTACTTCAACGCGTAGACGACTTCCAGACGCACCGTCGCGGCCTGTTCGCCGGGGCGGATCACCCCACCGCCCGCCTCTAGTGCCAACTTCCGCGGCTGCAGATGCGAAGCCCCCTCCTCGGCGATCCGCAGTACCGCCCCCAGTTCGCGCCCGTGCAGCCGCGCCAGGTCTTCGGCTTTGGCCCGGGCGTGCGCGGCGGCTTTGGCCCGGGCTGCTGCGGAGAGCGCCTCGACATCGGACAGCATCATTTCCACACCCCATACCTGATTGACACCGGCCAGGACTGCCGCGTCGAGTACCGCATCGATCCGGTCGCTNACCGCCAATTCCACCCGCAGCATATTGGACACCCGATATACGCCGTTGTCTGCGTCGGCATTGGGGCGGGGCCGCTCGTAATGGATCGAGTAATTACTCGTAGCCATAGATCGCTCCGCGATTNCCAGGTCGGCCAGCGCCACGAAGATTTTCTGCATTGATTCGCGATTGCGCCGCGCCGCCTCCTCGGCCCTGGGCGCTTGCGTGGTCACGCCCAGCGAAACCAGAGCCTTGTCCGGCACTGCGCTGACCCGACCTTCCCCAAATACCGCCACAGTATGTTGCTCCGCGCCCAGCGCGCTGGCACCGCATAGTGCAGCCAGCGCGATGCCCAGGCGAAACTCCCGCAGTCTGTCCATTGCTCACCTTCCTTTCCCCTTGCTGTCTACAACTTGCAAAGGACTGTAATTGCCCCTACAATAAAAGCCCCGATCCACGAATGCAGAAAGACACATGTTCGCGCTGATTTTCCTGGGGCTGCTCGGTTTGGTCTATGGCTATTCGGGCTGGCGCCTCATTCCCCATCTGCCCGCTTCGCTCCACGCCGCGGTCGCCCTGGCACTGGTAGTCCTGCTGTTTTTACCCCTGCTGCTCATCTTCCTGCGCACCCGCCCGCACCTAGTCTGGCTAGCGGACCCGCTCGCGTGGGTCGGCTATCTCGGCATGGGCTTTGCGACCTTCAGCACGATCTTGCTGGTCGTGCGCGATATCGCCGGCCTGGCTTTAGACTCTTTTGCAACCATCGAGCCTGCGCTCGATGCCCGCATCGACCTGGCGACCTTCGNTCTGGCCATCGCGGTGACGAGTTGGGGCTTTTACCAGGCCCGGCGNACCCCGGCCGTCCGGCNCATCAATGTGCCGATCCCCGACCTGCCCCCGGCGCTGGCCGGGTTGCGCATCGCCCAGTTCAGCGATCTCCATGTCGGTCCGACCATCAAGGGACGCTTCGTAGCACGCGTGGCCGACCGCATCAATGCCGAGCAACCCGATCTNATCGCCTTTACTGGCGACCTCGCCGATGGCTCGGTCGAGCGTCTCGCCCCNCACACCGCCGCGCTGGCCGGGCTCAGCGCACCATTGGGGGTCTATTTTTGCACGGGCAACCACGAGTACTATTCGGGGATCGAACAGTGGACAGCCCACGCGTGCCAACTCGGCTTCGAGGTGCTGGTCAACGAGGGCCGCCTGCTCGACCGCGACGGCGCCTGCATCGGCGTGGCCGCGGCTACCGATTACAGCGCCGGCGAAATCGTTCCCGCGCACGCTTCGGCCCCCGACATCGCCCACGCCNANATCGCCGACGCCGACCTGCGCATCCTGCTCGCGCACCAGCCGCGCAGCATCNAAGCCGCCAGTGCGGCAGGATTCCACCTGCAGTTGTCGGGCCACACCCACGGCGGGCAGTTCGTACCGTGGAATTTCGCGGTTCTCTTGCAACAACCCTATGTCGCCGGCCTGCACAAATTTCGCGATACCTGGATCTATATCCACCGCGGCACCGGCTACTGGGGCCCGCCGCTCCGGCTCGGTGCCCCCTCCGAAATCGCGCTCCTCACTCTGACCCGAGCCCATACCCCTTGAAGCCCCTCGGTCGCCACCTCCTGATCGATCTCTACGGCTGCGACGCCGACCTGCTCGACGACCGGGCCTATATCGAAGCCCGACTGCGCGCCGCCGCCACCGCCGCCGGGGCGCGAATCCTCGGCGCGACCTTCCACCGCTTCACCCCACACGGCGTCACCGGGGTCCTCGTCGTCCAGGAGAGCCACCTCGCCATACACACCTGGCCAGAGCGCGGCTACGCCGCGATCGACCTCTTCACCTGCGGCAGTGAGATAGACCCCTGGTTGGCCTNCCANTCACTCAAAGAGGCCTTCGGCGCAAGCCGCGACAATGNGGTGGAAGTCAACAGAGGTTTGGGCGCGGAGGAATAGGGCGCTATTCTTCGCCCTCGAGCAGGCTGCGCAAATAGAAGCGGAAGGCCTGGGCCCGGTCTAGGACCACCGACTGCAACTGGCGGACCTCCTGGCGGCGGGCCTTGAGCTTGTGGATTTCCAGCACGACCTCATCGACCGGGCTCAACTCGGTCTCGGCAGCTTCCTCCTCGCCGCGAAACCGCACCTGCGCCCCCGACTGCTCGCCCCGCACGAAGACCCGTTTCCGCGCCGAATCGTAGCTCTGGNATTCCCCGGCCGCGCTCCCCATTCGCGAGCGCAATTGANATTCCGCTTCGAGTCGCTGCAAAACCCCGGCCGTGGCGTCGAGGTCGGCCTGCAGACGGTGGGCGATATCGTCCATCAACTCCAGCTTTTGCTGGATCTCATCCGGTCCGTCGTCGACGCCGATTTTCATCTGTTCGCCGTAGCGCAGACTCGCCCCGTAGATCTCGGCCCCCAATTGCTCACGCGCTTCCTGGTANACCATCAACTGGGTCAGCAGCCCCCGGTCCGACTGGATCGACAGCTTCTGNATCAACACGCCGATCTCCCAGTCATAGCCCAACCGCAACCGCNCCTNCAGACTGTCCTGCCGCGNATCGAGCACCGCCAAGAGCCGGTCGATACGGACCATTCGCTGCACCAACCCCAAAGACNACCGCAGCGACTCCTGCAATTCCTCAGCGTCCTCCTCAGCGAGCTTNAGACTATCGACCCGCGTCGACAGCGCCTCGGCCTCAGCNGCCACCAGTAGTCTCTGGACTTCCAGCGAATCGCGCCGGGCGCCGAGGGCGCCATATTGCTCCTTGAGCGNACCGAGATCGGTCGCATCAACCGCGGCTCCGAGCNCCAGTATGACAATAAAGGAGAAGTACATCGATCTATTCCAAACCGTATTTGTCCAATTTGTAGTACAGGGCGCTNGTCTTAATTCCCAACAGCGAGGCCGCCTTGGTCTTGACGTGGTTGGTCTCNTGCATGGCCTGNGCGATCATCTCGCGCTCGATCTCATCGAGGCGCTCGTTGAGGGGCATCGCNCCGGGCGCGACGGCCTGGTCGTCCCGTCCGGCTTCGTCGAAGGTCAGCGGCAGATCGTGGTAGTCGATCTTTTCGCCATCGGCGAGGACAATGGTGCGCTCGATGACATTTTCCAGCTCGCGCACNTTGCCCGGCCAGGGGTAGCGNACCAGCCCCTTGAGCGCCTCNTCACTTAGACGCCTGAGGGGGATATTCATCTCCCCGCATTTTTTCACCATAAAGTGATCGACCAGCAGGCGAATATCCTCGCGGCGCTCGCGCAGTGGCGGTAGCCGCAAAGGGATGACCTCGAGCCGGTAGTAGAGATCTTCGCGGAAGGTCCCTTCCGCGACCATTTGCTTGAGCGGCCGATTGGTCGCCGCCACGACCCTTACGTCGGCGTCGAGCGTCTGTTCGCCCCCCACCCGGTCGAACTGCTTCTCCTGCAGCACCCGCAAAAGCTTGACCTGGGTCTCCAGCGGCACATCGCCAATTTCGTCGAGGAAGATCGTCCCGCCTGCGGCCAGTTCGAACTTACCCTTTTTCTGCTTGACCGCGCTGGTAAAGGCGCCTTTTTCGTGGCCGAAGAGCTCACTCTCGACCAGTTCGGTCGGCAGAGCGCCGCAATTGACCTTGACGAAGGATCCTTCGCGGCGATTGCTCTGGTAGTGGACCGCCCGCGCGACCAGTTCCTTACCGGTGCCGCTCTCGCCATAGACCAGCACCGACGAATCAGTCACCGCCACCTTCTGGACCGCCGCCAGCACCTTGTGTATCTGCTCCGATTCGCCGATGATCTCGCCAAAGTTATAGCGCCCGTCTATTTCCTCGCGCAAATAGCGGTTCTGCTCGCCGAGCCGTTCGCGGTCGCGCCGCGCGGCCCGATACTCGAGNACNTTCTCGATTTTCAACCGCAAGCCATCGTGCGGAAAGGGCTTGGTAATGAAGTCGATGGCGCCGNGTTTCATCGCCTCCACCGCGAGTTCGATGCTGCCATAGGCAGTCATCATCATCACGTCGGTCTCCGGCGCCCGTGTCTTCACCGCCTCCAGTACCTGCTGGCCGTCCATATCGTCCATGCGGTAGTCGGTGATGACCAGATCGAAGCTCTGCTCGGCCANCCGCGCCAGACCCTCCGGCCCGCTGGTGACCGCCGCGCCCTCGTGCCCCATGCGCTCCACCATCAGCACCACCCCACTGCCCAGCGTCTCGTTATCATCGATAATAAGTATGCGGCTCATCCCGTTATGCCATCTGTTCTGCCGCCGTCTCGGCCGCCATCGGCAACCGCAAGCGGCATGCGGTCCCCTCGCCTTCGCGGCTCTCGATCTCGATGCGCCCCCTGTTCTCCTCCACAGTTTTGGACACCATCGCCAACCCCAGGCCCGAGCCCTGTTCTTTGGTCGTAAAAAAGGGCTCGAAGAGCCGCTCGAGCACCTCGGCGGGTATCCCCGGACCGTCATCGACAACCTCGATCAAAACCTCATCGTCCTCGGCCTGTGCCCGCGCGGTGAGGATCCCACCTCCGCGCATNGCCTGGACCGCGTTTTTCATCAGGTTNACCAGCACCCGCTCAACTTGCTCGGCGTCGACATAGGCCACCAGATCTGGCGCGACCTCTTCGCGGTACTCAATATCCGCCTTGTCCATCTCCGGCGCCAGGATAAAGGCCGCGTCGGCGACCAGCGCCGCGATCTCGGTCAGTTGCGGGTTGGGTGGCGACGGGCGGGCNAAATCGAGAAATTCGGCGATCACGTGGTTGAGTTTGCGCACTTCCTGTATCACCTTGAGAATGTGCTGTTTGCGCTCGTCGCGATCGGGCAGGTCGTCGGCGATCAACCCGGCATAGATTTCGATCCCGCCCAGCGGGTTGCGGATCTCGTGNGCAACNCCGCCCAACATCTGTCGCAACTGGGCATCGCGGGCCAGNAATTTGCGGCGCATCTCCTCCATCGTTTCGCCCAAATAGCCGATCTCGTCGTCGGAGGAAGTAACCACCGCCTGCCCCATATTGCCGAGGCCGATNTCGTGNGCGGCGCGCACCAGCTTCTTGATCGGCCGNGTCAAGGTCCGCGCCAAGCCCCAGGCCACCACCACGGTGAGCAACGCGCCCAGCGCGGCAAAGACCAGCACCGAGCGGCCGAAATAATCCACGGTTTCGATAAAGCTGGCGCCAATCTCAACCCCCACCGCGGCNATAACCTCGCCGTCGCTGGCGAAGATCGGCGCATAGCCGGTCATGTACGGCACATCGTCCTCATCGAAAAAGAGCACNGAATNGGCCGTATNCCCACTCCAAACCCGCTNCAACTCGCGGCGGTCAAAGAGCAATTTGGGATATTCGCGACCGATGGGCATCAGGCCGTCGGTATCGAGCAACGACCGACGCTGGCGGTCGAAGACGAAGACGTGGCGGGCGCCGACCATTTGCTCGGCGCGCTGCAATTTTCCCATCAGGTTGCGGTAGAGATTGGAGTGCTCGCGACCGGGGCGCAGATAGCGCAATACGTCGGGCGAAAGGCTAGTGCTGACCAGTTGCGCCACCGACACCAGTTGCGCCCTCATCTGCCACTCCAGGCTGCGCCGCGTCAACTCAAAGAGCACCCAACCCGACATGCCCACCACCACCATCACCAGCAGTACGAAACTCAGAATGAGCTTGTGGCCGATCCGCGTTCGCGGCTGGGGCAATCGCGAGCGCTCGCCCGGTGTCGGCATGCCCTTGATAGACTGTACGATATCGCGCATCCCGCTCATAATTTATCGCCTTGCACTATAAACGACAAGCACTCCCACCCTTACTNTACCCATATAGACCCCCGCTCGCGGCCAAATGTTTCGCCCGCCCCGGCAGGCAGCGGAATGAGCATCCATCGCCATTACGGAACCCGGCCCGAGTTGCCATCGCCTTCCAGTTTTGTACTTTTATTGTAGACTCTTTCCAGCACCCTATTATGCCGAATGCCATTCTCCCATCGCGCCTCGCCGCACTGCTACTGATTTTCTCCTATATACTGGCGGGCGGTTTTGCGATCGTGCCCAAGATCGAGTACGCGGCGACCGAACAGAGCTGTTCCTTAATGGGATTCGGCAAAACCTCTTGCTGTTGCAAAACCGCCAGCGTCCCGGTCGCGGGCACCGCCTGCCTGCTGAACGCCCCTTGCAGCCCCAGCGCGCCCGCTGGCGCAATCGAGGCCAGCGGCAATGGCAAACACCTGGCTGGCGTCGGGCCGTCCGCAGTCATCGACCCCGTCGCCGCCCCGACCCCAGCCGACTCCGCAGGCGCGACCTATCCACCGCAGCCCTACCCCATAGATAAAGTCCCCATCCCGGCCATCTGAAGTGTGCCCACCACCGGGGAACCCAGGAGCGCGACAAACTTGTAGCCATCGCGCAAAGGTTCTCCCTGCGTCTTTACGAATATCTCAACCAGATCCAGCTCACCGCCGACCGCAATTTATTGTTCGGTCTAGATTGCCAACTCGATGTATTTTAGAAGGACACGACCATGAGAAAACTAAGCGTACTACTATTCAGCTGCCTTCTGGGCGCCTGCGGCGACGACGCCGACCGCGGCGAGGTTATCACTCGCTTCAATCACACCGTCGGCGGTGCGAATCTCGCGCACGACGAAATTATCTATACCAATGCCGCGGGCAATGAATACGGCGTTACCCGGCTCGAATATATCGTGTCGGACATCGCCCTCGAGACTGCCGCCGGCAAACACGTCGCCCTTGCCGATTTTCACTACCGCAACGCCTTTGCCGGTGCCACCCGCAACGTCGCGGCCAAGGTGCCGGGCGACCGCTACGCCGCGCTGCACTTCACCTTCGGTATCGACGGTGCCAAAAACGAGACCGGCGCACTGCCCAGTATCGACCACTACAACAATATGGCGTGGCCGACTCCGATGGGCGGCGGCTACCACTACATGCGCATGGAGGGTCTCTTCCGCAGCGGCGACGGCGTAGAAGCCTTCCTCACCCACACCGGACCATCCGGCGGCGGCGACTATTCCTTTGACGTATCGCTGCCGATCGACCTCGTCGTCGCAGGGGGCGAGTGGGAAATCAATGTCGTCATGGATCTCAACCAGTGGTACGATACCCCGGCTATCTACGACTTCGGCGACCGCGGCGGCATCATGGGCAATGCCGACGCGCAATCGACCCTACGGGACAATGGCAACTCGGTGTTTGCGGTCGGATCCATCGGCCGCCACGACCACGACGCGCACGACCACGGCGAGGAGGAGGTCCACCAGCAAGCCGGCTCCGACCACGACCACGACCAACCCGCGGGCGGCTGAACGTATGCGGGGCTGGACGTTGATCCTGCTGGCTGTGGCCAGCTGCGGCGATAAGGGCACCGACCCCGGTCGCACTTCCGGCCCGACGCCCTTCGTGCTGAACACCCCGGCGGGATTTCCACCACCGGAGATTCCGCCGGATAATGCGCTAACCCACGAGGGGATCGAACTGGGTCGCCGCCTGTTTTCCGACCCCATCCTCTCCGCCGACAGCACCGTGGCCTGCGCCACGTGCCACCTCCCCAGCCAGGCCTTCAGCGACCCCAGACCGTTCAGCCGCGGCGTCGATGGCCTGACCGGCCGCAACTCAATGCCGATTTTCAACGTTCTGTGGCGGCCTGCGCTTTTTTGGGATGGGCGCGCACCGAGCCTGGAAGAACAGGCCCTGGCGCCCGTGCGAGATCCGGTTGAAATGGGCGAAAACTGGCCCCACATCGCCACCAAATTGCAGCGCCATCCAGACTATCCCCACCTGTTCGCCCGCGCCTTCGGGCCCAACCAAGCCATTGACTCAACCCTCGTGGTCCAAGCCATCGCCCAGTTCGAGCGCTCGCTGATTTCGGCCGATAGCAAATACGACCGCTGGCTGGCCGGGACGGCAGACTTTACCCCCGAGGAAGAACGGGGCTTCCTGCTCTTCCACACCGAACAGGGCGACTGCTTCCATTGTCACGGGGCACCGCTATTTACCGACAACCAGTTCCACAACAACGGCCTCGATCTCGACCCCCAGGATCCGGGTTTGGCAGCCCTTACCCAGGGCCGCCTCGACCGCGGCAAATTCATCACCCCGACTCTGCGCAATATCGAGTACACGGCCCCCTATATGCACGACGGCCGCTTCCCAACGCTGGAAGAAGTGATCGACCACTACGACTCCGGCTTTCACCGCACTCGCCTGACCGATCCCATACTGCTCATCCGCCCCAATCTCGACCTGAGTCGCGAAGAAAAAAGGGCGCTGATCGCCTTTTTGAAGACCCTTTCGGACCCCCATTTTGAGCCGCGCTAACATTCACTCTGGCAATCGTTTCCACAGCCCCTGAGTAAACAACGACTTAAGATAGAGCAAGCCCCTTTGCACGCCTTGCGCGCCCCAGCGCCGTCTTCCGCCCCAACTCCTTCTTTACAGTTGTATTTAGCGCGTTTTTTCTCGCCTTTTAAAATGTATTTTTTTCCTTGATTCCGCGCATGGATTTCGTATAATACAAGTCATAGTAAACACAATATCTTAATTCAGAATCGGAGCAGGTGTACTTTGCATGGATTCTCCCCACTCCTCATAGAGAGAGGTTTTTTGTGGCTACAATAACCAAGAAAGACCTGGCTCGATCAGTAGCCGACGCAATCGGATGCAAGAACAATCTTACGCTGCAGATGGTCGACAGTCTTTTCGAGGCCATGCGCGAAACTCTTATTGAGGGCAACCGCATTGAAATCAGAGGCTTCGGAGTACTCGAAGTAAAAGACACCAAACCCAAGCCCGCCGCCCGCAATCCGCGTACCGGTGAAGTCGTCTATGTCCCCGCTCGCCGCAAGACGCATTTCAAGCCGGGTAAACAACTCAAAGAGGCTCTGCACAATGTCCGTCCGCAACCCGTAGCGGAGCAGCAAGCCCCTGCAGTCGAAGTGCCTTCCGCAGCACCAGCAGTGTCGTCCAGCGACGGATCTCCAGGCGGTAGTTCCTGGTCGCAGTGAAGCGACGCTCCCTTGCTAACTTTATAAAAGCCGGCTCTTTGCGAGCCGGCTTTTATATTGCCTGTTGCACCCTGTTAACCAACGCTTACGCCGACCAGCGCCTGCGCATCGGCGCCGATCCGCGGCTCGAACTGCTCACCGTCGTGCAATTGCTCAGTCGCTATCCCTATCTGACGCCCTACAGGACCGACTACGCGCGCGACGCCATTGCCCACTTCACGAACTATCCCCCACACCAGGCCATCGCGCTATTCAGAAATTTCAGTGCCGACGGCAACTGGTCCGATGCCTATCCCACGGCCATGCTCTATCTGTCCGATCCGCCCGCGCTCGAAGAGCGGGAAACCATCCCTACACATATCTACGAAGCCTTCCGCGGACCAGAGAATTTCGCGCGCTTTTTACAGGCGCTCAGGGACTTTGCCCGCCGCACCGATTTCAATCGCTTTTTCGCGCGCCAGAACAAACTATATCTTCAATTAGAGTATAAACTTAGGGAAGATCTGGCCGAAGCGAACTCCAGTGTTGAAATCGAGGATTATTTTGGCACTCGGCAGCTGAGTTATCACCTCGTGCTCAGCCCGCTCTTGCACCACGGCGGCTTTGGTCCCCACCTAGGCCGGGCCGGTGGTCCCTTCGATGTGTACACCCTGCTCGGTCCCACCGGCGCCGAACGCGGCATACCCCGGTTCGGCCCGCGCGAGCAGCTGCTACAAATCGTCTGGCACGAATTCAGCCACGCCTTCGTCAACCCGCTCAGCGAGGGTTACTATCGCGAGATAGAGCGCCGCTCCGCCCTCTTCGACCCGCTGGCCGAACAAATGAATCGGCTCGGCTACACGCGCTGGCTCGACTGCGCTAATGAGCATATTATTCGCGCCATAGTCGCCCGCCTGGCCCACCACCACCTCGGCCCCGAGGCTGGCAACCGGGCCCTGCGCGAGGAGTCGAGCCGCGGTTTCCGCTATATCCATGCGCTGGCTCGGCGGCTCGAGGAATACGAGGCGCGCCGACGCGACTATCCGACCCTGGCCGCCTTCTTCCCGCGGCTGCTCGACATCTTCGCCGAGCTACAGGAGCCTTAGGCGTCGCAGACTGCACTCGCCACAGTCCACACCTCCGCCACAGCGAGCCAATCAACTCACCAAACGCCGGAACGACTCTTCCTGCGGTGGCACTTCGAGCAAATCGTCGATAGTACCCCGGTCGAGCCCCTCGGCTATTTTGCCAAAACTCTCCTCGACCACTGCTGCCGTCCGCTCGACTTCGCTTTCGCCGTGCGAGCAATTGAACATAAAGCCGGTCGCCAGAATGACGCCGCGGCGCGCATTTTCCTGAATAAAGAGCGCGTTGACCTTGGCGGCCTCGGCCGGGTCGTCGACCTCGATGCGGATGCTCGGATGTGCCGCAACTCCAACGCACTGCGCGGCGAGGCCAGCGGCAGCAGCAGCCGCATTGACCTGCTCCTTGAATAGCGCGCCGATGCGGTTGAAGTGGGCCACTGCATCGCGGCGTTCGAGTTCGCGCAAGCAAGCAAGTGACGCGGCGATACCAATATTGTCGTCCCAATAAGCGCTGGAGATAAACATTCGCGACGCCGGCTCCATAAACTCGCGCTTGCCAACCACCGCCCCCATCGGATAGCCATTGGAAATGGCCTTGGCGAAAACGGTCATATCGGGCGTGACCCCGACGTATTCCTGGGCGCTGCCACGGGCGACCCGCCAGCCGGAGGACACCTCGTCGAAGATCAGTACCACTCCGTAACGCGTGGCCAGATCCCGCACTCCAGCGAGATAGCCCTCTGGCGGCTCGCCCGAGCGCATCGGCTCCATGATGATACAGGCCACTTCGCCCGCGTGTTGTTGGAGCAAACCCTCCAACTCCTGCAGGTCGCCGTAGGTGAAGGGCATCGCCGTGCCCTCCAGGCTGCGCGGCACCCCGATCGGCTCAATGCCGTTGAACAGGTGCTCGGCCAGCCGCTCGGCACCGAGATTGGCGGCCTGGTACCAGTCGTGCCAGCCGTGATAACCGCAGAACAGCACCTTGTCGCGGCCAGTGACCCCGCGTGCGATACGCACCGCAATGGTGCAAGCCTCGCCGCCGCCCTTGCAGTAGCGCACCATCTCTGCCGACGGCACGATGCGCACCAACTCCTCGGCCAGTTCGACGGCCGATTCCTGCACGATGCTGTAGATCGCCCCCCGCGCGATCTGGGCGCGGACCGCGTCGTCTACCACGTCATCGGCATAGCCCAAGATCACCGGTCCAACAGCGCTGGTCCAATCGATATACTCGTTGCCGTCGACATCCCAGATCCGGCAGCCCTTGGCCCGTTCGGCGTAGATCGGGCTGACCCCCAGCGCGGCGCGGGTGGGCCGGCGGCTGATCAACTGGGTCGTACCGGGGATCAGCGCCCTGGCGCGTTCGTAAATTTCGAGCGAGCGATGCACGGAATGTTCACTCAAGACAATAGCCTCCTCTACCGCCCGCTGCGGAGCGGATTATGGCGAGAAAAATCGGTTTTCGGCGCGTTTTTCACCCGCAGCCACGACAGATACGGGGATCCTCCCTCACCGGCGCTGGCGAAGTCGCATAACCGCAGGATCTGGTCAGCGACCGTAAAATCCACCGCGACGATCGCATCGTCTACCACAGCCAACTTACCGCGCAGACCGCGAGCGTCGAGAACGGGCACCGCGGCGGGGTCCATAGTATTGTACCGGCGATCATAAGCCAAAAGCACCGGTCCGCGAAATAGCGAAACCTTGTTGCGGCACTCCTTTTCGCCGCGCCAGTAGTGCAGGGACATATCCAGCGCCAGTTCAATGCGATCGCCCCGGCGCCAGCGCCGCGCCAGGACCAGATACTCGCCTGCCCGCACGCCCTCAATCGCTGTACCGTTGACTTTTACCCGGGTCCGCCGCGACCAAGAGGGCACCCGCAACTTGAGCGCGAATTCAACCGGCTTGGCCGGATCGACGCGCAGCACGATCCCACCGCGGCGCGGGTACTCGGTCTGTTGCCGGATCGCCAGTGCCGTCCCGCGCACCCGGGTTGCGATCTGTCCCGGTCCGTACCAATTAAGCGCCAGACCGGTGCTGTCGCGCATCAGCGCCCAGTCCGATACCATCCCGAGGCCGCGCGGGCCATTGACGCTGCAACAATTGAGCTCGGGGCTACCCTCGCGTGCCTGGAAGACGATATCGTGAGCAGATGCGCGGCGCACCCCGTCCATCGGCGTGTTGTAGGTAACCCAGCGCCCACTTGCCGAATGCAGGCCAATAATTGAATTGAGCGTCGATAATTCTATCTCGTCGGCGACGATCGGATTGCCGGTCAGTTTGAGCATCTCCACACTCAGCGCCACCCAGGCGACGGTACAGCACGTTTCGATCGCGCCCTGGTGATAGGGATTGCCCTGCGCTTTTTCTCCAGATGAAAACCCGCCGTTGTTATGGCGGTCGAGTTCGACAATACTCCACCAGATCTGCTCAAAGGCCTCAGCGTAGCGCGCCTCGCCAGTAATCCAGTACAACTCGGCCAGCGCCATAATTGGGTGCAGGCTCTCCCAGCGCGGCTTCGGGGTCTCGAAAAAGGGCCGCCCGGCTAGCGCCTGGTTGAGATAGTCGCCAGCCAGCGGTTTGCCGTCCTGGTCTCTGGCGGCGAATTCATCGACCAGTTGCAGTGCCAGGTCGAGATAGCCTTGCTTTTTGGTCTGGCGGTAGAGCAGGCACAGCACGTGGACCGGGGCCATGTTCATTTCGGTGCTACCGGTATCGACCAGCCTGCGGCGCCTCTTGCCCTTGAACTTGCGAATAAACAGCTCGGCCATCTCCTCGACGCAAGCCAGCGCTTTTTTGTCGCGGCTATCCTCGTACCACAACAAGAGCCCCAGCATCGCGTGGTAGTGCCCCCAGGCATCCCAGGTCGGATAGGGCTTGCCGTCGATTTTCACATTGGGGGCCGTGCCGACCAACCGGTATTTGGCCGGCCAGGGACCGAGATAGCCGTCGTCGGCCTGGTGGGCGATAAAGCGCGCGACAAAACCCGCGATGTACTTCTTCAGCATCCGATCCCCGGTCAGCCGCAAGATCTGCACCGCGCTGGTCAGGTATTTGCCGGCGAATTCCCCGGCCCAGGGCACTTGGTCGCGATAGGGCTTGCGATCGCGGTCGGCGAACATGTCCAGCAGCGCCGGATTGGCCGCCGGCGCTACGAGCAACCACTGGCGGGTGACAGCGTCGAGATAGGCGCCCAGCGGACCGGCGAGTTCATAGCGGGCATCTGCGGGTCGCGTGTAAACAGCTTTCATAAGTATTTACTCCTCTGTAATCGATATAATCTATGCCAACCCCCTCTCTCCCCCAATAGAAAACAACCGCGCACGCCCGTTTATCTGGATACTTGGACTCACCGGTTTTCGCGTTATGCTTTGTTTTGTGGCAGTGGTGTTTCGCCCTCGAATTGGGCGACGGCGAAGGGTATTCCGTGGAGAAAGTCGAAGCCGAACCCGCAGCTGGCGGCGAAAAAGTCGCCGCCGGTTTCGCTGAATTCACCGCATTAGAAGAAGGTGTATAATTCTACACCTTCGCGATAAACGGCGATGAATTGACTTCTTTGACGAGGACGCTACCGGGACCGTGGAACAGGATCCCGCTCGAAAACGCGGTCTCCGCCTGCAGGGGTATCGCGCTGAACAGAAAAATCGCCCCGGCGGAAAAACCGCCGGGGCGCTTGCTAATTTGTGCTGTACTTTTCAAGCTTGGCCTCATCGACCTCGACACCCAGGCCCGGCCCGTCCGGCACCTTGATCTTGCCGTCGTGGAAGACCAGTTGTTCCGCCAAAATATCATCGACCAGCCCGTGGTAACAGGTATCGCTCGGCCCAGAGAAATTGGGCGTCGCTGCCGCTACATGGGTGATCGCTGCAGTCTTCAGGCCCAGATCGTGCGCGCAGTGCATCAGGCACGGCACCCCGAACCCCTCCGCCACCGCTGTCACCTGCCGCACCCGCGACAGCGAGCCGCTGGCCGGCGTGTCGGGCATTAGAAAGTCGGCGGCCTCGGCCACCAGTACGTCGGCCACTGAATCCGGTTTGCCGATCCCCATATTGACCAGCACCGCGACCCCTAGCTCGGTGCGGATGCGGTGCAGGTGGTCCAGATGCTCGCGCGCACAGGGGTCTTCGAAGTGCTCAACGCCGAGATCCTTCATCTTGCGCATCTGCTCCACTGCATCGTCCGGCTCGTAGCCCGCATTGGCGTCCGGGCGGAAGGCAATCTGGTCACCGATCTCCTGCTGCACCGCTGCGGCGATGGCCAGATCGAGTGCCGCGTCATCGCCGGCCTTGGTCTTGATCGAATAGAAACCCCAGCGCTCGCGGTACTCGCGCGCTGTCGCCGCCGACTCGGAGGGCTGCTTCAGCCCCATGCAGGCGGTAAATTCGGCCTCTTCGCGCAACCGCCCGCCCCAGACTTCGCACAGCGGCAATCCGGCCCGCTTGCCCACCAGATCCCACAGCGCCATCTCGACGCCCGATAGCGGTCCAGGGCCGATGCCCACCGCCTCGAGCGCGGCGCACGCTCCCTCTATATCACCGACCCGCCGCCCCTTGAGCACGGCCTCCGGATCCGTCGCAAACACCCCGAGGCCCTCGCCCCAGCCAACCAGTCCGTCCTCGCTCTCGACGCGGACGATCAGGCCGTGACCGCCGAGCGAGCCCGGCCCCCCGCCACGACCGATATAGGGGCCGACCGGGGCCTGGTAGGGCACCTGGACGTGAGTTGCGGAAATCCGGCTGATCAGCATGTTCGATCCTCCGTCGCGGAGCTAGTCGACGTCTTCCACCTGGTCGTAGAACTTGACGATCTTGCCGCGGTCCTTCGATTCGTTGTAGGCCATGCCGGCACGCGGGTGCTGGTTGAGCAGACCCGTGATCATATAGGGATAATCGTAGCCCCACTTGAGCTTATCGCGCATCGGCTCGATATGATCCTCGATGCACTTGAGCACCGGCCGCAGACGAAACTTGGGATTGTGCAGGAAGCCGAGCAATAACTCCATCTGGCAATTGCCGGCGCCCCGGCCCAGGCCCGCGAAACTGGCGTCGACGCAATTGGCACCCCTAATCGTCGCCTCGATGGTATTGGCGAAGGCCAGTTGGCGGTTGTTGTGGGCGTGGATGCCAACCTCGATCTTAGTGCCGCCGCAGTACTCCATGAACATGTCGTAGAGCGCGTGGATCTGCTCGCTGTAGAGCGAACCGAAACTATCGACGACATAAACGGCCTCGACCTCTGATTTGACCAGCATCTCGAGCGCGCTGCGCACCTCGGCCTCGGGTACGGTGGAAACGGCCATCAGGTTGAGCGTCGACTCGTAGCCCTTATCGTGGGCGTCCTGGATCATATCCAGCGCCAGCGGCATCTGGTGGATATAGGTGGCGACCCGAATCATGTCCACCACGCTATCGGCGCGAGGCAGGATATCGGTCTTGTAGTCGCTCTTTTCAGCGTCGGCCATCACCGCCAGTTTCAACGGCGTGTCGTTGTCACCGACGATGCGGCGAATGTCATCCTCCTGGCTGTGCTTCCACGGCCCGAACTCGCCGGGGGGAAATTGCTCGCGCGAGTTGATATAGCCGATTTCCATATAGTCGATGCCGGCTTCGACGCAGGCTTCGTATACGGCCTTGACCACCTTGTCGTCGAACTGGTGGTCATTCATCAACCCACCATCGCGGATCGTCACATCAATGACTTTGATCTCTTCCCGGTAGCCGAGCCACTTGCCGGCCCAGGTCTGCGGATTTTCCTCGCTCATTACAGGCTCCTGTCTATTCGCAAGTCAAATATTATCGAAAGGATATACATTGCGACGCAAATGGCGAAAAGTCAAGCCGGCCGTGGCCATATCGTGTACTCCGGGTTCGCCCACCACATGCACCGCACCCGCCCATTCCTCGAAGCCAGCGCGGAAGTGCGCTGCCGATTTGACGCCGATATAGCGCATTTTGCGCGGGTCCAGACCCAGGGTTTGTGCAAAGGCCGTGTCGAAGGGCTGCTCGCGCTCTGTGACCAGTAATACGTGGACGCCGCCCTCGCGAATATGCGCCGATGGCCCCATGCTGCCCTCCAACCCGCCTTACATCGGCCCGTCGTATCTAAAGGCGCCGTCCGACAGCGCCACCACCTCGGCGCGCATTCGGCACGGCGCGCCCTGTAGAGGTGAGGACTTGCCGCCCACGTCGAGATCGAGCACGGCGCCGACGCCAGCGGCCTGACAAATGGCAATGACCTCGGGATCGACGATGTAGAGCACGCAGGCATCTTCCAGATCGGCCTCGAGAAAGGCCTGCAGCATGCCCGTGCTGTCGCCGGGCGATCCGCCACCGGTATTGTCATTGCGGTCCGCAAATATCACCGGATGCGAGCCGGCCGCTGCCGCCGCGGGCAAAAGATCTGCCGTCGTGGGCATGGCCAATTGCCAGTCGGCGCGGCGCTCGAATATCCAGGCCCCCAATTCGTCGGCACAGGCCTGGGCCAGGGCGCGATCGCAGTCGGCGACTACGTAGACCGAGGCCCCCATATCGGGAATGTCGGCCAGCGGAAAGCAGGTGGCAATCGAGGCGCAGACAATGCCGGGCCGCGCCTCTATTTGGTGCAAATACTCGATAGCTTGCCGCATCGGCGGGTGCGCGGTCACCTGATTCATACCCCAGGCCATCGGCAACTGGCACAACGCCATTTCGGGCCGCAAACCCTCGCCGAGGATCCGCTGCAGCACGTCGGCACACTCGCGGCCCCGAGCCGCCATATCGACCTCGGGATAGGTCTCGCGGCCAATCAGGACGTCGGCAATGGCCACCATGCGATGGGATATATTGGAGTGAATGTCGAGCTGGGCCACGATCGGCACGGCCGGACCGACCAACCGCCGCACCGCTTCGAGAATATGCCCCTCGCCGTCGTCGACGCCCTCGGCGACCATCGCCCCGTGCAATTCGAGCAATACCCCGTCGATGGCGCCGGCGGCGGCGATGCCGTCGAGCAACTCATCGAGAATCTCGTCGAATAGCGCCCGCGGCGTCGGTCCGCTGGGGTGCGGCTCGGCGCAGATAGTCGGAATCAGCTCGAAGCCATGGGCGTCGGCCCCTGCGATAAAGCCGCCGATGGGCGTATTGGCGCCGCGAAAATGGGTCAGAATCTCGTCGCCGCGCAGAAAACCCTGGCGGGCTTCGTAGCTCTCCCGGGTCGTCGGCACCGGGGTGAACGTACTGGTCTCGTGGCTCAAGGCCCCGGTCGCTACACGCATAATGCCTTCCTCAAGCGACGAGCCCCCACAATCGCTGGCGCTGCTCTGGCCAGCTTTCCCACTCGTCGGCGAAAATGTGTTTCAACGCCTCGATATCGCGCTTGCGGCCACCGGCCGGGAAGTAGTTCCAGGCCATTGCCCGCCGCAGCCCGGGCGCGGTCTTGACCCCGGTCGCGTGCCAGACGCTCGGGGTCCACACCAGGGTCCAGCGCGGATCGAGTTCTACGGCCACTTCGTCCGGGTGCGCGGCAAAGCAATCGACGGGCTCGCCGTCGTAGGCCCCCGTTGCCAGCTCGATCTGCCGCACTTCCTCGCACACTTCCTCGCGCGAGCGCAAATGGCTTCCCGGCAAGACGCGCAGTGGTCCATTATTCGCGCCGTGCCGGTCCAGTGCTGTGCGCAGCGAAACCTGCGCAACATCCGGATGGCCATCGGCGTGCCAGTGGACCTGATGCTGCTGCTTGCCCGCCGATACCGTCTTGCCCGCGTCGCCTAAGCCGCAGGCCCCGATATGCACTTCGTCGCAAGCCAATAGCTGCCGGGCCAGCGCCACTAGTTCGGGCCGCTCGACCAGTTCCAGGCCGAGCTCGCCCAACATTAAGAACTGACAGGCCCCGCGATTGCAGCCGTCGGGAAAAGCGCGCTGTTCCCACTCGGGCTCGACGGCGCGCTGGCGCGCGTCGATGGCGGCCATGCGCTCGCGGCCGAAGGGGTTGGCAATAAAAAAAAAGCCGCGGCGGCGGAAGTGCGCCGCCTGTGCCGCCGTCGCGCTCATGCCGTGGCTACCGTCAATTCGCGCAGCTTGTCCTCGTCGATTGCCACGCCCAGGCCCGGCCCTTCGAACGGATAGAGATAGCTGCCTTCGGCGCGGACGCGCTCTGTGGCCGGCGATGCCGTGTAGAGCACCGGCCCCATCGGATCGCAGGGCAAGCTGGTATTGGGCTGGCTGATGCCAACGCTGACCTGGGCCGAAACCCCTAGCGTCGACTCCTGGTCGGTGCCAATCAGACAGCGAAATCCCGCGGCCTCAGCCAGGGCGAAAATCTTGCGGATATTTGTCGGTCCGCCAGAGACGCACGCCACGTTAAAGGCAGTACACGCCCGCTTCTCTATCGCCTCGAAGCCCTGGTCTAAAGTATTGATATGCCAGGTCACCGGCAGATCCACCCGCCGTACGAATTCGGCAGAAACCCGCATGTCGCGCGAAGGCTGCTCGAAGTGGTAGGGCTCGTGGCGACGGATGACATCGGCGTAGCGCACGGCGGCCTCCCAATCGCTAAACCGGCCTGAGAAATCTAGCGACTTGAGCTTGATCTTATCGCCGTAGCGCGACTTCATCTCGCTCAAGAAGCGATCGTCGAGCGCGCTGTCGCCCGAGACGTAATAGCGAAACAAGTGGTGCCCGAGATCGGTCAAACGCTGCAAATAGCCGGCGGCCTGCTCGAAGTCGTCTTTTACCTGCCAGCCGAAAATGGGATAGCAGCAGTACAGGCGCTCGCGCATCTTGCCGCCCATCAGCCGATAGGCCGGCACACCCTGGACCTTGCCGTTGAAATCGTAGAGGGCCAGGTCTATGGCCGAGACCAGATGGCGATCGCTCACGGTGCTGTTGAAGCGATGCCCCCACAGCAATTGATGTATTGCGCCGATATTGCCGGCATCCTGGCCGCGGAGCAATTCATTGTACTGTTTGGCGATCGCGCCGAGATCATCGGCCTTGCTGTCGGAGGCCTCGCCCCAGCCGACCGGACCGTCATCGACGTGGACCTTGACCAGCACGTGCCCCGAAATATGCCCGTAATAGCGCGGCGTCTCGATCTGGATCGTTTCGATTTTAGTGATCTTCACGGTTCTATCTCCTGCGGTCGGCCAGGACGCACAAGGCATCCAGCAAACGGTCTATTTCCATTTCATGTAAAAAAAAGGCGATACTGGCGCGCAAGCCCTCGCGGCCGTGCGGCAGTGCCTTGATAATGGTGTTCCACTCCTCCCGCAACGCCCGGCTCAACTCCTCCCCAGTCCAGCCCGTCAGGCCAAAGCTGACCAGCGCCGCCGAACGTTCCGGCGCCTGCGGCGTATACAGTTCCGCCCCTTCGATTTCTGCCAGCCCATCTTTCAGCCGCCCCGCCAGCGCCGTCGTCCGCGCCCAGATCTCCTCCAGCCCAATATCGGTCAAATACTGCGCCGCCCGCGCCCAGGCGTGCACCAGGGGCCAGGACCACGGCCCGTATTGGAAGCGCTCCGCTGTCTCGTGCAGCGCGAAACGGTCGCCCGCAAAGTCCAACCAGGCTTCCGCTCGCCCACCCGCATAGCGCACCTGCACCGCATCGAGGCACTCGCGCCGCACGAAGAGCATCCCGGATGCATAGGGCGAGTACATCCACTTGTAAGATAGCACCCCCGCGAAGTCGCACCCCAACTCGCGCAAGTTCAGCGGATATAACCCGGCCGAATGCGCCATATCGAGAAAGCTGTAGACGCCCCGCGCCCTGGCGACCGCGCAGATGCGCTCGACTGGCAAGCGATAACCCAGGTCGGTCGTCACGTGGCTCAATGCCACCAGTTTCGTCTTTTTCCCGATCCGTTCCTCCGCGGCCGCAACCTGCTCTTCCCCCTCCGCAAGTAGCGGCAGTTTCACTACCTTCACTCCATAGAGATCGCGCAGGTGCAACGCGGGCAACAACACCGCTGCCTCCTCGTCGCCGCTGATCAAAATTTCATCCCCCTCGTGCCAATCCATCCCCCTGACCACCGTCTGTATCCCCTCGCTCACCCCCCGCATCAAGGCCAGTTCCCCCACTTCTACACCGAAGAATTCCGCCAGCCGCCCCATCGTCTGCTGGCGACGGGGATACTCTTCTTGCGGATAAACGATGTGCAGAGGCCCCCGCCGCAAAAGCTCGTCCATCCTCTGCGCATGCTCCGCGGCCACCGGTCGCGGCGTAATGCTCACCCCCCCATTCTGGAACCAGGTATACTGCTCCAGAGCGGGAAAGTCCTCGCGTATAGTTGCAATATCCATCAACCGCAATACTCCGCTGCCGCCAGCGCATAGACCTGCGCGGCCCGCTGCAATCTCTCCACCTCAACCCACTCCAGATCCGCATGCGCCGTCTCATTCGACGGCCCGTAGTAAAAGGTCGCCACTCCTGCCCCGTGGACGTACAAATTGGCGTCCCCGACGATGCGCATCCCGACCAAATCCGCCGCGCTGCCGCAAACTTCCGCATGCGCCCTCCCCACCGCCTGCACCGCCGCATCCTCACCCGGCGTCTCGAAGGGTTCCCGCTGGTGCTCCATAGATATCCGCAGCCCCAATTCGCCGCTCTCGGCGAAAGGCCGCGCCAGTTCCTCAAGCTCGGCCAGGACCTGTTCGGCGTTGCGCCCCGGCGCCCAGCGCCTGGTCCCGGTCAGCCGACATGCCAGCGGCGTGCGGTTAAAATAATCCCCGGCTTCGACGATGCCCAGGTCGATCCGCTCCGGCCCGGCCAGCGGATGCACCTGCCCCGCGTCGAGTTCGACCTGGCATTGATGGATGCGGTGGATCAAGTCGCCGACAAAGCGGATCGGATTATCGCCGAAGGGCACGTATTGGGTGTGTTTGCCCCCTGCCGAGGATGTCAATTCAACCGTGAAGACCATCGACCCCATGCTCATCACCCATAGTGCATCGCGCCCCTCGACGATCACAATGCGGTCGGCGGCGATGCGACCGCTGTTGAGATCGGCGATCAGCGCCCGCGGCCCGTCCTTTTGCGCCTCGGGCTCCTCGTGCCCCACCACCGCCGTCAGCCACAGATCGCCCTGCAATTGCACGCCCGTATCCACCAGCGCCTTGACCGCCGCCAACGCCGCGGCCATCCCGCCCTTCATATCAGTAGTGCCGCGGCCGTAGATGCGGTCGCCCTCGCGATAGCAGGGCGGGCAATTGCCCACTGGAATGGTGTCGAGATGCCCGTTGAGCATCAGCGCCGGCCCGTCGCCGCAACCCGCAATCCTGGCGTAGAGGTTGTTGCGTCCCGGCGTCACCTCGCGCACATCGACCTCGAGCCCGATATCGCGCATCATCTCCTCGTAGAGCCGGCACACCTCGGCCTCAGCCATGGTGACGCTGAAAACCTCGACCAGTTCGCGGGTCCGCGCGGCGACCCACTCGGCATCTACTGCCGCCATTAATTTATCCACCTGCATATTGCTACCCCCTGACGATTTCCGGCTGGCCCTGGGCCGCCGCCCATTCGGGTCCGGCCACGCCCGCGGCCAGCGCCAATACCGCGCGGATGGCATGGGCCCGGGTGGCCTCCTCGGTTATGGCGTAGATCTGATAGCAAAAGGCCAATGTCTTAAACACCCGGGCGAGGTTGTTGAATTTTCCGCAATCGCCCAGCGGCAGGCTCTGCTCCAGATGCGTCACCCGCCAGGCGTCGTTGAGCCCAATCAGTGCCTCTTCGACCCGCTTCACCCGCTCGTGCATCGCCGCGGGATACCACTCCAGCGCCATCGGATTGAGTTTGTGCTTTTGTACGTCCTGATAGTGAGGATGGAATTCGATATAGGCCGCCGGTACCAGCGCTTCCATATAACGCCACACCGCCCCGGTCTCCGCCGGCGCTTCGCGCCCAGTGAGCAGGCGCTCGAAGCTGAACATCGGCACTTCACCCCGCGCATTGGTCAGCGAGCGCCCGGTGGCCGCACCGTCGGGATTGGGCATGGGAATAAAACAAAATTGGAAGCGCTGCAGCAATTTTTCGCTCAGCGCACTGCGGTCGGTCAGACTGTGCGCTACCGCCAGCACCGGTCGCGCCCCAGGCTCGGCCGGCTGCATCGTCGCACCCACGGCGATGGCGTTTTCGCGGGCATCGGTTTCCAGCGCCAGGATCGGTCGGCCCTCCGCCGTCCGGCCCAGCTCGCGCCGATGGTAAAAGGGGAAGCGGTCTGCCAGTTCGTCGATTTCCTCCTCGATGTCCACCGGGGTGACATAGGGTTTGTTCGCCACCCACACCGTCTCGCCCGGCGCCAGGACACAGCGCACATCGGCGTATTGTTCGGCCATATAGTCGGTATCGCCCGCCGCAACGGTGCGCCAGCGCCCGCCACGGCGCAGCCAGTAGGGCGGCGCCATATAGCTGCGGCCATTGGTCGCGGTAAAGCAGAACCGCAATGCGACCTCCTGCGGCCGCTCGAGCAACGAGCGGACACGCACGCAGAACGCGTATTCCCGCGGCACCCCCGCCCCGCCAAAGTGTTCCTCCAGCGCCTGTGCGAACCATGCGGGCACCGGCTCGGGCTGCGGCGCGACCAGGTAGCGGCCATCGGCGGCGCAAATGTCACCTGCACTGCCACAATCGCCATCCGCGTCGATGCGGACGTTGTCGTCGCTGTAGGCCACTTCAGCGGGCAATCGCGCGCAGGATTTCGATGTGGTCCAGTTCCATATCGAAGTCGAGCGGAAAAAAGGGCCGGGCGCGATTGACGAAGTTAAAATTGCGCACCGTCGCCGGCGTCGGCCCCGGCGTATCGAGGACATAGACTGCCTTGCTGACCGCGCCGTAGGCCATGCGATAGTTCATCGGATTCTTGGCGACGATAATGCGCGCCTCTGCCGAATTCATCCCCAGCGCTGCGAATTGCTCGTCGTCCCATTCGTAGGTCGGATGCGAGGCCACCAGCACCTGGACATTGCCTAGCGCAAGCACCGCTGTCGGCCCCATTTCTCCCTCGAGCCCCTCCCAGATTCCGCCGCGGTAGGTGAAGCGGCCATCGCTCAGGTTGACCACCTTGCCCTTTACCTCGATCGGCTCGCCCCAGCGCGGATCGTGGCGGTGACCCAATGGTAATTCCACCTCGGCACCAATACCGGCCTGATGGCAGACCGCTGCCGCCTCAGCATCGACCAGCGGCACCAACGCCACACCGTCGAGATCTGCCGCCAGCAGGGCCTTGAGCGCGGCCACGCTGTCGCCGACCGCACCGCCGCCACAGCAATCCGCCGCCTCGACGATGACCACCGGCCCGCCATCGACCGCGAGTGCCGCCGCCACCGCTTCGTCGGGACGGTACATCGTCGGCTCCAACTCGCAGCGCCGCCGCCAGTACTCGCCGGCCAACTCGCGTGCCAGCGCTTCGGCCTTGTCGTAGTCGCCGTCGGAGATCACCACCGCACCGCTGCCCATGCCCGCGAAGTCGAGATAGGGATGGACCAGGATTGCGCTCGTTGACAGAATACCATCGCGCCCCTCCTCGGCCTTGGCCAGCCGCATCACCTCGGCGAAGGGATCGTCGTCCTCGGTCGAGCCGTGGATCGCGCCGGTCAACACCGGCACCTTGGCTACGACCATCGCCGGCTTACACCGGCCTTCCAGCGCGTCGCACAAAAGGCGCGCCCCGCGCTCACCGGTAGAAAAGGCATCGCGGTGCGGATAGGTCTCCCAGGCGACCAGCCCATCGGCACCCCGCACCATCGCCTCAGATATGTGAGCATGGAGGTCGAGCGTGGCGACAATGAGGACCCCTTCGCCGACAATCGCGCGCACCGCCGTGATTAGGTCGCCCTCTAGGTCGATCCCGCCCTCCACTGCCGCGGCCCCGTGCAATGGCAACAGCACTGCATCGACAGGCTGCGCCTGCTCGAGCCGCACCAGCAGTTCGTCCTTGAGCTGGCTATAGCAGGCAATCGACAACGGCCCGCCGGGACAGGTGCTGGCATAGAGCAGTGGTAGCGGTTGTATGTTCCGCTCCGCGAGCACGCTGAGCATCCCGCCGAGCACTCCATCCTCGGCCGCGAGCACTTCGTCTCCCCGGCGCAATTCGTAGCGCGCGAACCAGTCCATCTCAATCGTTTCGCCCCCGAACTGATTGCACTCGGTGAAAATGGCACCGATCGCCACCCTTTGTTCAGCCATTGTCCTTACTTTCTGCTGCAAAGCGCCGCTTGCCCACAGCGACCGCATATCTTTTCATAGTATGCCCATTCCAACCAGGAGTCATCCATGTCCCGCCTGCCCGAATTCGACGAGGCGTGCTTCGACGCGCGGCAAAAGACCATCTACGACGAAATCATCGCCGCGCGCGGCCATCTCGGCGGCCCGTTCAAGATCTGGCTCCACAGCCCCGAGCTCGCCGACCGCAACCAGCGCCTGGGCGCCTTCCTGCGCTACCACACCAGCCTCGAACCCAGGCTGAGCGAGTTGGCAATCCTCGTCGTCGGCCGCCACTTCGACTGCCAGGTCGAGTGGACGCTGCACGAGCGTTTCGCCCGCGAGGCCGGACTCGAAGACGAGATCATCGACGCCCTGCGCAACCGGCAAAAACCCGCCG
>PBOD01000167.1 GCA_002724215.1 Gemmatimonadota bacterium | reverse complement strand
GCCGACGACGCAGATGCGATTTTCGAGAATCCGGCGGGTCTGGGCCAGCTCGAAAACAAGAGCTTGGCCTACACCAACGTGTCGCTGTTTTTCGGCGGGATTGAGGGCGACGATCTGGGTCAGCACGTTTTGTCGTATGCGCAGCCGCTGGGGTCGAAGTTGGGCTTAGGCTTGGGCTATGAGCGGATCGGCTCGGAGTTGATGAGCGAAAATGGCGCTTTTCTGTCGTTGTCGTACAAACTGTCGAAGGCCTTCAATCTCGGGCTGTCGGCCAAGTATCTGTTCTGGAGTGTTGGTGACATTCCGGCCGACAACGGTCGTAATGATCCGCTGTCGAATTCGTCGGCGGGGAATGTTGGGGTGGATCTGGGGCTGATGTGGCAGACGCCGTTCAAGGGGGCAAATTTCGGTTTGCTGTTGAAGAATCTGAATCAGCCGAACGTGGCCAGTGGCACGGTGGCGGGGGATGCGGATGCGGGCAAGTTGCCGATGGACGTGCATCTAGGCGTGGCCTACCAGTTGAACGCGCAGTCGCTGGTGTCGGTGCAATTTGTGCGCTCCGACCTGTCGGGCGATTCGAGCGACAACCGGCTGCTGGTCGGCGGGGAGACGCAATTGGCGGGAGATCTGCTCCTGCGGGCGGGGGGTAGCAAGATCTTCGAGGAAGACGCGACGGGCGATTTGAACGCGGGGTTGGGCTATAAGTGGAACAAGTTGCTGTTCGACTACGCCTATCACATTCCGCTGGATCTGACCGAGACGAACGGCGCCCACCGGTTCTCCTTCGCCTACGATTTCTAAAAGTTAGGTCGTTATAAAAAAAGCGCCGCCTCAATNATTGAGGCGGCGCTTTTTTGTGTCCATACGAGANAGTTATTCTATAACTTCTTCGCCCTCGTCGGTGACNAGGGTGCCCGGTTCCTCNCCNCGGCAGATTCGCAGCATCATACCGTGATCGGAAAAGTCGAAGAAGTGCATGGGCATTTTNTGNTCGCGNGCGAGCAGGACCGAAGATTGGTCGACGATGGTCANGTTTTCCTTAATGATCGTATTGTAGTGGATGCGCCGGTAGAGCTTGGCACTGGGTTGAGTACGGGGGTCGGCGGTGTAGATGCCGGCTACTTGGTTNTTGGCAAAGAGCAGGGCTTCGGAGCGGGTTTCAATCGCGCGCTGGGCGGAGGTGTAGTCGGTGGTAACATAGGGATTGCCGATGCCGGCGGCGAATATGACAATGTACTTCTTTTCCAGGTGGTGGATGGCGCGGAGCCGTATAAAGGGCTCCGCCACGGTGTTAATCGGAATCGCGCTCATGACCCGGATATCGACTTTGCCGTCGGACTTGGATGTCAGNACGCCGCGCAACATCAGGCTGTTAATGACCGTGCCCATGGTGCCGATATTGTCGGCCTCCGCCCGCTCAATGCCCCACTGGCTGGCCAGGGTGCCGCGGAAAATGTTGCCGCCGCCGATGACGATGGACACTTCTACTCCGCGGGCGTGGAGATCGAGGACTTCGTCAGCAATGTGTTCAAGGGCGCCGGGATCGAAACCAGAATCCTGGTCTCCAGAGATTGCTTCACCGCTCAATTTGAGCAGTACTCGCTTATATCGCATGCGCTTTAGCGCGCCTCCTTGGGGAGAAGGGATAGAGGGGGGAGCCATTAGAGCAAGCGGCCTTTTTCGATAGAGCGGGCCGCCGGGAAAGCAGCGGCTAAATCCTNGACGCGGTCGGCGAAGGATTCTACCTGNTGGCCGGCCAGGCCGGTGAGGCTACGGCTGCGGGAGAGAATTTCTTTGATTTCTCCGGTTTCCAGCGGGAAGCGAGCGTCGCTGCCCAGACGCTCAGCCAGGTCGTTTTCAGGCAGGCCTTTNTCACGCATTTCGAGGGCAGTAGCCAATGCGTGTTCTTTGATNGCCTCGTGGGCTTGTTCGCGNCCAGCGCCGCGCTGCACGGCTTCCATCAGCAGNGTCGTGGTGGTGAGAAAGGGCAGGTAGCGATCCAGGTCNTTGGCNATGACCGCCTCGTAAGCACCCATGTCGTCGAGGACGTGGAGCATGGTNTCGATCATGCCGTCGATGGCGAAGAAGGAGTCGGGCAGGGCGACGCGCCGGACCACCGAGCAGGATACGTCGCCTTCGAACCACTGGTCTCCGGCCAGGGCACCCAGCATATGAACGTAGCCCCCCAGTACCACCTGTAGGCCATTGACGCGCTCAGTGCTGCGGGTGTTCATCTTGTGGGGCATGGCGGACGAGCCGACCTGGCCGGCGGCAAAACCCTCGGTCAGCATTTCATTGCCCGCCATCAGGCGGATTGTTCGCGCCAGATTGGCAACGCCGGACCCGAGTTGGTATAGGCAACTGATCGCGTCGAAGTCGAGGCTGCGTGGATAGATCTGGCCAACGGCCCCGAGTTCGCGTTGGAAACCCAGATGATGGCGGACCTGGGCTTGTAATTTTTCGAGGCGCTCGCGGTTGCCGTCGAGTAGCGTGTACTGATCAAGAGCGGTGCCGACGGCGCCCTTGAGGCCGCGCAGCGGATAGCTCTCGACCAGCGTGCCCAGGCGATGGAAAGCCCCGAGCATTTCTTCGCCAAACATAGCCATGCGCTTACCCAGTGTAGTGGGTTGGGCGGCGGCGTAGTGAGTGCGTCCGGCGAGGGCGAGATCTTTCCACTGCAGGGCCCTCTGGCCCAGGCGCAGTAGCAGGGCAACGTATTTTACCTGGATGACCTGCAGTGACTTCAGGATCTGGTACTGCTCTACATTGTCGGTAAGATCGCGACTGGTCATGCCCTTGTGGATGTGTTCGTGGCCGGCGAGGGCGCAAAACTCTTCGATGCGGGCTTTGACATCGTGACGGGAAATGGTCTCGCGCAGGGCAATCGACTCGAGATCGACTCGAGTCTTTACGCGCTCATAGGCTGCTATCGCTTCTGGGGGAACCGGCAGACCGAGGTCATTTTGGGCTTTGAGGACCGCGAGCCAGAATTCTCGTTCGAGGATGATGCGGCCACTTTCTGACCACAAATCGCAAATGGCCTCGCTCGCATAGCGCTGGGCGATAATATTGGGAATACTGTTTGACATAGGTATGGGCAATCTCGAAGTGGAAAGTGCCTTTATCATAACCATAATTGGAAGCATTCGCCAGTATTTTATGCTTATAAAAAATAATATGTCAATATACTGAAATAAAGTATCAAATTAGCCCCACAAACCGCCAATAAACTACATTGAGTGGACAAATGACCATGAGGGAGATCCCCGAAATTAGAGCTTGAGTAGAGATGAGTTGGCTCAGCGTGAATTGCCTGAAACCATAGGCTACCATAAAAGGGGCAGATTGGTAGGGTAGAAAAGCAAGGGTCGTCGCCATGGCGACGCAAAAGGCCGCGGTCAAAGGCGGGATATTGTGGAGCGCGGCAAATTCCATTACGGGCGCAGTCGTCACAGCGGCGACTGCGCCGATATCCATGAGAAAATCGAGGGGCAAAACCATCAGGCTCAGAACGAGGTGTTTTTGCAGCCAGCCCAATGCGTCAAGATCGATGCGCTGACTGGCAGCATCGATAAACAACTGGTCGAATCGCGTGGCATTAAGCGCTGTGCCAAGAGAAAAAAGAGCGGCGATATAGAAGAGAAAGCTAAAACGCACTTCGGCGAGTCTGGCAAAGGGGAGCGGACCCCAGCGGGGCAAAGTGAACAATACGACGAGTAGGAGTCCGATATAGGCCGGTGGGATGTGATGAACTAAGTCGGTAGCCCACAGCAAGATGCCGACGACCAGAATTCCCAACGCCCTCATTTGTTCCGGTCTCAAGGCGCTTGGCTGCTCTGTAGAGTTCATCGCCAGGTCGTCGGATCGCAAGTGGCGGCCATAGAGCAACCATATCACCACCAGCGACAAAAGGACTCGACCCAGGCCGATGAGAGGAAACATCCAGTAGAACCAGGTCGCCCAGAAAATCGGCATTTGCTGAGCTTGTTCGAAACGGCCGGCGAGGACGAGATTGGGCACAGCACCCGTCAGCAGGCCGCATCCACCGAAATACGTACTGCACAGTAGCGACAATAAGATTGCCGCCCGCACAAGCTCCGATTGGCTACCCCGCATTCTATCGGCCAAAGCACTACCGAGAGGCATGAGCAATAGCACCCGGACCACGCCAGAGGGAATCAACAAGGCGGCTACGAGGCCGGCTAGATGCAATTGACCAAGCAGGAGGAAGGGCCGGGTGGAAAGGCGATTTTGCGTCCACGATGCCAGGCTCTCACTCAGGCCGGTTGCGGTCAGGCCCAAACTCAGGGCCATGCCGGCAAATATCAACCAGATCGTCTTGGTGGCAAAGGGCGCAAAGCTCTGTTCGAAGTCGAGCAGGCCCAGTGCGGGTAGGAGGAGCAGGACCCAGAGCGAACTCAGCTCGATGGGAACGGGTTCGATGGTCCAGAAAATCAGCGCGAAAACCGCGAGGCCGAGCACTTGTTGTATGGGTGTGGACAGGCAATCAAAGGGAGCGCTAAGGCCGATGAGTAGGGCGGCTACTCCGACGATAAGGCCAGCTATTTGGGTCGGACGCAAGTCGCTAATCATTGGCGCAGGCGATCAGCGAGGGTGCCGACGGCAATGGCAAAGCTATGGGATCGATTCCATTTGAGCAGGACATCGTAGTTGCCGTAGACCAGGAAGGGTCTCCCGCCGGCGTTGGCGGGGCGGATCAACTTGGCGGCGATCGGTCGCATGGGCAGGATTTCGCCATTGAGGCGGCGGACCCCATATTCGTGCCAGGTAGGCAAGGCGAAAGTCGCGTTGAGATGCTCAGCGACCTGCGCGGCGGGAAATTGTACGGCTCGGCCCCATGTCAAATCGTCGCGCCAGCCCGCGGAGGCCAGGTAATTGGCGATCGAGGCGAAGACATCGGGAGCGGAATGCCAGATATCGCGGCGCCCGTCGCCGTCGAAATCCACGGCCCGGTGGTTAAAGGACCAGGGCATAAACTGGCATTGCCCCATGGCCCCCGCCCACGATCCCCGCATTTGGTCGGGGTGAATATGGCCTTGGTCGATGATGCGGAGGGCCGCTAGCAGTTCGCGGCGGAAATAGTCCTTACGCTTGCTGCCGTAGGCCAGCGTCGCCAGCGAGCGCACGACGGAGAAGTCTCCCATATTGGCGCCAAAATCAGATTCGCTACCCCAGAGGGCGACGATAAATCTGGGCTGGACGTTATAGCGCTCGGCCACACTATCGAGCAGGGCTTGGTGTCGTCTGAGCAATTGCCGACCACGCTGCACCCGTGCGGGGGAGACTCTGCGCTGTATGTAGGCTTGTAGTGATTGCCTCTTTTCGGGTTGCCGCCGGTAGAGCTTGAGGATGCGGGGATTGGCCTCCAGTCCACCGAGAGCGGAGTCCAGTGTGGCGGCCTTGAGACCGGCGGTCAGGGCGTCGGATCGCAATTGGCTGAGGAATTGGCCAAAATGATCCTGGGCATATAGGGGTTGCAAGATAAACAGGGATAGTAATAGCCAGTGGTTGATGAGGCGCATGAAATCCACGTGGATTGGTGAGGAAAAGGGCAACCTGTATAATATAAGCAACAGCGAGCAGAGTTTGTAAATGCACAGGGGGATGCAGTGCCACATGAATAATATAAAACCAGTTCGTCTGGTGTTGAAAAAACCGCTCTCGGGTCCATACGACAGACTATTGCGACGACCGGGCCCCGAAGTGTTGGCCCTGGGGGCGGGGGAAACCACCGCCATATTGCGTGGAACGCGCTTGCGGGAGCCGCTGCCGCTATGGGGGGCGCATGCGGCTTGCTATTATGGCAAGAGAGGCCATGGGTGGTCGCCGGAGGACTTTGCCGACCCCCAACGAGCGCGGGCCTGGGAGCAAGGCGATACGGTCGAATTTCTGGCGGTTCCCACGGGCTATTTTAAGTTGCCCAACGAAGATTGGGTGAGTGATCTCGCCGCTGAGCTGACCCCCTGGAATCGCACCGTGGTGGAAAAGTGGCGCCAGGCGATAGAGCAAGCGTTGTGGCTAAGGGTATTGCGCATTTATCGCTTTCGTCCCAGTAAGCCCAAACTCCACAACAATACAGCAATAAATATAAAGTCTAAACCCTTTCAGACCAGTAGTTTAGCTCCGGTCATTTCAGATTCTGAATTCAGGGCGCGGCTCGCGGATATTCAGGCGACAGTAGAACGATATGCCCGCAGTTTGGTTGCAGGCGGAGATAGGCCGATGGA
>PBOD01000166.1 GCA_002724215.1 Gemmatimonadota bacterium | reverse complement strand
CCGAGATCAAGTCCACCAAGACCTCTACGTGCGTAGTCGACCTTTAAAGTCTCGTCCGCTACGCTGCCAATCGACAAGGCCACGCATCGGAACCAGCTCAGTAAAGTCTCGCCCGCCCCCCCTGAGCATGGGCTTGGGCCAGCCTGCAATAGATGTCATTCGGACCCGCCGCGCAGGCTCAACGGATCCGAACGGGCTGAGTAGGTTTCCCTAGGCAGCCATAGCGTACGTGTTAGTTTCGTCGCTTGAAAGTTTTCCCGCGGATTTACGAGGAAGCAGGATCCCTCGGCACGCAGTCAGAGCTTCTCTAACCCCGTCGAAGCCAGGTCGCCCCCAACTACTTTATTTTCAGTACTATAGTCAATATAGACGGAGGGATGATCAAAGTCAACAAATAGCGCCTCACCCCACTAATACGTGCAGAAGCGGCTCTGAATCATCTCAATTGACCAGGTTAATTGGCGCCCCGTCCTGAAACGCCTTGATATTGTCCGCCGTCATCTGCATCAGGCGCTGCCGCGCCTCGAGCGTGGCCCAGGCCATATGCGGCGTAATCAGCAGATTCGGCGCCTGCAATAAGGGGTTTCCATTCTCAATCGGCTCGGTCGAGGCCACATCGCTGGCCGCCGCCCGCGGCTTGCCCGCGCGCAGCGCGTCCAGCAGCGCCTGCTCGTCGACCAGCCCGCCACGCGCCGTGTTGATAAAGAGCGAACCCTCCTTCATCGACCCCAGCAGCTCGGCGTTGACGAAGCCGGCGTTGCCCGGCGTCTGCGGGCAGTGCAAGCTCACCACGTCGGCACCGGCGAAGATCTCCTCGACGCTCTTGAGCGCAAAGGGCTGGTAGCCCGGCGGCTCCTTGGCCGACGGCGCATAGGCCCACACCTCCATCCCAAAGGCATGCGCCAGCTCGCCAACGCGCTGGCCGATGCGCCCGAAGCCAACTAAGCCGATGGTCTTGCCCGCCAATTCCATCAACGGCGTCTCCCAAAACGACCAGTAGCCCGAGCCCATCCAGCCGCCCTGGTGTACCGCCGCGTCGTGACGGCCGACATTGTGACACAACTCGAGCAACAGCGCCATCGCGTATTGCGCCACTGAATCGGTCCCGTAGACCGGGATATTCGACACCGGAATATCCCGCGCCCGCGCCGCCTCCGTATCGACGACATTGTAGCCGGTCGCCGTAACCGACACGAACTTCACCTCGGGCAGCGCGTCGAAGGTCTCGGCCGCGAGCGGCACCTTGTTGGTCAAAATTACCGTCGCGCCCTCAGCGCGCGCGAGGATCTGGTCATCCGGCGTCTTGTCGTAGACCGCAAAATCGCCCAGCGCCTCGACCGGGGTCCAGGGGTTATCGCCGGGATTTAACGTGTGTCCGTCCAGTGCAACGATTTTCATCATTCTTCCTCCTAACAGGCTCCGCAAACTATCGCCGACGACCGCCACCGTCTTCTTTTTGCCTTTAGCTGATTTTTCCCCGCTAACCGCTCTCGCTAGTACTTACTTCCGCAACTGCCCAACATCTCTCACCGCCCCATGCGCCGCACTCGTGGTCAGCGCGGCATAAGCCTGCAGCGCCTGCGACACCGGGCGCTGGCGATTGGGGGGTCGGTAGGCTTCCGGACCCAGGGCTTCCGCCTGCTTGCGCCGCTCGGCCAATTCTGCATCTGGGACCTTTACGTCAATCGTGCGGTTGGGAATATCGATGCGAATCAAATCGCCCTCTTGCAGCAGCGCGATCGCGCCGCCCTCGGCGGCTTCGGGCGAGACGTGGCCGATCGACAGGCCCGAGGTGCCGCCCGAAAAGCGCCCGTCGGTCAGCAGCGCGCAATCCTTGCCCAGGCCCATCGACTTGATATACGAGGTCGGGTAGAGCATCTCCTGCATGCCCGGTCCGCCTTTGGGCCCTTCGTAGCGAATCACCACCACATCGCCCGCTGCGACCTTCTTGCCCAAGATCGCCTCGCAGGCCTCATCTTGCGACTCGTAGATTTTGGCCGGCCCTTCGAAGACCAGGATCGATTCGTCGACACCCGCGGTCTTCACGATGCAGCCCTCCTCGGCGATATTGCCGAACAACACCGCCAGCCCGCCGTCCTGCGAATAGGCGTGCTCGACCGAGCGGATGCACCCCTGCTCGGCGTCGGTGTCGGCTTCATCATAGGTCTTGCTCTGCGAGAACGCCTCTTTGGTCCGCACATTGCCCGGCGCCGCCAGCGAGCGCGCTGTGGCGAAGTCGCTCACCGGCCCGCCGCCGCGGATGTCGTTTTGGGCGATCAGCTCGCCCATGGTCACGCCCGAGACCGTGTGCGGTGCGGCGTGGATCTTGCCGCCGCGCTGCAGCTCGCCGAGGATACTCAAAATACCGCCAGCGCGCGCCACATCCTCTATATGAAAATCGCGCGATGCCGGCGCCAGCTTGCAAATGCAGGGCACCTGCCTGGAAAGCCGGTCGATATCGGCCATAGTAAAATTGACCTCGCCTTCGCGCGCCATCGCCAGCAGATGCAAGACCGTGTTGGTCGAGCCGCCCATTGCGATATCCAGCGTCATCGCATTTTCGAACGCCTCAAACGTCGCGATGTTGCGCGGCAGCACCGACGAATCGCCCTCCAGATAGAACGCCCGGGCCATCTCGACAATGCGCTTGCCCGCCGTCTCGAAGAGCTGCCAGCGCAGCGAGTGAGTGGCGAGGATAGTACCATTGCCCGGCAGCGCCAGGCCGATCGCCTCATTGAGGCAATTCATCGAATTGGCGGTAAACATCCCCGAGCAGCTGCCGCAGGTCGGGCAGGCCTCGGCCTCCATCTTCTCGACGTCTTCGTCGCTCAGGTTGGGATCGGCGGCAGCGATCATCGAGTCGATNAGATCGAGCTTGGCCGCGCCGGTCGACAGCTGGGTNTTGCCCGCTTCCATGGGGCCGCCGGANACGAAAATCGTCGGGATATTGAGCCGNAGCGCCGCCAGCAGCATGCCGGGGGTGATCTTGTCGCAATTGGAGATGCANACCAGCGCGTCGGCCTTGTGCGCCTGTACCATATATTCGACGCTGTCGGCGATCAGCTCGCGGCTGGGCAGCGAGTAGAGCATGCCGTCGTGGCCCATCGCAATGCCGTCGTCGACCGCGATCGAGTTGAACTCGACCCCGTAGCCGCCATTGGCGTCGATGACCTCCTTGACCCGCTGCCCGATCGGGTGCAGATGCACGTGCCCGGGCACGAATTGCGTAAACGAATTGGCGATGGCGATAATGGGCTTTTGAAAGTCCTCGGTCTTCATCCCCGTCGCCCGCCACAAAGCGCGCGCCCCGGCCATGCGCCGGCCCTGCGTGGTGGTGCTGCTGCGAAAAGATTTCATACTGAACTCCCGAATCTAAAAGGCCTGTCCGATGGAAAAATAAAACCGAATATCCGTCTCGGCGTCAAATCCGTCGTTGAAGGCTACGTCGAAGCGGAAAGGGAAGCCCAGCGAGTAGCGCAGACCCGCGCCGTAGCCATCGACCATGCGCGATAGTTTGACCTCGCTGACCTGATGCCAGACCTGGCCGCGATCCCAGAAGCCGACCAGCCCGAAGGTCCCGCGCTGATAGCGCAACTCCGCGCGCGCNTTGAGGCCGATNCGGCCGCCGCCGACCGCCTGTATTTCATTGCGCCCGACGCCGCGCACCGAGCCCTCGCCACCATATTCCTTCCAGTAGACCTGCGGCAGCGCCCGCCCGCTGCGCAGCGANGCCGTCCGCGTGCCCTGCACCGCCAGCGCCAGCACCAGCCGCCGCGTCAGCGGTTGATAGCGCCGCAGTTCCGCCTCGCCATCGACGACATAGGTCTGGCCCCGGCCCAGTTTGATCGCGTAGAGCCCGGTCAGCCGCAGCAGCGAGCCGCGCGTCGGTGCGAAGCGGTTGTCGCGGGTGTCGCGCAGAAACTCGGTACTCAGGTCGATNGAGCGCGAGCGCTCGGTCAGAATCTCCTCCCACGTCGCATCGACCGGAATCTCGCCGTCGCTATAATCGACCGCCGCGATAGCGTCTGCTCCGTCGGCGNAAAAATCGTCGCCATCATCNCCGAAGAAATCGTCGTCGCCATCATCGAAAAAATCATCGTCGCCAAACAGATCGTCCACCGGCTCCTCCCCTGCGTCGATGCCCTCATCGACATTGGGCGCGTAGAGGATCGGCTCGCTGGCGTCCGGGCGGTTGCGCGCCCGCTTCCAGGTCAGCGTAAACTGGGCCTGGTAGATTTCGCGCCAGCTTTTCGACAGTGCCGCGGCCAGCTCCCACAGCCTTTCGATAGAGCGATAATCGTAGACGGCGGTATTGATATATTCGCGCGCCGCCGCCTCGCCGGCAAAGAGCAGCAACCCGTCGAGTACCAGGTCATTGGTCGTCAATAGCTCAAACTGCCGCGGGTCTTCGGGGTCGCCCAGCACCTCGGTGCGGCTCCACTCGTCGGTGACGCCCACCGACAGCACCAGATCGGCTCCCGAGCGCAACAGGTTGCGCTCGGTCCAGAACGCCGTCGCCCCCTGCACCGGCTGCCCCCAACTCGCGTTGAGGCCGAGCTGCGCGCCGCGGCCGAGCCAGTTATTGTGCTGTACGGTCCCAGCCACCCGCGGCTCAGTGTTGTTGATAAAGGCGTTGGCGCCNAGCTCTATATACCGCTTCTCCTGCAGGCGTACCACCACCGGTTGCAGACTGTCGCCGGTCTCCGGGGTCACCATAAACACCGAGCGAAAGAGGTCGGTGCGCGCCAGCTGGTCGCGGCTGTGCGCCAACTGGTCGGGGTCGTAGAGGTCGCCCTGCCGAAAACTCAGATAGCGCGCAATCAGACTGCGGCGCGTGTGCAGCGCNTCGCCGTTTTCGACCTCGACCGCACCGAAGTACATCTTGCGCCCCGGGCGCACCCGGTAGACCACCGCGACGCTGTGGCTTTTGCGATCGTCGCCGACCCAGTCGTTGCGGACCGTGGCGTGCGGATAGCCGCGGCGATTGAGAAAGGTCTGCAGCCGCCGCTCGCCCGCGAGCGCCTTGCCGTAGTCGAGCGGGTCCCCTGGCCCCAAACCCAGTCGCGCCCGCAGCTCGGCATCGGCNAAGGGNGCGCCCCCATCGATCTCCACCGCCCGCACCCNCCACAGCGCGCCCGCGTCGATCTCAATGTAAATGTGCAGGCGGTCCTCGTCGTCGAGATAGAGGCGCCGGCGCGCGATTTCGGCGTCGCGATAGCCGCGCCCGCGGTAGAGATTGACCAGCTGCCCCAGGTCGCTCTTGAAAAAGCGGCGCTCGAAACGCGCGCCTTCGCTGGTCCGCATCGCCGAGCGCAACGTCTCNTTTTTTATCAGCCGCTCNCCGCGATGCGCAAAGACAATTTTGGCGACTTTGTGCTCGTCNGCCTCGCGGTCTGTCACCGCGCGCAGCCCGCCCTGGGCTAGGGCAGTGCCACAACTCAGCANCAGGCACAACAGCGCGCGCATCAGAATTTCTTCCGCAAGCCGATACCCAGCCCGTAGCGGTCGTACTCGCTCTGCGCCGAGCCGGTAATGGTGAGAAAAGACCCGACTCGGTGCTCGATCCGCACCTCGCCCGAGGACATTTCATCGAGCAGGGCTTCGTAGCGCACCCACAGCGGCGCCGGCAGANCGCCGAGATACTTGCCGACGCGGATCGCAGCCCCCGACTCAGCGCCGACGACTGTACTCGACGGCAACAGGGCGAAATCGTCGAGCCCGATCTTATCGACCCTTTTNCCCAGCAGTTGACCNGCCACGGCGCCGAANGCCGCCGAGTACTTGGCCTCGGAGAAAGACATGGTGTTGAAGGCCAGCAGATTGACGATGCTGGCAAAATCCCGGCTCGGCTCGGAAGAAAACTGCGGTACCACTTCCTGCGCCCGCCCTTGCAATAGCAGGCTCACCTCGTAGGCACTGCCTTCNTCGTTGATATCCTCGACCGGCTCCGGCGTCGAGGCCCTGATATCCAGCTCGGGATTGAGCTCGAGCGGATCGTAGGCCACGTCGAGAATCGACCCGGTCGGCTCTAGGCTGTTGAACACCACCCGCCCCGCATCGAATTCGAATTGTTGATTGAGCAGGAAAATCCGGCCCTCGTCGATGGCCACGTCGCCCTGGAATACTGGCTTGTAGAAGGTGCCGCCAATATCCACCGCGCCCGATGCACCAACCTCGGCCAATTCGCTGGCGAGGCTCAGCGAGCGTAGCTCGAGCTCAATATCGAGGGCCATATTCTCCAGAAAGTCGTCGCGCAGTGCCGGCGGGGGCGGCGGCACCGGCGGCGCGTTGAAAACCACCAGCGTCGGCTCAGAGCGCGGGCGGTCGAGGCGAATCCGCCCNGCAAGTCGGGAACTGCTGAGCATACCGGTGAAGGCCAGGTCGAGGTCGATATCGTCAGCCTGAAAGATATCCTCGTAGCGGCTGGCCAGGCGCTCGGCCTGCAGCCGCAGGTCGAAACCGGGATCGTCNAGTTGCGCCAGATCGAGTTGGCCGCCCAGCTCCAGGCTGCGGAAACCTCGCTCCGGCTCCGCGCTGGCGACAAATCCCTCCAGCGCAACCTGCCGCCCGTCGAAGCGCAGNCGCCCGTCGGGTAGGGCGTAGACCGGCTCGAGGTCGAGCAGCGCCAGCTCGAGATCCGCAACCCCGAGCTCTCCGTAAAGCGCCAGCGTCGAATCCAGGCCCGCGATCTGCAAATCCGCACCGATGCGGCCATCGAGGTGGTCGAGGTCGGCGATCAGGTCNGCGAAGACGAAGAGCCCNATGCCCTCGGATTGCGCCGCCAGCCGGCCCTGGTCCCACGCGATCCCGCCCGCCGCCAGATCCCACGGTACCTGCCCCGTCACGACCAGACTGTCCTCGATCAGGGTCGTCCAGTTTAGATGCCACCGGCCGCCGTGCTCGTCCCCGGCAAGGTGCCCGCTCACTTCGCCGAAATCTTCGGTCTCCACCCACAGCTCAGCCGCCAGCTGCGGCGCGGTGGTCACGCCCGAGAGCTGGGCCCGCACGTCGGCCCGGCCTTCGGGCCCGCCCAAAAAGACCAAATCCAGCGAATCCAGCGCCAGGTCGAGCCGCGAAGCCGATACCGCCGATATCTCGCCAGCCAGCCGCAGCGCGCCGGCCGGGCGCAGCGCCAGCCGGTCGCGGTCGTAGCGCCGAAAACGCAGCGCCANCGAATCCAGCGCCGCNCGCCCCTGGTGTATGGTCAGCGCGCCGGGCGACAATAGNTCCAATTGCANCGAGTCGCCCTCGACCAGCGTCGCNGCCNGNAAGTCGCGCACCGTCACCCNCCCCGACANCACCCCCCAATCCAACGCCGNATCGCCCAGCGCCGCATAGAGCGTCCCGTCCAGATCGAGCCGNGCGGCGCTGGGTTGCCCCAGCGCATAGCCCAGTACCGGTCCCAGGTCGGCCCGCTCCGCTGCCACTGTTAGTCTGGCGCGCCCGCGTCCCCGCCCGAGCAGGGGCGCCGCCGGGCTGCTCAGTGCGGCGCGGAGGCCCGCCTGCGCCGCGGCGCGCACGACCAGAGTATCGGCCAGCGCCAGCTCGATCTGGGCAGCGCCAAGCGCCAGGGTATCTAGCCGCATCGATGTCAGCTCGACCAGCCCCTCTGCCGCGGGCCGCTGCCAGGTCCCGCCCAGCTGCAGCTGGCCCGTGCCGCGAGCGTCGAAATCGGGCACCAGGCCGTCGAGGCGCAGGGCCGGTAGCGCCAACGCCAGCGCCAGCGAATCCAGGCCCGCCGACCCCGTCAGCGTCAGCGGCCCGACGGGCGTCGATAGACGAGTGCGGGCAAAATTCAGCGTCCCCCCGTCGAGCGCGATGGCCA
>PBOD01000165.1 GCA_002724215.1 Gemmatimonadota bacterium | reverse complement strand
TGTAGGGCCTTTCTACGTGGTGGACGGGCTACCCGAGGATAGCCCCTTCGCTCATTCTCGCCAGGCCATCCCTGGCCTGGCTCCGAGGGGTGCCTATCCCAATTTCACCATCCTGTGAAATTGGGGGCACGACCGCTACGGGGCCACCCTCGGGCAGCCCTTCGCTAGTTAGGCGTTTTGCGTTATAGCCAACAGAAAATAGGATATAAAGGGAAAAATCGCTAAGCTGGGGTATCAGAATTTGGGAGCATTTGCGACACGCCCCGGAGCCGTACTTCGTCAGCACCGCCGATACGTAGCAAACACCAGATCTTCTTCCTTCTTCTCCTCCACGACTTCCCACTCGCCCTCTTTCCACGCCGGAAAATACGCGTCGCCTTCGACCTCGATGGGCAAGTGCGTCAAGATCATTTCGTCGGTCATTGGCAGAGATAGCTCGTATATTTCGGCGCCGCCGAGGATGAAGAGCTTTTCGGCGCCGCTCTGTTTGGCGGTGGCTACCGCCTGGTCTAAGGTTTGGCAGACGACCACGCCCTCGTCGGAGGTGTAGTCGGGATTGCGGGTGAGGATGAGGTTGAGACGGCTGGGGAGGGGGCGGACCTTGAAGGATTCGTAGGTCTTGCGGCCGGCAACGACCGGATGGCCCTTGGTGGTGCGGACGAAGTGCTTCATGTCGGCGGGGGAGTGCCAGGGGATCTGATTGTCGCGGCCGATGACGCGGTTTATATCCATGGCGGCGATGGCGACGATATTCACGCGGGCGGGCCTCCAGGGTGGAAGAAGGGATGGACGAGGGGATGGTCGGAGCGCCTGGCCTCGGCGACGGTGCCAGTGAAGGCGACGCGGCCCTGATCGAGCATGATCAGGCGACCGTCGAGGCGTTCAATGCTGAGCAATTCGTGGGTGACGATGACGATGGTGGTGCCCAGTTCGCGGTTGAGGGTCAGGAGCAATTCGTCAATCTCGGCGGCGGTTATGGGATCGAGGCCGGCGCCGGGCTCGTCGCAGAACAGGATTTCGGGGTCGAGAACCATCGCCCGCGCCAGCGCCGCGCGTTTGCGCATACCACCCGATAGTTCGTTGGGGAAGCGGTCATAGGCGTGGCCGAGGCCGACCAGTGCGAGGCGGGTGCGGACGATGGCGGCGACGAGGTCCGGTTTGAGGTCGGTGTGCATCTCCAGCGGCAGGGCGAGATTTTCTGCCATGGTCAGCGAGTTGAGCAGCGCGCCATACTGGAACATTACGCCGAGTCTTTTCGACAGCGCGTCGCGGTCTTCGTCCTCCAGTGCGGTTGCATCCTCGCCGAGTACTTCGACGCGACCGGCTCGGGGTTGGATCAGGCCGATGATGGTCTTGAGCAGGGTGCTCTTGCCGCAGCCGCTGCCGCCCAGGACGATGGCGATTTCGCCGCGGTCGACGTGGGCGTCGATCTCCTGGAGGATAAGGAGGTCGTCGTAGCCTACTTGCAGGCCCCGGATATCGATGGCGCGGCTCACCATTTCAGGTAGAAGACCAGGCCCCAGAAGGCGTCGAGGACGATGATGCCGAAGAGCGAGGAGACCACCGAGGAGGTCGTGGCCTCGCCGACGCCGGCGGCTCCGCCGCTAAATTTGAGACCGCGGTGGACGGCGATGATGGTGATGATCCAGGCGAAGGAGACGCTTTTGACCAGACCGGTGAGCAGGTCCTTGAGGAAGAGCGCCGAAAAGACCTGGTTGAGGAAGGTCGTAGCCGGGATGTCCATCGAGACCAGGCCGACGAAAGTGCCGCCGAGGATGCCGACGAAATCGGCTATCGTCGTCAATAGCGGCACGCAGACCAACATCGCCCAAAGTTTGGGCACTGCGACGAAGCGCAGCGGGTCCATGGCCATGGTCCGCAGGGCGTCGAGTTCTTCGGTGAATTTCATGGTCGCGACTTCGGCGGCGATGGCGGATCCAGACCGGCCTGAGACGATGATCGCGGTCATCAGCGGACCCAGTTCGCGGGTTAGGCCGATGGCGAGCAGGTCGGCGACGAAAATGTCGGCCCCGAACTGGCGCAGCTGCGCCGCCGATTGCAGCGCCGAGACCGCGCCGATCAAAAAGAGGATTAGGGCAACGATTTGCACGGCTTGGGCACCGATAGCGTGGGCCTGTTCGGTAAAACTGCCCTTGCGGATTCCGTCGCGGTGCAACAGTGCCTGGACCGAGAAGATGGTCAGGTCGGCGGTCAGGTAGAGGAAGTCGGCGATGGATGCAAAGGCGGCATCGACCCGGGCCCCGAGTCGCTCGAGTGCGGGTCGCCGCCTGGGTGGCGTTTCTTCCGCGGCGGCGGGCGCGACGACGAAGTCGAAAAAGGGTTGCAAATGGTCGGGCAAGCCTTCCAGTTGCAGGGGTTTGTCCGGTGATAGGGCAGGCAGGTGGTGCAGGAAGACAGCGCCGGATGTATCTAGCTGGCTGACCTGGTGTAGATCGACGCGGAGCGCGGGGCCGGGAAAGGCGGCGATGAGCGCGTGGATATCGGGGACCAGTGTCCCCACGGTGTGGACGGTGAGCGCGCCCGAGAGTGCGAAGCCCTGGTCGTCGCCCTGCACCGCGGTCATAGCAAGTAGACGAAGCGCAGCAGGACCTGCTGACGCGACTGCAGTCGCACGATGGGTTTGACGCGCTCGAAGTTGAGGACGATGTCCATATTGACGAAGCGGCTCAAAAGCAGGCGCAGGCGGTTCTCGAAAGTGAACTCCCAGGCGTCGGTGTTGATATCGGGGATGAGGATGTCGAACTCGGAGTCCATGCTCAGATAGCGCGAGAGCCGCGAGTTGAGGATCAACAGTGCCTCAAGGCCGGTGGTCGAGGTGTCACGCAACTTGCTGGCGACGGTGCGCAGAGCGTTGAGGTCAAAGGTGTCAGTGACATAGCTCTGGCGCGCGCCGATGCCGACCCGCATGTCCAAAGTCAGCGGGAAGCTGCGGATCAGTTGCGAGTTGATGCCGACGCCCTGGCGCAGTTCGAGTGGGCTGAGCGCGGGCGAGAGAGTGAATTCATCGAGGTTGTTGAGCGTGCCGGTTATGTTGCCATCTACGTCGCGGATCAGCAGATTCTGCGGTTGCGGGAAGCGCGCTTCGGTGGCGAAGAGCTTGGTGTTGATCACGCCGCGCAAATAGGGACCGACGCGCTCGGAGAGCCGGTAGATATAGGTGGCGCGGATCTCAAATTCGTCGATCGACGTGCGGAAGGCGTCGCCCTCCTCGCGGGTAAAACCCTCCTCTAAAATCAGCCGCAGATTGGCAAAGTGCGGGAGCGAGTTGTAGATGCTGCGGCCGAAGATCTGGGTCGAGAGCGAGACGACGGTGAGGTCCTCGCCAGTGGTATTCTGCGAGGTCGCCAGTTGGGTCGAGCCGCTGATCTGGAGATTGGTCTTCCAGTTTGAGTCGGTGGTCTGGCTCAAGAGGCCCTGGATGGTCGGGGGATAAAAGCCGATGAAGGTATTGTCATCGGTATCGACGACGAGATTGCGCTGGGCCAGTTCGCCCGGCTCGAGGCGGACACTTAATTTACGGGTGGTCGATATATTGTCGCCGACCCGTACTACCGTGTAATTGCCCGGGGGCAACAGCCAGGTTTTGACGGCCTCGCCGCGTTCCTCCTCGATACCGAAGCCGATGCCGTAGTTCTCCCGCTGGTCCTCCCAGTACAATTCATACGATTCATTGACTGAGGTGCGGGCCTCGTCGATGACATTGATGACTAGTCCCGACCAGAAGGGCTTGACCATCGTCGTCATACCTTCCTCGACCGGCACCGTGCGGCTCATCATCTGGGCGTCGGTGCCGGTGCCGATAAGCACTTCGTAATAGCCGGGCGAGAGCAGCATCCCGGTGCCGGGCGAGGCCTCGGCTATGGCTTTTTTGCCTCGGAAGACGCGGAAGCTCGGTTCGTTGAGGGCGCTGGTCATCGTCGGGACGAAGAGAAAGCCCTTGCCCTTGGGGATTAGCGTTGGGTCGCGCTCGAGTTGGCCGCGGGCCGGCGGCGCGATCCAGGTGAAATCCTGGGCCATGGCAGGTCCGTACAGCAGCGTCAGCGCGAGCAAGATATGGGTTGGGAATATTCGCATGGCGTCGCCTAAGGGGCAAGCTTGCCGGGAATGAGTTCGTAGTCGCTGGCGTCGGTGTCGATTCGCAGGGTGGTGTCCTGTAGGGCGGCAGTGCCAGCGGTCGGTATGGCCGGCGATTCGTCCCTGTCGGTGCTAACGCGCTGGTTGTTGAGGAAAACGAAGTCGATCTGGCGGATATATTTTTTCATCTGTTCGGCGAGGATTGCGCTAAACGCCGCGACCGTGTGCTTCATCTCGGGGAAGAATACGGTGCGCTCCGCGTCGAAATCATCCTGCCAGATGACCTTGCCGTCGTCCTGTCGCACCAGCTCCATGCTCATTGCCAGGTGCGCGGCCCAGACATCGCCACTGTCGAAGCGCTCAATGGCCTTGACCGTGCCGCTGAGCACGTATTGGGGGCGGTGTTCGTAGAAGTCGCGGTCGCCGCCGATGTAGGTGAAGAGGTCGGCCTGGTGCAGGTACTGTTTGATCACGTCGGTGAACATGTCGCCGGGGCGCTCCATCCAGTGGTGTAGGTTGTCGCGCAGTAGCTCGTACTGGTCGCGGCGGACGATGAGCTCGTTGCGGTTATAGGCCCGCGAGACATCGAAACCCTTGATCTGCACCTGGAAGGGGTAGGGGCGTTCGGAATTTTCCAGGACGTTGCGCATCGGTTCGACATTGACCTTGAACCAGCGCCGCTGCGGCAGTTCGGCGTTGCCACCTAGCAGCTGGGCACAGCCCGGTAAGCAGGCTGCTAAGAGCAGGAATCCGCAGGCCCGGGCGCGCTTAGTCGGTCGCACCGCTCGAGCCTCCGCGGATGAGCACCGACGGGTTGTCGCGTATTAGTTCGGTGGTTTCGCGCACGTTCTGCAAGGTCTCCTCCAGGTCCTGCATGGCGCGCAGGAGGTTTTGTCGGCTGGCGCCGACGGTCTGGTCGATGCCGACGAAGGTGCGGTCTATATTGTGGACCATCGTGTCCATGCGCGCCACCAGTAGCGGGAAGGGGCCGTCCATCTGTTCGCGCAGCCTTTGCACGGTGATCTGGACATCGGAGACCGTCTGCTGCAGCTTGGCGCCGACGAGTAGAGCGTGCAGCGAATCGGCAGTTACTGCCATGGTGGCGCTGGCGTCGGCGAGCGAGCGAGTGGTAGCGGCGATATTGACGGCGGTCTCATCGACGGATTCGCGGTTGTCCTGGACCAGTTCGTTGGCGGTAGACATCAGGTCTCCGGCATTGCGCAACATGTCGGTGAAGACCCGCTGGTTTTCGCTGCTGAGCAGTGTGTTGAGGCGGTCGATCGACTGCTCGATCTTCGAACTTAAGACCTCTGCGCGCTCCTGCAAATTGCTAAAAAAAGTCTCGCTGGCGGCGATGCTGGATCCGGGCGGTAGAATTGCGGCACTATCGCTGCCGCCGAAGAGCTCGATATATTTCAGGCCGGTGATGCCCAGCGAGGCCATGCGCGCCTCGGTGTCGGTGCGGATGGCGTTTTCGGCCTTGCGCCGTTCGATCGAGATCTCGACTACCACCTTGGCTAGGTCGTCGGGCGCAATGGCGATATTCTCGATGCGACCGACGTTGAAGCCGAGGTATTTGACCGCGGCACCCTTGTTGAGGCCGCTGACCGCGACGTCGGTGAACTCTATATAATAGCTGTCGCGCTCGCGTAGGAGATGGCTGCCGGCAACGACGATAAAGAATAGCGCCAGTACCGCCGACGATGCGATAAAAAAGAGGGCGAGGCGTATTTTCTGAGCGCGGGTAGCCATACGCGGTAGATCGGGAAACGAATAAAACCGGCTTTAAAATGGGTAAGACTAACCGAATTGGGGAATAGGGGGAATATGGGAAATATGGTTGACCCTAGCAAGCTCAATTGCGATGTGCATAAAAGTCTCAATCGGGTGGTCGTACAACCTGCAGGGCGCCGGGTTGCGTCTGCAGTACCAGGGGCGTTGTGCCGAGATATTCGCCGTCGGCGTGTACCACGCGCGGTTCGTCGGTGTGGATCTCGAGGCGGGCCGTGCGCTCGACCCGCACCGCCGGATGGCTGACGTGCTGGCCCGAGAATACCTTGGGCAAGACCGAGAAGATCGTGCGGCGGGGGACGCGGTCGATGACGATGACATCGAAGAGACCGTCGCTGGGGTCGGCGGCCGGGGCGATTTGCATACCGCCCCCGTAGCTGCGGGTGTTGGCGGTGGAAACCTGTAGAACCTCCTGGTCGATCTCACCGAAGTCGCCGCGCAGTCGCACCCGCGGCGGTCGGTAGCGGCCGGTGTGGCGCAGGGTCTCGTAGAGATAGCCGACGGTGCCGGAAAAGGGGACCTGGCCATTGGCCATACGGTCGCTGATTTCGGCGTCGAAGCCGAAGGCCGCGACCGTGGCGAATAGTCGGTCGCCGGCCCGCCCCAAGTCGATGTGGTCGATGCGACCGTCGAGCAAGGTTTGAACGGCGGCGGCGATTTTGCGGGGTACGGCGAGCGCGCGGGCCAGGTCGTTGGCGGTGCCGAAGGGCAGGAGACCGAGCGCCGTTGGCGATCCGGCCAGCGCGGGGAGCACCTCGGAGATGGTGCCGTCGCCGCCGCAGACAACCAGGCGGGGGACGCCGTCGGCGACGGCCTCGCGCGCTAGTTCGGTCGCATGGCCTTGCTTGCGCGTATAGCGGAGTTCGATTGCCTGGCCGGCATCCTGCAGGGCCAGGGTCGCCCGCTCGGCGACTCTGCGTCCGTGGCCGCCGCCCGCGGTCGGATTGGCGATNAGGGTCCAGGTGTCGGACATAGNATANTCTCTTGGCTGGTCNCGATATTTCATGCTGAGTCACGATGGTGTTATAATAATAACACCCGTCAAACCGCAAACGAACCCCCCGCAGCTATGGGCAGCAAAAAAAAATTATCTGGCGAGAGCAAGAAAGCCCGGCGCAGCGAACTGGTAGACCAGGTCAAACACCCCTATATCACCGGGCAGGGTTTGGACCGTCGCCGGCGCGCAGAGGAACGCCGCGACCGGGACGCGCCGCCCGATCGCAATTGAGCGCGGATCGTTTTGCACTGGCGGTCTATCCTTGTGGACAGCCCCCGAGCACACTATATTATAAACCCAATATAAACTCAGTCTTAGCTCTGTCCTGGCCACTGAAAACCCCGCGGCCAGGGATGGGGCTTTTGTCCGTTTATGATCAGAGAATTCTACCAGGATCGCACCATCTTGCTCACCGGCGGCACGGGCTTTTACGGCCAGGCGCTGACGGCTAAGATTTTGCGCTATNTGCCAGGTATTCGGCGCCTGTATCTGATTCTGCGCACCGGGCGTGGGGCCAATGGCCAGCCGCTGCCGGCCGATCAGCGCATGGATGAACTGTTCTCCTACGTGGTNTTCGACCGCTTCCGCCGCGAGGAGCCCGCCGCCTTCGCCACCGTGCGCGACAAAGTGCGGATCATGGGCTGTGATATGCGCGCCGAGGGTTTGGGGTTGAGTGTGGAAGACCGCGCGGAACTGCTGGCGGAAGTGGATCTCATCATCGGCAATGCGGCCAGTGTGACCTTCGACGAACCCCTCGATTCGGCGATTCACATGAATGCGCTGGCGCCGCAGGAATTGTTGAGATTGGCCCGCGACGGGGTTAAAAAGCCCGTGCTGGTCCACGTATCGACCGCCTATGCCAACGGTCGCCGCGGCGGTCAGGTTCCCGAACAGATACTGCCCACCGACCGGACCATACGCCACATCATTGACGGCGTCGAGCCGGAGCAGCCCTTCGTACCCGAAGACGAAATCGCCGAGGGCCAGGCCCGGTGCCAGGCGATCCGAGACCAGGGGCAGAGCGCGGAGCAGGAAGAGATCTTCCGCCGCGAGATCGTCGAGCAGAGCCACAGCCGACAGCTGTCGGAAGCCCGGATCAAAAAACTCATCGACGACCGCCGCCGCCGCTGGATNGAAGCCGAATTGGTGCGCGAGGGCTTGGAGCGCGCNCGTCGCTACGGTTGGAACGATGTCTACACCTTTACCAAGGCCATGGGCGAGCAATTGTTGGTCAAGCACTGCGGCGGGGTGCCGCTGGCCATTGTGCGCCCGAGTACCACCGAGGGCGCGCTGGCGGAGCCGCATCCGGGCTGGATTCACGGTCTCAAGGTGACCGATCCGCTGATAGTGGCCTACGGCCGCGGGATGGTCCCCGATTTTCCCGCCGCCATCGGCGCGCCGATGGACCTAGTGCCGATCGATATTGTCGCCAANACCGTGATTGCGGCGGCGACCCGGGCGCGATCCGACGAGGNGGAGGTNTTTCACGCGGCGACCAGCGGCGACAACCCGTTGCCCAACACCCGNATGTTCGAGTTGATTAAGGGNTATTTCGAGGAAAATCCCCTGCTCAATAAGAACGGATCGCGGCCCGAACTGGTCGACTGGACCTTTCCCACGCGCGAGAAATTTCAGCGCGGTTTCAACTGGAAGTACCTCTATCCGCTCGAAGTCAAACAGCGGCTCTACGAGCGCCTGCCCGAGCGCCTGGCCCCGGCCCGGGAGAAGCGGCGGCTGGCCGCGCTCAAAACCCGGCTCAAGCGAGTGCAGTACTTCGTCGAGTTGTTCAGCCCCTACACAACGCTGGACTGCCGCTACGAGACGGTGCGGATGTTNCAACTNTACGAGTCGTTGCCGCCGGAAGAACAGCAGATCTTCAATATGGACGTGCGGCAGATCGACTGGTATCAATACTACCAGAAAACCCANCTGCCCGGGCTGCGGCGCCACGAGATCGACAAGGAAGTGGTAGAGCAGGAGCCACTGGTGGCGGCCCCCGGCGAAGTTGGGGGTGAGGAACAGCGCTGGCGCAGCGAAGAGGGCATCCACACCATTCCCGATTTGTTGCGCTGGGCCTGTGGGCGCTATGCGGCCAAGACCGCGCTGCAAATTGAGCGCGCGGACGGTTGGACNAGGCTGAGCTATGGCGAACTGCTCGCCGCAGCTGAGCAACGCGCTTGCTACTGGCAGCAACAGGGCATCGGCCGCGGCGACAAGATCCTGCTCTGCGGTCCCAATGATCCCGGCTGGGTGNTTTCCTATATGGCCGCCAGCCTGCTCGGGGCGGCGGTGGTGCCCATCGATCCGCAGACGCGAGAAGAAGATATTTGGAATTTGTGCGATTTCGTCGGGGTCCGGGCACTAGTGCTGGCCGAAAAGTGCTTTGCCCGGCTTGCGCCCGAGGGGGTTGCAGCGCACGGGGAACGGGNCTTTTACAATATCGACCGCCAGGGGCTGGCTTTTGGGGCGGCCGGTGCTGAGTTGCCCGCCGCCGGTGAATGGAGCCCCCCCGAGGTCGTGCCCGAAGATCTGGCCTCGGTGATCTTTACCTCGGCTAGCGAGCCCCGCGGCGTTATGCTCAGCCACCGCAATCTCGTCGCCAACTTGCTGGCGCTGGCCGCAGTGCAGCCGCTATCGGATCGCGACCGCGTACTCTCGACCTTGCCCCTGCACCACGCCCTGGAGTTTACCGGCGGCCTGATGGCGCCGCTTATGGCGGGGGCGACGATCACTTATTTGGACGCGATCAACAGCCGCGAGATGCTCCGCGCCCTGCGCGACACGCGGGCCACCGCGCTATTGACCGTGCCGCGGCTATTGCGGGTACTGGCCGATCGCGTCGAGCGGTTGGCGCCAGGCGATGGGGCCGANGCGGTCACCGGACTGGCGCATTTGCGGCTGGTGGTCAGCGGTGGCGCGGCGCTGTCGGCCGCATTGGCCAGCACCTGCGAGCAGCGGCTGGGCATCTCTGTTTGCCAGGGCTACGGTCTCAGCGAAGCGGCGCCGGTCATCGCCGTCGGNGTGCCCGGCCGGGTCAAGGCTGGGTCGGTGGGACAGGTGTTGCCCGGGCAGGAGGTGCAAATNGCCGACCCGGACCAACGCGGGGTCGGCGAGATCCTGGCGCGCGGAGCCAATATCACGGCCGGGTATTACGGACGGCCCGAACTCAGCGAGCAGATTTTGCGCAATGGCTGGCTCCACACGGGCGATCTGGGCTATGTCGATTGCGATGGCTATCTCTTTCTCACGGGCCGCAAAAAGGATCTGATCGTCACCGGCGCCGGCAAAAANATCTATCCGCAGGAGGTCGAATCGCTCTACGCCGGCTTGCCGCAAGTCGCCGAACTGGGCGTGGTCGGCGCCTATTCTCCGCGCACCGANGGCGAGGAAATCCACGGGGTGGCAGTACTNGCGCGCGAGGGAGAAGACGCGGCGGCGCTGCANCAGGAGCTTTGCCGCATTTCCCAGACGTTGCCCAGTTACCATCGCCTCCATCACTTGCATATCCGCACCCGTCCGCTGCCCCACGGCGCCGGGGGGGCGATCGATCGCCCGGCCCTGCTGGCCGAACTCGAACGAGATTTTCCTGCCGCCGCCGATCCGCTCGCGGGCTTGCTGCCCTGGGAACAGGCGATATACCGCCATATCGGCCGGATAGCCGGTCTGGGCGCCGGCGAAGTCGCTGCCCACGCCGATGCGCCGCTCGATACCTTGTTCGACTCGCTGATGGCGAGGGAGTTTGCCGCCTCGCTCGATGCGCGGCTGGGGATTGGCATCGACGTGCTCGATTGCGGTGGGGAAACTCTGCGCTCGTTGCTGACGCGGCTGGAGGCCGATTTGCAGGGCGTGGTAGAGTGGGAGGAGGATGGGGCCGCGTACTGGGCTCGGGTTTTGCGGGCGGCAGACGATCCGGTCGGATCCGCTGCGGGCGGCAAGGCGCTGCAGGGGCCTCTGTTCGGCATCGGTAGTTCGCTGTTCCGCCGCTACTTNGACTTTGTGGTTAGCGGTTTGGAGCACCTGCCCGAAGACCGGCCCTATTTGATTGCCGCCAACCACGCCAGCGACCTCGACGGTGCCTGTGTGCTGATGGCGGTGCGCTCGCGGGTCGAGCGGCTCACTATCGCCGCGGCCGAGGACGACTTCGCAGGCGCGGACTTTGGCCGCTGGTTTTTGCGCACTTTCGCCGGTGTCGTACCCTGNGACCGCCACGGGGATTTTGCCGCTAGCCTGGNGGCGGCGCGGCGCTTGGTTGGCGTGCGGCGACCGCTGCTGGTCTTTCCCGAGGGGAACGGGTCGCACAATGGGCAGCTGCGGCCCTTTGGAACCGGCGTCGGCTTGCTGGCGCACGAGNTGGAATTGCCCGTGGTGCCCCTGCATATTGCCGGGGTCCGGCAAGCCTCGCTGCAGGGGCGCAAGCCCGAGCGGCAGCCTTTGCGGNTGCTCTTCGGCGCGGCGCTNGAGCCGCAGCTCTTCGCGGGGGGCAATGGCGCTGNCAATTCCTATGAAGTGTACCGCGAGATCGCCGTCGCGTTGCGGCGACGGGTCGAGAATCTGGGGCGCAGAAACATCTAATATGTATCCTTACTTGCTCGAAATCGGACCGATCACCATTGCCAGTTTCGGGGCAATGGCCGCGCTGGGTTTTCTCGCCGCACTCCAGGTGCTCAGCCGCGACTTTGCGCGCAAGGGCCTCGACGAAGAATTGGCTTCGACGATCATCACCACCTCCCTCATCGGCGGCCTNGTCGGCGCCAAGCTCTACTTCGTGCTCTTCGAAACACCCTCCGGGCAGGACTGGAAGACGATTTTTGATCAGCTCTTTTCCGGCTACGGCTTAACCTGGTACGGGGGTTTTATCGTCGCCACCGCAGCGGTGGTCTGGCAGGTCCGCCGCCGCGGTGCNTTTCTACCGGAGGTTGCCGACTCGGNCGGCATCGCGCTGGCGGTGGGCTATGCGATCGGGCGGATCGGCTGCCAGTTGGCCGGTGACGGTGACTATGGGGTGCCGACCGATCTGCCCTGGGCCATGGCCTATCCAGACGGGGTGGTGCCGACNCTGGAAAAAGTGCATCCGGCGCCGGTCTACGAAACGCTCTTGCACCTGGGAATCGCCGGGCTGTTGTGGGGCTTGCGGACGCGCGTATCGCCTCCTGGTGCGTTGTTNGCGTTTTATCTTGTGCTGGCGGGGGCGGCGCGGTTACTGGTGGAATTTATCCGCATCAACCCGCGCGTGTTGTGGGGATTGAGCGAGGCGCAGTTGATCAGCATCGCAATGATGGTATGCGGCGTAATACTAGTGGTCCGCTTGCATACAAAAAACGAGAAAGGCTCTTAAGTGGCGGAATCGATGCGCTACCCCCGCGTTTCCAGTTTCAAAAAAGTCGAGGATTTTCGCGCCCATCTTGCAGGATTGGGCGCGGTCATGCCCTGCGACGACGAGATCGCGACGGCACCCGAGTCGCCGCTGGCGAAGCCCTTCGAGATCGGCGGTGTCGGCGTCGGCAATCGTTTCGCTATCCAGCCGATGGAGGGCTGGGATGGCAGCGAGGACGGACAGCCCAGCGACCTGACCCGCCGCCGCTGGCGCAACTTCGGNTACAGTGGTGCCAAGCTGATCTGGGGCGGCGAGGCCTTCGCGGTGGTACCCGAGGGGCGGGCGAATCCCAACCAGTTGTTGGCGCGTGAGGAAAACCGCGNTGGCATCGACGAGTTGCGCCAGATCCTGCTCGAGGCCCACCGCGAGCGCTACGGCAGCAGCGACGATTTGCTATTGGGGCTGCAACTGACCCACTCGGGTCGGTTTTGCCGGCCCTTCCGCAAAGACAGGATGGAGCCGGCCATACTCTACCGNCACCCGATTCTCGATCGCAAATTCGGACTTGATCCCGACTATCCGCTGATCGAAGATGCCTANATCGAAAGGTTGATCGATCACTATGTCGCGGCGGCGAAAATCGCCGGCGAGTTGGGCTATCACTTCGTCGATATCAAGCACTGCCACGGCTATTTGGGGCACGAATTTTTGGGTGCTTTCACCCGCGAGGGTCCCTTTGGCGGCAGTTTTGAAAACCGCACCCGTTTCGTGCGCAATATCATCGCCGGTATTCGGGCCGAAGCCCCGGGCTTGGGGATCGGCGTCCGCCTCAGCGCCTTCGATTTCGTGCCCTTTCGGCCCGACCCGGATGGGGGCGAGGGCGGCAAGCTCGGTCGCGGGGTGCCCGAGGTCTACGCCGACTACCTGCCCTACGCATACGGCTTCGGGCTCGATCCTGGCGATCCGATAGAGATCGATCTGACGGAGACCGAGCGCTTTATCGCCCTGTTGATCGACCTGGGTGTAGAGTTGTTCAATCTTTCGTGCGGCAGCCCCTATTACAATCCCCACATTCAGCGACCGGCGCTCTTTCCGCCTTCCGACGGCTATCAGCCGCCAGAGGATCCGCTGGTCGGCGTGGCGCGGCAGGTCGACATGGTGGCCCGGGTCAAGGCGCGCTTTCCGGCTCAGGCCTTCGTTGGTTCGGGCTATTCCTATTTGCAGGAATACCTGCCGCAGGTGGGGCAGGCACTGGTGCGCGAGGGCATGGTCGATTTCATCGGTCTCGGGCGGATGGTCTTATCNTANCCGGAACTGCCCCGCGACGCCCTGGAGCAAGGCCAACTGCAGAGGCGGTATATCTGNCGCACTTTTTCCGATTGCACGACGGCACCGCGCAATGGCATGGTCTCGGGTTGCTTTCCACTCGACCCCTTTTACAAAGCGCGGGAGGAAGCCNAGCAGTTGAAGGAACTAAAAAAGAGTATAGACTAGCTGGTTATGGTCTTTATTTAGCAGGTCGAAAAATTAACATACAGGGAATATCCATGGATCGGATTGAAAACAAGATCGCNATTGTCACCGGCGCGGGCACGGGCATTGGCGAGGCGACGGCGCGAGCCTTCGTCGCGGCTGGCGCGCGCACCGTCTTTGTTGGGCGCCGGCTCGAGAAGTTGCAGGAAGCCGCCCGCGGCCTCGACTCCGAACGGCTAATGCTGCGGGCATGCGATGTATCCGACCGCATTGCTGTCGATGCACTGGGCGCCGAGGTAACTGCNGCATGGGGCGGCGTCGATATCTTGGTCAACAACGCCGGTACCAATACCAANCCGCGCGCGGTGGGTGCGGTGGATCCAGAAGATTGGGACCACACGATTGCCATCAACCTCACCGGGGTCTTCAATATGGTTCGCGCGGTGCTGCCGGGGATGCGGCAGAAAGAGGACGGGGTCATTATCACCGTCTCGTCGATTGCCGGCCTTCGCGCCAGCAAACTCGCCGGCGCCGCCTATTCGGCTTCCAAGCACGGGGCGGTGGCGCTGACCCATTCGATCAATGAGGAAGAGGTCGCGCACGGCATCCGCGCCTGCGCCATTTGCCCCGGCGAAGTCGAGACGCCGATTCTCGAAAAACGCCCCGAGCCGGTCAGTGCCGCGCGCCGGGCGGCGATGCTGCAGCCCGAGGAGTTGGCACAGGCCGCGCTATTCGTGGCATCATTGCCCCCGCGCGCCTGCGTGCCGTTGTTGATCATCAAGCCGACGACCCAGCTATATCAGTAGATCAGTAGGCTCGCCGCGGCGACGGGTCAGGCCTTGAGCCCGTGGCCCGACAGCACCGCGACGATCTTCGCGTCGCCGCCCAAATCCGCTGTTTGGCGGTACTGACGCAAGCCATCCCACACCACCGCAGAAGTCGGCTCGACGCAAAATCCCCGGCGGCCCAATTCGCCGATACCCGCTTCGATATTTGCTTCTGACACGGCGATGACCGTTCCGCCGCTCTCGCGCACGGCGGCCAGTGTTTCGCGATCGCGCACCGGTCGCGGCAGGGCGATGCCCTCGGCGCGGGTTGGCCTTGGATTTTCGGCCGCGGCGACGTCCTCAGCGCCGGCGTGGAAGGCTTTGTGGAGCGGGGATACGTGTGCGGACTGCACGGCGACCAGGTGTGGAATCCGCGCTACCGTTCCCGCCGCCACCAGATCTTTAAAACCGCGATAGAGCCCGAGCAGAATGCTGCCGGCCCCCACCGGGCACAGCACCGCGTCGGGCGCCCGCCAGGCATCCTGTTCGGCCAACTCGTAGGCCAGCGTCTTTATCCCCTCGATAAACAGTGGATGCCACAGATGGGAGGCATAGGGAATGGCGTGTTTGGCCGCGTATTCGAGCAGTGCTTCGGTGGCGCGGGGACGGGGCCCTTCCACCGGGACCAGCTCGGCGCCGTAGCGGCGGATTTGCGCCAGTTTGCCCGGCGAGGCCGAGGCCGGGCAGAAGACCTTGAGCTTGAGCCCGGCGCGGGCGGCGTAGGCGGCTAAGGCTGCACCGGCATTGCCGGAGGAGTCCTCGACGGCTTCGCCGACATTGCGCCCGACGAGAAAACTAGCCAGCAATGCGGCGCCGCGGTCTTTGTACGAGCCAGTGGGCATCAGGTATTCGCACTTGGCCAGCGCAGTGAAGCCGTCCTGCTCGAAGGGCACAAGTGGGGTCATCGGCTCGCCCAACGAGACGCGATGGGCGAGTGCGGGCAGCGCCTCGGCATAGCGCCACATGTTGGCGGGGCGCGCGGTGATGTCGGCGCGAGGGAAGGTTGGAGCGTCGGACGATACGCACTCGATTGCACCCGCGCACTGCGGGCAGCGGTAGGCGCTCTCGTCTATAGGCGCCTGGCAGGCTGGACACCAGAAGGACATATCAGCTGGCATGGAGGGCCTGGCGCGTGGCGGTGAGGTCGAAGCAGTCTTGTTGGTTGCCGCGCATAAAGCGCGTGGCCAGCTCGATGGCTTCGGCCTCGCTCAGCAGGCCGTCATCGACTTCGCCCTGCAGCGCGCGTTCTAGCCAGCGCCGCGACTGGATGGCGTAGGCCGTGGCGCTGGTCGGCCAGCCGGTGTCGCCGCCGAAGGCGAAGAGCTTGTTGGCGGGCGCGGCGTGGATAAAACGGCGCACGAAGTCGCACGAGCTGTACGGATCGATCGACCAGGCCCAGCACAAATCGGCGTAGACATTGCGGTAGTGCTTGGCCAAGGACACCAGTTCGCCCGAGTAGGGATAGGCGATGTGCATGAGCACGAAACGGCAGTCGAGGTATTTGGCCAGCAGCGCGCAGAGATGGCCGCTCTTGATGCGATCGACGGGCATGCGGTCGTTGCCGGCGTAGTAGCCGGTGTGGATTTTGAACGGCAGGTTGTACTCGATACACAGCTCGACACCGCGCGCCCAGCACCAGTCGCCCAAGAGCAAGCGACTGCGCTCGTCGAGCTCTTCGCCCTGGAGGCTGCGGGCCAGCACGCTTTCGGCATCTGCATCTGAGCGCTCTTCCCAGCGCAGGGTGCGGTTGTAGGCGTGCTGGGCCTTGACGGCAATCGCGCCCGGGCCGTAGCGGGCGAAGATCGCCTCCATGCCCGTCCTGAGGCTGGCGAGATCTTTGACCGCAACGCCGGTTTCGTCTTCTATCGCTTTGGGGTCGATCTGGCCATTGCAAAAACCCGCCCAGGACAAATCGTAGAGGAAGAAATCGACGCCCGACTCGTCCGGGACGCAGGGCCAGCAGAAGTCGTCGGTCTGCACGTGGTCGAGCTTGGCCATTGTGCTGAGCAGTTCGTGCCGGCCGCCGGGTTGCCGCCACGCCTCCAGCTTTTTCTGCGCTTTCTGTAATTCATCGCCGCTGAAGTCCGCCATGCCGTAGACCTCATGTGCGAGGATACGCACGGCCTCGCCGTAGCCGGTAAAGCGCGCCGTTTCGAAGGCCGCGCGAATGCCCTCGTAACGGGCGCCGAAGTCCGGGTCGGAGGCATCGGTGAGTTTTTGCAGGGCATCGCCTGTGGCACCGGCGGTAATCAGGTCGGCGGGCACGTAATTGCCGAAGAGGTCCTGCAAGATGTCGGGCCCGTCGGCGACCCAGTCGCGCTCCTTGCGCAGGTGCTCGTGGGTATCGACTAGTCGGGTATTAGCGATGTGTTGCGCGAGGTCGGTGGGCATGCGTATTCCTCTTTGGAGGTGGGTGTGCGGTCTATTGTATCGACGGGAGAAGATCCGGGAAACGACAAAGCCGTTGATTTTTCGTTTATAGAGCTTCAGATCTACCGCTGTATAGGCTATCGAAGATTCCTGTCCCCAAGGGCTTCGGACCAGAGGATAGAGCGCCGGATCGCCCGCGTCAATCGCCCTTGCTCGCATATCGCCCAGGAACTATCCTTCGCATATGGATTGGCATCCCTTTATCGTCCACTATCCCGTCGCCTTTTTGACACTGAGCCCGCTCTGCGATCTGGCTGCACTGTGTTTGCGCCGGAAGGAGTGGCACCACCTGGCCTACGGATTGATAGTGCTGGGTGCGCTGGCGTCGTGTGCGGCGGTGCTCAGCGGCAATGCCGCTGCCGACGGACACTGGGAGGGGCCGGCGGCGGCGGAAGTGTCGGCGCACGAGGACCTGGCGACCTGGACGCTTTTGCTGGCGCTGGGCATTGTGCTGGGCCGCTTGCCGCTGCATCTGAGGGGCGGGTTGCGGGGCTGGCCGCTCTACGGGTGGATCGGCACGGGGGCGGCGGTCGGTATCCTGGCGATACTAACAGGCTACTTTGGCGGCGAACTGGTCTACGTGCACGGAGTGGGGGTCGGTGGTTGAGGCGCGGCCGGGGCCAACGGCGCTGCGACCGGGCTATATGGCGGCTCTCTTCGGGGTGCTGGCCTTGGTGCTGGTGACATTTGCCTACTACGGGCTGCAACAGGCGCGCGAATCCACCCTAGAGACGATGGAGCGCGGTGCCCGCTCGCTGGCCGAGGCCGTGTCGCGGGCCGAGGAAAATGTGCTGCGTGCCGAGGCCGATATGGAAGCGCTGGTCGGCGAGCGGTTGCTCGATAATGCCCGGCTGATTGCCGAGCGCGCGGCGGCGCAGGGGCTGCCCGATACCGCGCTCGCGCGGATCGCTCGCGACAATCATCTCGAGCGGATCGACTGGCTCGATCGCGACGCCGTAATCCGCGCCTCAAGCGGGCGGGTCGGGGCAGGGGAATGGGCGGATTGGCGCGAGGCGCTGGCGCCGCTTGTGGGCGGGATTGAGGATGCGGTGCTCTTCGAACTGGATGCGAGACTGTTCGCAGTGGCGGTGGCGGTCCCAGGTGGCGGTGCGGTGGTGGTGCGGGCTTCGGCCGAGCGGCTGTTAGAATTGCGCATTCGTTCGGGAGCTGGGCGTTTGATCCAGGAGATCGGCGCCAATCAGGGCGTTGTCTACATGGTACTCCAAGACAGCATCGGGTTACTGGCGGCATCGCACGAAGTGGTGTTGATCGAGCCCATTGCCGGCGATGCCTTTCTCGCCGAAGCACTCATCGACGAGGTGGGGGCCTCGCGGTTGGTCGATTTCGAGGGCGAAGAGGTCTTCGAAGTGGTGATGCCCTTCCGGCCGCAGGGCGCAACGCTGGGTTTGCTGCGGATCGGTCTCTCACTCGAGGCGCTACGGGCGCAGGAGCGGCGCGGACGACAGCAAGTGGCGCTGCTGGTTTTATTGTTGCTGTTGTTGGGCGCAGTGGGGGCCGGGGCAGTGACGGTGCGGCAGAATTTGGCCCTGCTCGGCGATGCCTACAACCGCATCCAGACCTACAGCAGCCGCATTCTGGCGCAGATGGCCGACGCAGTCGTCGCCACCGACCCGTCTGGGCGGATCGAAGTCTGCAACGGGGCCGCGGCGCAGCTATTGGGCCTCGACGGAGCTGCGGTCCGCGGTGAGGATTTACGCAGGGTATGGCCGCACCAAATAGCCGGCCGGGCGCTGGCCGGCGAGGAGTTTGTCGGCCATACCTGCTCGTTCGCAGACACCGCGGGCAAGGAGCGGACGCTGGCGGTGTCCTGCTCCCAGGTCCGCGATCCGGACGGAGCGGTCGCGACGGTGGTACTGGTTATCCAGGATTTGAGCGAGAAAGTGGCGATGGAAGCCGACCTGCGCCGGCGCGACCGCCTGTCGTCGATAGGGCCCTGGCGGCGGGTGTGGCGCACGAGGTGCGAGACCCGCTCAATGCCATAGGCGTCATAGTGCAGCGGCTGCGGCGCGAATTTAGCCCCAGCCGCGATGGGGGCGAATACGCGCAACTGACCGGCGTGGTTGCCGATGAGGTCAAAAGAGTCAATCGCATCGTCGAGCAGTTTCTGGAATTGGCCCGCCCGCCGGCGCTGCAAAAGCGGCGCGCCAATCTGGACGAGCTGTTGGAGCGGGCGGCGGCGACAATCGAGCCGCAGGTGGCGGCGGCCGGTCTGGCGCTGGAGCGGGATTTTTCTGGGCTCGGCGCGGTCGAGGTCGATGCGGATCAGCTGCAGCAAGCCCTGTTGAATCTGTTGCGCAATGCGGTTGAGGCAATGGCGACGGGTACGATCCGGTTGGCAGCGCAGTTGTTGGACGATGATAGAGTGGAGATCGCAGTTGCCGATAGTGGTCCTGGTATTCCGCCCGATGAACTGGAACGGGTGTTCGACCCTTACTTCACGACCAGGGCCGAGGGCACCGGTCTCGGCTTGAGTCTGGTTCATCGCATCGTCAGCGAACACGGGGGACGCATCGAGGTGCACAGCGCGCCCGGCGAGGGGACGCGCTTTACGATTCAGTTGCCGAGGGGATTGTAGATGGCCGGTGAAACCATTCTGGTAATAGACGACGAGGATGTCCAGCGCGAGGCGGTAAGTGGCTATTTGCGCAAGCGGGGCTTTGCCGTCCTCCAGGCTGCAAACGGGCAGCGAGGCGTCGAGCTGTTGACCGCCCAAGCGGTCGACCTTGTCGTTACGGATCTGAGGATGCCCGAACTCGACGGGATGGGCGTGTTGGCGGCGGCGCGGCAGACCAATCCCGATATCGGCGTGGTGCTGGTGACCGCCTTCGGCACGGTCGATAGCGCGGTCGATGCCATCCAGGAGGGGGCTTTCCATTATCTGCAGAAGCCGATCGACCTCGACGAACTCGATCAGGTCGTCGATAGCGCGCTGGAGCGGCGGCATTTACTGTCGGAAAACGAACTGCTGCGCGAGCGGATCGGCGGCCAGAGCGAATTTGGCGGCATCATCGCCCGCGACCCGGCGATGGAGGAGGCGCTCAATATTGTAGCGCGTGCCGCGCCGAGCCGGGCGACCGTGCTGGTCAGGGGAGAGTCCGGTACGGGTAAGGAACTGGTGGCGAGGGCAATACACGAGGCCAGTTCCAGGGCCGATGGTCCCTTTGTTGCCGTCAACTGTGCCGCACTCAACGAGAGCCTGATCGAGAGCGAGCTTTTCGGGCACGAGCAAGGCGCTTTCACCGGTGCCGCCGCAAAGCGCATCGGCCGCTTCGAGCAAGCCGATGGCGGCACGCTCTTTATCGACGAACTGGCCGAGATCCCGGCCGAGGTGCAGGTCAAGCTGCTGCGGGTGTTGCAGGAGCGCAAGATCGAGCGGGTCGGCAGCGGGGTCGAGCGCGAGATCGACGTGCGGCTGATCGGCGCAACGCACCGCGATCTTGAGGCGCTGGTGGCGGCGGAGGGATTTCGCGAGGATTTATTCTACCGCTTAAATGTGGTTGCGGTGCAACTGCCGCCTCTGCGTCAGCGCAAGCGCGACATTCCGGTGCTGGTTGAGCATTTTCTCGCCCGCTACGCCGATGAGAACGCCAAGGCGGTGCGCAAAGTGTCGAAGGAAGCGATGGACCTGCTGATGCGCTATAGGTACCCGGGCAATGTGCGCGAGCTGCAGAATATCGTCGAGCGCGCGGTGGTGATGACTCGCGGTGAGGTGGTGATGCGAACCGAACTGCCGTCCGAAGTACAGCAGATGTGTGCGGAGGAGGTCCCGACGGTAGCTGCTGGAGGCACGCTCGCCGAGCAGGTAGAGGCGCTGGAGCGCAAGGCCATCGCCGAGGCGCTCGAGCAAGCCGACGGCATCCAGAGTCGCGCGGCGGAAATCCTCGGCCTGACCGAGCGGAATCTGCGCTATAAGCTGAAAAAATACCGGTTGAAATAGGCCCGGCGCGCGTTGCGGTCGAGGCCGAGCGCCCCAGCCGCTAACGCCAGGGCGGCATTCGCAGCGCCAGCAGTCCAATGCGGCCCGATTGAGGGTCGGGCGTAAGCAGGGAGCGACGAGAGCGTCGCGCTACCCGAGCGCAAGTCCTGGTCGGCCGCTGTGACCCGCCAGGACTTGCGCACCGGCTTGCGCGACGGCGGATGCACCGCTGTCAAAATCCCAACTGGATCCCCATACTATACGAGCGCGCGCTGGCGTCGTAAAAGGCGTCGTTGGAGTCGATGGTGCGGTAGAGCCACTCGACTTCGATGTCGACCTGCTGGATCCGCGAGTTTTCCGGATAGTAAGTGCGGCTTATGCCCAGGCTTGCGGATCGCCGCGTCTCGCTGGCGCTGCGTCCAGTGGGGAAGCCGTCGAGGTCGTAGGCGGGGCGGCTGTCGTAGTCGCGGTGCTCGCGCTGCAAACGGCCGACGAGTTCGCTGTGCCACGGTCCGAGGTATTTGAGCGTGGTGCCGATTTGTCCGCCCTGATAGCTGTAGCGGTCGTCGAAGAGGTCGTCGTCGGGATTGTAGAAGACCGGAGCGGCGAAGCGGCTCTGCCCGGTGAGATTCCGGCGCAGAACCCACTCCAGTTGCAATCCGGTATTGGCGCCCAGCGCTTGGGCTACCCTGGTGCGACCGACCCATTGCAGCAGATTGCGGTCCTGTCCCGGGCGGGAGGATAGATTGGCGGATGGTGCTGCCTCCGCCGGTTGGGCATAGGTCTTGAGACCGAACTCACCGCTCATTTGCAGGGTGGTGTGGCTGGGCAGGTAGCGGGTCAACTGCGCGGCGATGCGCTGCTCGAGATAGGTGTAGTCGGCGGCGTTGAGGAAGTGCTGGTAGCGCGCGTTGTAGCTCAGGCGCGCGAGTAGTTCGGGGCGCAGGTAGCCCTTGAGGCTGGCGAAAGCCCGGCCTACGGCGAAGTCGCGGTAGTTGTAGAGTGGGCGGTCCAGCCGCAGGCCCAACTCGCCCCCGGCTAGCAGCAGGCCGTCACTGCCCAAGGGGTGCGAAAAACTCAGTCCCAACGCGTGCAGATGGCTGAAGAGGTCGGTGTTGTCGCTGAAGACATTGGCGCTGCCCGAGTAGTAGAGACCCAGGTCTGCGCTGGAGATGTAGTCGAGGTCGATATAGGCGGCGTTGATTAGGTCGCCGCGCTTACTCGCGCTGAGGAAGAGATTGTCGGTATACGTCGTGTAGAGATTGACCGTGGGCACAATTTGCGCTGCGGAAGGCGCGCAAAGCGCGAAGAGGCAGACGAGCAGGCGTTTCAATTGCGGCCTCCCCGCTTGCGCTTTTCGCGCTCTGGATCGTAGCGGCGCAGGCGCTGCAGTCGGCGTTTTTCCAGCTTTGGATCCGCCTGGTCCAGGATTGTGGGCCGCAGGCCCGATTTGCGGCGCAAAAGCCGAGCGTCGTCGATGCCATCGCCATCCTCATCGAGGAAGAAATCCATGCGTCCTTTGTGCAGGCGCAGGCGCTGGTGCAGTCTTTTGAGGGGATCGTGCATGCCGTCGCCATCCTCGTCACGGAAGCGCTTGAGGCGATGTCCGCGCTCCTCGAAGACGCGACCGTAGCGATAGCCTCCGAGGCCGCGCGGACCGTATTTTGCGCCGGTGATATCGTTTATGCCGTCGCCGTCGAAGTCGAGAACATTGTCGGTGAAACCGTCGGCATCCTCGTCGCGGAAGCGGCCGTCGAGATCATTGACCCCGTCGCCATCGGCATCGATAAACAGGTCGTTTTTGCCGTCGCCATCCTCATCGACAAAGCGAAAGCGGTGCGGATACGGCTTGGCGCTGATGTCGTCGATCCCGTCGCCGTCGGCGTCGCTGAAGCGGTCGTTGATGCCATCGCGATTCCCATCGACATAGCCAATGAGGGCGGGCGCAGGGGCGTCTTGCTGTGCGTAGGCGCTGCCCATGCACAGGATCACAATGGCGAAAAGTGGCAACACGGTGGTCGATCTCCTTGAAAAATGGCAGGCGGGGCCGGACCTG